>JARYGW010000171.1:0-12011 GCA_033792295.1 Allobosea sp.
ATGTGGACGACGGCGCTTCTGGCGCGCCGACCGCCGAAGGTCGCCGCGGTCGCGCTCGCCAATAAAATGGCTCGGATCATCTGGGCGCTGCTGGTGAAAGGCGGCATCTATCGCCAATCCGGCTTCCCGGACGGCGCCGCCACAGGCGCCTGAGATCGAGAAGCCGATCGGAGCTGACCGGCGCGCCGCCGCCGATCAGGACAAGGTGCACTCGAATGACGAGACCCTACGGGACGCCAACCCGGTGTGAAGCAGGCCGCAAAAGACTTCGCGCCTCCGAGCGCGCAAGTATGATCTGCCCTTCCCATCGCGGACTTCGTCGAGGCCAGCGGCCCCCGGCCGCATGCAAAGGCCGAACATATGACCGCACCGTTCCGGCTCGGGTTACCGTTGCAAAGCGCGCTTGTCCGCGGAGCCGTTCCACATATGTCTTTTGGCAGACAGGAGGACCGAGATTCCGAAGAAGCGCCACGAGCCCGAAGAGATCGTCGCGAAGCTACGCCAGGTCGATGTACTGGTCTCGCAGGGGCAATCTGTTGCCGATGCGATCCGCTCGATCGGCGTGACGGAGGTGAGTTACTACCGCTGGCGTCGTGAGCTCGGCGGCCTGAAGTCAGATCAGGTGAAGCGGATGAAGGATCTCGAGGCCGAGAACGCCCGGCTCCGCCGCGCCGTCGCTGACCTGACGCTCGACAAGCTGATCCTGAAGGAAGCAGCTTCGGGAAATTATTGAGTCCCGCGCGTCGCGATGGCGAACGACACGCCGTTTGGCCTGGCCGCCTATTTCTATACGAAGGGTCTCGGCCGTGCCTTCCGCGTCGCAGAAGAGCTCGAATACGGCATGGTCGGTATCAACGCGGCCATTCTCGGCACGGAGGCCGCGCTGTTTGGCGGCGTCAAGGAATCCGGCATCGGCCGTGAAGGCTCGCTCCACGGCATCGAGGAGTTCGTGGAGATTAAGTACGTGCTCATGGGTGGGTTCGACGCATAGCCTTAGGCGCAGCGTGGCTCCATCTCATAAAGCACGCCTTCGCGCTGAGGCTTCTTTCTAAGAGCGCTGCGCTTGGTAGACGTCGTTGTCACGAATAAATACGTCGCAGATACGATTCTTGATTCGATTTTAGCAGTAATATCGTTAGAAGTTCGTGATAAATCTGCGGAGTCAATACATAGTAATGGATCGGTATTTCTAGAAAATATCTATGATTCGCTGTCAAAAAGAGAGAAATATATCTAGATATATTTTGAAACGCATAGTTTGGTCGAATTGTCGAGCTGCAGCCCGGCAGCAGATATTGTGCCGACGAGCGGTCGGCGCCAAATCCCAAAATCGCCTGATTGTCAGGGAACGAAAGATCGGCAAGCATCCTGACGAGGTTTGACGTCCACCAGATCGGAATTGATGCGATGAACTCACCGTCGTTTGGACGCTTCCATTTCAGTCGCGCCGAGCTGTGGGCGGACGGGGTGATCCATATCGTCGGCATCGCGCTCGCTGTCGGAGCTGTCGCAGCACTCATAGCCTATGTTTTCGCCACCGCGCCGATGGTCGATCTGCTTCCCGTCTCCATCTACGGTGGAACGCTGCTTACGGCGCTGATCGTCTCCGCCGCCTACAATATGTGGCCGATTTCGCCGAGGAAATGGCTGATCCGACGCTTTGATCACTCGGCGATCTATATCTTGATCGCGGGGACCTACACGCCCTTTCTTGCGAAGCTTGGCGAGAGCCTCTGGGCGCATGTTCTGCTCGCGATCATCTGGATCACGTCCGCAGTCGGCGTCGTGCTCAAGATCGCGCTGCCCGGCCGTCTCGATCGCCTGTCGATCCTGCTCTATTTGCTGCTCGGTTGGAGCGGCGTCGTCCTCTGGGACAGCATCGCAACACTGCCGACGACGGCGTTATGGCTGATGCTGATCGGCGGTGTGCTCTACTCCGTGGGCGTCGTCTTCCACGTTTGGGAAAGTCTGCCGTTCCAGAATGCGATCTGGCACGGCTTTGTGCTTGTGGCCTCTGGCTGCTTTTATGGAGCGGTTTTCAGGGCGTATCTCAACCTCTCCCCGATCGCGTGAACTCAAGGGATCTGCCAGCAGGCTCTTCGCGGAAGACTGCCGATCTGGCCGATGCAGGTGCCTCTCTTTGCCGAAATCGGCGGGAGTCTGGCGGCCGTCCGCCAATGCGAGGCTGAGAGACCGGCGGCAACTCGACCATGGCGGCACATAAGGTCGAGCGCTCTCCCGGCGAACTGGACATCCATTCGAGGTTCTTGCTCTGGGCTACCGCCGACAACGGGGCGGCGGGCGCGGCGCCGACAGCCGTGAGAGACATGCGAGGAAGCGCGACATCCACGGGCCCGGTGGGTGTGAAGAGTTGAGGTTCAGGCGGTTCGTGCGGCGTCTTCGGCTTCGAACGCGGCGAGTGTCAGCCCGTTGGCCGGGTAGGGCCAATGGGCTGGACGCCGGCGGCGACGCTTCCGAACGTGATGATCAATTGACGACGTCCTTTCAGCGGCCATTTACCGGAATGCGATAGGTCATCATGCCTGTATTGCCAGCCCGTGACGGAAGGAGCCGCCGTGCCGCGCAGAGCAGCAGCAGCAGCTGGCGGTTTTGAACCCCGGTTGCATCGTTTCATGAACGTGACGCTGGAGCTCGTTCCTGGCGTTCTCGTACCGCGTCGGGAAACAGAGCTGCTTGGACGGAGCGCTGTCGCGCTCCTTCACGATGGCGCGCTGGATCCGGTCGTGATCGACATGTGCTGCGGCTCCGGCAATCTTGCCCTGGCCATAGCCGCGGAAATTCCGGCGGCCCGTGTCTGGGCGGCGGACCTGACGGACAGCACGGTCGCACTGGCCCGGAGCAATGCCGAGCGCCTGACCTTGAAGGACCGGGTCACCATCCGGCAGGGGGACCTGTTCTGTGCGCTGGCGGGCGAGGGGCTTGCCGGCGCAGCGGATATGGTCGTCTGCAACCCGCCCTATATCTCGACCGCGCGCCTCGACAGCGAAAGCGCGCATCTGCTCGAAGCCGAACCGCGCGAGGCCTTCGACGGAGGGCCTTACGGCATTTCGATCCACCAGCGGCTGATCCGGGATGCTGTCGGTTTCCTCAAGCCCGGCGGCTGGCTGCTGTTCGAATTCGGGCTGGGGCAGGATCGCCAGGTGGCAGCTCTGATCGCCAGGGCCAAGACCTACGAGCCTGTGACATTCGCCAGGGACGAGGCCGGAGCGCCGCGCGTCGCACTCGCTCGCAAACTACGGAACGGCGCCGCACCGTCTCCTTCCTTGGCAGGCTGAACATGAGCCAGATACGCCCCCTGCAGGCCGCGGATCTTCCCGCGGTCGCCGGGCTCTTCCAAAGAACGTTCCGGGATGGCAGGACACCGCCGCCCCAGGCGCTCGAAACCTATCTGCGCCGGCTGTATCTCGACGCCCCCGTTTGCGATCCGGACATCGCGTCTCTCGTCCATGTTGCAGGCGAAGGCGACATCTCGGGTTTCGTCGGTGTGAACCTGCTGCCGATGCGCCACGGCCCTCGCCAGCTGCGCGCCGCCATCTGCGGCTCGCTCATGGTCGATCCGCGCGCGAACGATCCGATGGCCGGTGCAAGGCTGCTTCGGGCCTTTCTGGGCGGGCCGCAGGACATCTCCTTCAGCGAAACCGCGAATGCCCTTTCGACCCAGATGTGGACGAAGCTGCGAGGAGTTGCACTGCCGCAATACAGCCTGGACTGGCTGCGGGTGATCCGCCCCTCGGCCTTCATGCTCGACCTCGCCTCGCAGCGGATCGGTGCCGCCCGCGTGCTCGGCCCGCTCGCGCGCGGGCTCGACCGTTACCTTCGCGGGCGCATGCAGGAAAACGAGCTGCGCTGGACTGGTGTCCCGGCGGCCTGGACCGGCAAGGCAGGTCTGAAGGTCACGGATATCGACCAGGCCGCTTTTGCGGCTCTGGTGGAGCCGCTGACACGGCAATTTCCCCTTCGCCCCGACTGGAGCGCGGAACAGCTGGCCCACATCATCGCAGAAGCCACCCAGAAGCCGGACTACGGCGCGGCGATGTTCGCCTCCGTCTCGTCGCCCAATGGCGCGCTGATCGGAGCCTTCCTCTATCACGTCCAGCCGGGCCGGATCGCGCGCGTCCTGCAGGTTCTGGCGATGCCGGGACAGGCAGGCTCCGTTATCGACGGCCTGATCGGCCATGCGGCACAGCACGGCGCTTCCGGGCTGCGTGGCCGAACCCAACCCGCCCTGCTGGCTGCGATGCTGGGCCGGCGGGTCGCTTTCACCCAACCTGCCTCGACCGTCGTGCATTCGCGCGACGAAACGCTGGTGAATGCGTTCCTGGGCGCGCAGGGTTTCTTCAACGGGCTGGCCGGCGAGCACTGGAACCGCCTGGCCGGCTGGCGGTTCGAATAGGCCCTTTCGCGACCACCCGTCTCAGTCTGCGATCTCCTCGACAGGGCGGACAAGCTGCGGCCCGAGATGGAGATAGCGCGTCGCCCGGCGCTTGGCGGCGATATCGGCCCAGACACGCTCGACCTCGGCTGCCGTCAGCTTCGCAGCGGCGCCGACCTCGGCGGCTGGAACGCCGTTGTTGAGGCCGAAGAGGCAGAGGTCCATGCGGTCGTAAGGTAGGGAGAAATAGAATTCCTCCTGCGTCTGCGCGAGGGAATAGGTGTCGGTCGTCGGCGGCCGGCGTCGGATCTCCTCAGGCACGCCGAGATGGGCGGCCAGCGCATAGACCTGGCTCTTGTAGAGATGTGCGATCGGCTTGACGTCGGCGGCACCATCGCCGTTCTTCACGAAGAAGCCCTGATCGTATTCGAGCCGGTTCGGCGTGCCGAGCACGGCGAAATTCAGCCGGTCGGCGTGATAGTATTCGATCTGCTTGCGCGTGCGCTGCTTCATGTTGGTGGCGGCGACGATGCCAAGATAGACGGCCGGTGGCATGCGCCGCTTGGTCTGCCGGCCTTCGGGGTCCTGAACCACCAGCGAGGAGATGTTGTAGCCATCGCCGGCCAGCGCGTTCGCGATGACGATCTTCGAGGCCCAACCCGGACCGTATTCCGGCACGAGTTCGCGGATGAAGGCGTCGCGCCGCTCGTAGCAGCCCATCGCGCGCAAGGTCGGGGCGATGTCCTCGACGACCGCCTCGACGCCGAAGGCGTCGGCGACCAACCGGCCGAGACGAAGGCTCTCGGGATCGGAATCGCTTTCAGGCATCAGCAGGCAGAAGACGTTCTTCGCGCCGACAGCGCGAACGGCGAGCGCGACCGAGACGCTGGAATCGATGCCGCCGGAGAGGCCGAGCACCAGCCCGCGCTTGCGCATGCCACGGAGCTGCTCGCGCAGCCCGGCTACGATGCGGTCGGCTTCGGCAGCGTTGTCGAGGGCCAGCGTGTCGGCAGAGAAGACGGGGCGACCCGGGCCAGGGGAGATGTTCATTCCGCCGCTCCCAGCGTTTCGGCGGCCAGGCGCCGGCTGACCTTTCCAGTGTCGGTCTTCGGCAGTTCACGGCGGAATTCGATGAGCTTCGGCACCATGAAATCCTCGAGATGGCCAGCGCAGTGGCGAATGACGTCCCGTTCGCTCAAGCTCTCGTCCCGGAGAACCACGAGCGCGGCAATGGCGTGGCCAAGGACCGGATCCGGCACGCCGGTTACCACGGCTTCCGCGATGCCGGGATGGGCGTGCAGCACCGCTTCGACCTCCTTCGGAGCAACCTTTTCGCCGCGGGTCTTGATGATGTCGTCCTTGCGGCCGACGAAATAGAGGAAGCCTTCCTCGTCCGTGCGGAACAGGTCGCCGGTATGGAGGCGCTTTTCCCAGGGATGCGGGCCGGGGCGCAGCATCTGCTCCGTGGCCGAGTCATTGCGCCAATAGCCCTGCATGACATGGGGCCCGCGAATGACCAGCTCGCCGACCATGCCGGGCGGCACGCGCTTACCCTCGTCATCGACGACGATGGCTTCCGTGTTGGGAATGGCGATGCCGACCGAACCCGGCCGGCGGTCCAGCTCCTCCGGCGGCAGATAGGTGCAGCGCTTGCACTCGGTCAGGCCATACATCGAATAGAGCCGCACGCCCGGGAAGAGTTCGCGCAGGCGGGCGATATGCGCGGGCGGCAGCGCCGCGGCTGTGTTCGAAAGATAGCGCAGGCTCGGCAGGAAGCCCGGTTCGAGATCGCGCATCTGCAGGATCAGTGCCGCCATCGTCGGCACGAGCGGGAAGCCGGTGACCTTCTCGGCGCGGATGCGCTCGAAGATCGCCTGCGGAAAGGCGAAGGATTTTTCGAGGACGAGGGTCGCCCCGAGCCGCATCGCCATCAACAGCTGATAAAGGCCGTAGTCGAAGGCCAGGGGCAGGACGTTGAGGATGATGTCGTCGGGGGTGTTGCGCAGATAGGTCGTGATGGATTCGGCGGCTGCATCGATGTTGCGATGCGTCATCATCACGCCCTTGGGACGGCCGGTCGAGCCCGAGGTGTAGATCAGCATGGCGAGATCGCTATCGATCCCGCCGTGGTTTATCGGTTCGAGCGCGGCTTTGAGGCAGTCCTCGAAGGGTGTGGCGCGATCCGGTGCAATGCCGGAGGGCGCCTGCGTCGATGCGACGAAGAACGGCCGGCCCGACAACGCACGCGCCTGGGTCACGACGGGCATCAGCCTCGCCTGGGTCAGGATCGCGGCAGCCTCGCAATCGGCGATGACATAGGCGAGCTTGTCGGCCTTGGTCGAGGCGTTGATCGGGCTGAAGGTCGCGCCCGCCTTGAGAATCGCGAAGATCGAGACGGCAGCTTCCCAGCAATTATCCATGAAGACGAGGACGCGGTCGCCACGCCGCACGCCATTGGCGGCGAGAGCGGCTGCCAGTCGGCTCGACAGATCGTCCAGCTCGTCATAGCGCAGCCGTTTCCGGTCGGTGACCAGCGCCGTCTTCGCGCCATGCGCGGCCGCGCTCGCGATGAGGAACTGCTCCACCCGCATGAGCCTGAGACCTCCGCTGCCTGTCTTCAGGCCGCGACGGGCGATGCGGTCTTCGACAGGATGAAGGCCGTGATGCGCGCCAGTGAATCGAGATTGGCCGGCACGATATCGGCGTCCGCGACGGTGATTCCGTACCGGTCTTCGATGAAGGCCACGAGCTCCAGGACGCCGGTCGAGTCGATGATGCCGGTCTCGATGAACGAGTCCATGTCGTCGATGGCGTGGGTCGTGTCGCCGAACAGGAAGTTCTCGATAACAAAAGCCTTCACTGCGTCGCGGATCGTGTCTGTCATGTTTTTCCCTCTCTATTGATGGTGTTCAGGCGGCCTTCGCGGTGGAACTGCCGGCGCCGGCGAAGGCCGTCAGCCAGAGCTGCGTCGACAGGATGCCGACGAAAGCCGCATTGTCGCGAAAGCCGGAAGCCGGATGGTGGCTGCATTTCTCATGCAGCTTTGCCACCGCCTTCGGATTGAAGAGCCCGCCGGCGCTGACCTCGGCGTGGCCCAGCGCCGCTTGGACATAGTCCCGCGCGCCCGGCCCGACGAAGGATTGGCTGTCCGGAGCACGATAGGGCTGCTTGGTTCTCCGGCTGATCGTGGGCGGCAGCAGGTCCTTGGTCGCTTCCCGGAGAATATGCTTCTCCACGAGCCCCTTCAGCTTCATCTCGGGAGGGAGGGCGGCGGCAAATTCGACCAGACGATGGTCGAGGAAAGGAAAACGGCCCTCGATGCCATGGGCCATCGCCATGCGATCGCCCTGGCTCGACAGGATATAGCCGGGGAGCAGGAAGCGAGCTTCCAGATACTGCGCCTGATGCAAGGGGTGCCAACGAGCGAAAGACTCGGGCAGCCGCGTGACGAGCTCCTCGGCGGCGTCGTATCCGGACAATCTGGCCCGCAGGTCGCCAGAGAAGAATAACTTCGTTGCCGCTGTGCCGTCCAGCCGTGGTCGATGGGAGAACAGCGGGTCATCGAGCGCCGCACCGCTCGCCCCGAAGAATGAGGCGAGATACTCGGCCGATTGCTGCCTCAGGCCCGGCAGATAGGGGTAGAGCTTGCGGAACAGATGCGGGCGGATGCGAGAACAGGGTTGCCTTCCGCAGAAGCGGCGAACGCGGGCCTCCTTGAAGATATCATAACCGGCAAATACTTCATCGGCGCCTTCGCCGGTCAGCACCACCTTCAGGCCTGTCTCGCGCACCAGGCGCGAAAGCTTGTAGAGCGGGGCAGGGGCGGTGCGCAGGATCGGCCGCTCCGCGAAGCGGATGACATCCGGGAACACGGCGGCAATATCGCCTGCTCCACAGGCGATGGCGCTGTGCTGCGTGCCGAGTGCGCGGGCCATCTCGTGTTGAAAGGCGCTTTCGTCATGCTCGGCACTGTCGAAGGTGACCGAGAAGGTCTTGAGGCCGCCCGGCGCCATGCCCGCCGCCAGCGCTGATGTGATCGAGGAATCGAGGCCGCCTGAGAGATAGGAGCCGACCGGCACATCGGCGCGCATGCGGATACGCGTTGCGTCTGTCAGGAGGGCGTACAGCTCCTCGGCCGCAGCGCGTTTGTCTCGGTGGCGCGCGGGTGCGTCGCGGTCGGGATAACTCAGGCTCCAATAGGGCCGTATCGAGACGCTGCCCTCCTGCACGACCATCAGGTTGGCGGGTTCGAGCTCGCAAATGCCGTGGAAAGCCGTACGCGGCGCGATCGGGGCCCAGAGCGTGAAGATCTGGTCGAGCGCGATCGGATCGATCTCAGCCACGACGCCTGGGACCTGGAGCAGCGCCTTGATCTCCGAGGCGAAGTAGAGCCGTTCGCCTTGCCTCGTATAGAAAAGCGGCCGAACGCCCATGCGATCGCGCGCCAGGATCATGCGGCGGCGGCGGCCGTCCCAGAGAGCGAAGGCAAAATCGCCATTGAGCGCGGAGACGCAATCCTCCCCGATCTCGTCGTAGAGATGCAGGATCACTTCGGTGTCGCTGGCTGTTCGGAACTGGCGGCCCTTGGCGCGAAGCTGCTCGCGCAGCTCGACATAGTTGAAGATCTCGCCGTTGAAGGCGATCGTCAGCTCGCCCGTTGTATCGGACATGGGCTGCTGGCCATCCTCGAGGCCGACGATCGACAGCCGCGCATGGCCGAGGCCGGCGACTTCTGCGGTGAAGAAGCCCTGCTCATCGGGGCCGCGATGTGCAATGGCAGCTGTCATCCTCTCGAGGAGGGCTCTTCCATCCCGGACCGCGCCGAAATAGCCGCCAAAACCGCACATCCAAGATATATCCGCGTCTATGAGCGATTTTGACTATAGATGGCAACGTAACGGCAAGCGCTAAATATCTGAAGTTATTCGTGAGAATGGTAAATTTAGAAGGCGAGGCGAGGTGCTCGAGCCGCCGGCGGCTCTTCTCTTCGCCTCTCGCTAATGCTCCCCGCGTAACCCAACGAAGGAAGCGGGCCGGTGCTGCCTTTCGAGAACCGCGCAGGTGTGTGAGGGGGCGAATCTTTGTCTTTCAATGTTCATTCTTTGTTCTAGTATCGCCTCCTTCGAGCATCCTTTCGAAAGGAGGCGGCCATGGAACGGAGTGTCTGGCTTCCCAGGACGGCGAACTACTTCTTCGCGTTGCTGCCCAATCCCGTGGCCGCGGCGGCGGCCGATCATATGGCCCGCGCGTTGCGGAACTGGCTCGGCCTTTCCGGCAGTCCGCGTGGTATCGACAAATACCATGTCACGCTCTGGGGCTGGCCCGAGCCCAGGGAGCCCGATCTGCAGGATCTGGCCTTGATGCATCGCGTGGCCGGGCGCCTCAGGCAGAACGCCTTCAAGCTGAGGTTCGATGAAGTCGCGACCTTTGCCCAGGCGGCCGAGACTCCGGCGCTCGTCATCACCGGCGAGGACGGCGTGATCGGAGCCTATCGGCTTCACGACACGCTCGATCGGGATCTGAGGCTGGGCGGCTTTCGCGGCAAGCGCTCGCGCTGCAACCCCCATCTCACACTGCTCTACGACCGCTTCCGGACGAAGGCCTTCCGCGTGCGGCCATTGAGTTGGCGCGTGGCGGACTTCGCCCTGATCCGAAGCGTTCCGTGCCAGCCTTATGAAATCCTCGGCCGCTGGCCCTTGGCCAATCCCTGACCATGCAGCGCCGCAAACCCGATTTGCGGTGCAGGTGCGGCTGCCCCGTTGCCTTGGGCGCGGCGGGCTCTATCGTTTCCGACCGAACTTCGCCCGATTCAACCGGAGCCCCTTATGGCCGATCTGTCCGCTTTCCCGATCACCAAGCGCTGGCCTGCCAGCCATCCCGACCGCATCCAGCTCTATTCGCTGCCGACGCCCAACGGCGTGAAGGTCTCGATCGCGCTGGAGGAATTGGGCCTGCCCTATGAGCCGCATGCCATCGACATCGGCAAGAACGAGACCTGGGGTCCGGAATTCCTCTCGCTCAATCCGAACGGCAAGATTCCGGCGATCATCGACCCCAACGGACCGGGCGGGAAGCCGCTGGGTCTGTGGGAGTCGGGCGCGATCCTGCTCTATCTCGCCGAGAAGACCGGCAAGCTCCTGCCGAAGGATGCCGGTCTGCGCTACGAGACCATCCAATGGGTGTTCTTCCAGATGGCGGCCATCGGCCCGATGTTCGGCCAGCTCGGCTTCTTCCACAAATTCGCCGGCCGCGAATACGAGGATAAACGCCCGCGCGACCGCTACGCCAATGAGAGCAAGCGCCTGCTCGGCGTGCTGGAAGATCGGCTGGTGAACCACACCTGGATCATGGGTGACGAATTCACCGTCGCCGACATCGCGATCCTTGGTTGGGTGCGCAATCTCGTCGGCTTCTATGGCGCGGGCGAGCTCGTCGATTATGCCAAGCTGACGCATGTGCCGATCTGGCTGGAGCGCTGCCTGTCGCGCCCCGCTGTGCAGCGCGGCCTCGACATCCCGAAGCGCCCGGCCTGAGGAGTGACCGGAGTGGCTACGACAATCTACGGCATCAAGAACTGTGACACGATGAAGAAGGCGCGCAGCTGGCTCGATGGCCACGGCGCGGCCTATGCCTTCCATGACTACAAGGCGAGCGGGATCGACAAGGCCTCGCTCGAGCGCTGGGTCAAGGAGCATGGCTGGGAAACGGTGCTGAACCGTGCCGGCACCACGTTCCGCGCGCTGCCCGACGCGCAGAAGCAGGGGCTCGATGCGGAAAAGGCGATCGCGCTGATGCTCGCCCAGCCCTCGATGATCAAGCGCCCGGTGCTCGACCTCGGCAAGGGCAGGACCATCGTCGGCTTCAAGCCGGAGATCTACGAGGCGGCCCTGATGGGGAAGTAGGGACGGCTGAGCGACTAGTGGCGCGGGTCATCCCGGACAAGCGGCTTTGGCTGCGCCGATTCGGAATCCATCCCGGAACCTCCATCGGTTGTGCTCAGGCATGGATCCCGTGTCTCTGCTCCGCTGCGCCCGGGATGACCCGCATGCTTCATCCGCCCAATCGCCCGTCGGCAAGTGGCGGAAGCCGTGCGCGACCCACCTTCTGCGCGCACCTCTTCCCTAAAGGCGCGCACTGCTCTACCTCGCAGGGCATGACCGCATCCCTTCCGCTCGCGCAGCCCGACATCGCCGCGACTCCCGAATTCACCTTCCATGTCGCCGCTCGTGACGGTGCCGCCCGCACCGGTGCGATCACCATGCCGCGCGGCGTCATCCGCACGCCGGCCTTCATGCCGGTCGGCACCGCCGCCACCGTGAAGGGCATGTATCCCGAGCAGGTGAGGGCGCTCGGCGCCGATGTCGTGCTCGGCAACACCTATCACCTGATGCTGCGGCCCGGCGCGGAGCGCGTCGCCAGGCTCGGCGGGCTGCACAAGTTCATGAACTGGCCGCATCCGATCCTGACGGATTCCGGCGGCTTCCAGGTGATGTCGCTGTCGCAGCTCCGGAAGCTCACCGAGGAGGGCGTGACCTTCCAGTCGCATATCGACGGGTCGAAGCACGTGCTCAGCCCCGAGCGCTCGGTCGAGATCCAGAACCTGCTCGGCTCCGACATC
>JARYGW010000172.1:0-11988 GCA_033792295.1 Allobosea sp.
CGCAATCTCTACGGCGCGACCGATCGCGACCTCACGCCCTATCACCAGACGGTCGAGGACAACATCGCGGGTGAGGTCATCGCCGAACTGGAGCGGCGCTCAGATTACCAGGCGCGCAAAGCCGCGATCCGAGAAGCCAACAAGACGAGCCCGGTCATCAAGCGTGGCATCGCGCTGACGCCGGTGAAATTCGGCATCTCCTTCACCGCGACCTGGTTCAACCAGGCCGGGGCGCTGGTCCATGTCTACACGGACGGCACGGTCGCTCTGAACCATGGCGGCACCGAGATGGGGCAAGGGCTCTACATCAAGGTGGCGCAGGTGGTGGCGCACGCCTTCGGCATCGGGCTCGATCAGGTCAAGATCACCGCGACCACCACCGACAAGGTGCCGAACACCTCTGCCACCGCCGCCTCCTCCGGCTCCGACCTCAACGGCATGGCCGCGCTCGATGCCTGCGAGACGATCAAGAAGCGCCTCACCGAGTTCGCCGCAAAGCACTGGCGGGCGCGGCCCGACGACATCGCCTTCCTGCCCGGACGCGTGAAGATCGGCACGCACGAGATCACCTTCAAGGAGCTGATCGCCGCCGCCTATATGGCGCGCATCCAGCTCTCGGCGACGGGCTTCTACGCCACGCCGAAGATCCATTGGGACCGCAAGGCCGGGCGCGGCCACCCGTTCTATTATTTCGCCTATGGTGCGGCGGCGGCCGAAGTCGCGATCGATACGCTGACCGGCGAGTACAAGGTCGAGCGTGTCGATATCCTCCATGATTGCGGCCAGTCGCTGAACCCGGCGATCGACAAGGGCCAGATCGAAGGCGGCTTCGTGCAGGGCATGGGCTGGCTCACGACCGAGGAACTGGTCTGGGACAAGAAGGGCCGGCTCTGGACCCATGCGCCCTCGACCTACAAGATCCCCGTCGCCTCGGACCGCCCGCGCATCTTCAATGTGCATCTGCTGGAAAATGCGCCGAACCGCGAGCCGACGATCCATCGTTCCAAGGCGGTCGGCGAGCCGCCGCTGATGCTGGCGATCTCGGTGCTGCATGCTCTGTCAGACGCCGTAGCGAGCGTCGGGGCTTACCGGATCTGTCCGCGCCTCGACGCGCCGGCGACGCCGGAGCGGGTGCTGGACGCAGTCGAGCGGGTCAGGGCGGAGGCAGAACGGTGAGCCTCGCCGCCTTTCTGACCGCGCATCGGCATGAAGGCATCGTGCTGGTGCACATCGAAGGCACCGCGGGTTCGACGCCGCGCGAGGCCGGCGCCAGCATGGCCGTGACCGCCAATGCCATCGCCGGCACCATCGGCGGTGGCCAGCTCGAGTTCCACTGCATCGACCGCGCCCGGCACATGCTGAGCGAGAAAACGCCCGACCAGATCCTCGATATCCCGCTTGGGCCGCAGATGGGCCAGTGCTGCGGTGGCCGCGTGCGTGTTTCGCTCAAACACTGCTCCGCCTCCGAGGCGGCCGTCATGGCGGCGCGCGAGACCGCGGAGGCAGCCGCCCGGCCCTCGGTCCTCGTCTTCGGCGCCGGCCATACCGGCCGCGCCCTGGTGAAAGCCCTCGCCGCCCTGCCCTTCACCGTCACCCTGGTCGACGACCGCGACGACGTCATGAGCGGGTTGCCGCCCGCCGTCACCTGCGTCCGCATCGCCGACCCCGTGGGTGCGGTCGCCAACGCATCAGCCAATACGGCCTTTGTCGTACTCTCGCACAGTCACGCGCTCGATTACCGGCTTGCGGAAGCGGCACTTGCACGTGGCGACGCCGCCTATGTCGGCATGATCGGTTCGGCCACCAAACGCTCCCGTTTCGAAGCGAGCTTCCTGCGCAGTGGTGGGCGGCGCGGAACCCTTGCGCGCCTCACCTGCCCCATCGGCGGTTCGGATGTGGACGACAAGCGTCCCGAGGTCATCGCGGCCTTGACGGCAGCCGAGCTGGTGCGTTGCTTGCTTGGCCGCCGGAAGCCGGTGAAGGGGAGACGAGCGAGACATGAATCAGCCGCGTGAGCAGGAAGTGCCGCCGCGGCTGGCGCTCGCCCATATCTCGAAGAGCTTTCCTGGCGTCAAAGCCAACGAGGACATCAGCCTGAGCGTCAAACCGGGCGAGATCCACGCCCTGCTCGGCGAGAACGGCGCCGGCAAGTCGACGCTGGTCAAGATCATCTACGGCGTGCAGCAGGCCGACGAAGGCACGATCTCCTGGAACGGCACGCCCGTCTCGATCCCCTCGCCCAAGGCCGCGCGCAAGCTCGGCATCGGCATGGTCTTCCAGCATTTCTCGCTGTTCGACGCGATGACGGTGATCGAGAACATCGCGCTCGGGCTCGACGAAGCGGTCGACCGCGAGGAGTTGAAGCGGCGCGTCGCGACGATCCTGCAATCCTATTCGCTGCCGCTCGATCCGGAGCGCGAAGTGCATACGCTCTCGGTCGGCGAGCGCCAGCGCATCGAGATCGTGCGCTGCCTGCTGCAGAAGCCAAAGCTCCTGATCATGGACGAGCCGACCTCGGTGCTGACGCCGCAGGAGGTCGAGCGCCTGTTCGAGACTCTGCGCCAAATCGCCGCCGGGGGCTGCTCGATCCTCTACATCTCGCACAAGCTCTCCGAGATCAAAGCCCTCTGCGACAGCGCCACCATCCTGCGCGGCGGGCGCGTCGTCGCCACCTGCGATCCGAAGGTCGAGACGACCAAGCGCATGGCCGAGCTGATGATCGGCGCGGAGCTGCGCAAGATCGAGCATGGCCGGGCGAACGAGGCCGGCGCGGTGAGGCTCGCCGTCAGCGGGCTTTCACTACCGGGCACACCGCCCTTCGGCACCGATCTCAAGAAGGTCTCCTTCGAGGCGCGGGCGGGCGAGATCCTCGGCGTCGCCGGCGTCGCCGGCAACGGGCAGGCCGAGCTTCTCACCGCGCTGTCGGGCGAACAGCTCGCGGCAACGGCGGAGGCGATCAGGCTCGACGGCAAGGCGATAGGCCTCGAGGGCGCCGGGGTGCGGCGTGCGCTCGGTCTTTCCTGCGTACCTGAAGAACGCAACGGCCATGCCGCCGTCCCGGATTTCTCACTGGCCGAGAACGGGATCCTGACCGCACGCCACCGCCTGCCGCTGGCGCCGCTCGGCATCATCAGCCGCGGCGCAGTCAGGCGCTTTGCCGATGGCGTCATCAAGCTTTTCGATGTCCGCACCACTGGCAACGCCGCGCTCGCCCGCTCGCTCTCGGGCGGCAATCTGCAGAAGTTCATCATGGGCCGCGAGATCGGCCAACAGCCTGCCGTCCTCGTTGTCTCGCAACCGACCTGGGGCGTCGATGCAGGCGCCGCCGCCGCGATCCGGCAGGAGCTCGTCGATCTCGCCGCCAAAGGCTCGGCCGTGGTCGTGATCTCGCAGGACCTCGACGAACTGCTCGAGCTCGCCGATCGGCTCTGCGTCATCAATGAAGGACGGTTGTCGGCGCCGCGCCCGGTCGCGAGCCTCGGCATCGACGAGATCGGCCTGATGATGGGCGGTGTCCATGGCGCGGAGGCGACCCATGCTTGAATGGCGCCGCCGCCGCGAACCGAGCGCGCTGATGCTATGGTTGAGCCCGCTGATCGCGATCGGGCTGACGATGCTGCTCGGCATGCTCGTCTTCACGGCGATGGGCTATGACGGCTTCCATGCCGTCGGCAGCATCTTCGTCACGCCCTTCGTCGAGTCGCAGCGCTGGGCCGATATCGGGGTGAAGGCAGCGCCCTTGGTGATGATCGCGCTCGGGCTCGCCATCGGCTTCCGTGCCAATGTCTGGAACATCGGTGCCGAGGGGCAATATGTCATGGGCGCCATCGCGGGGACCGGCGTCGCGCTCGCCACCTACGACATGACCGGCTGGTGGATCCTGCCCGCCATGGTGCTGGCCGGCATCCTCGGCGGGATGGCCTGGGCCGCGATCCCGGCCCTGCTGCGCGTGAAGCTGCAGGTCAGCGAGATCCTGACCAGCCTGATGCTGACCTATGTCGCGGTGCAGTTTCTCTTCTTCCTCGTGCGCGGCCCCTGGAAGGCTCGCTCGTCCATATCGGCATTCCCGCCGCCGTCCTGCTCGCCATCATCGCCTGGCTGCTGATGGAGAAGACCACGGCCGGCTATGCGGTGAAGGTCGTCGGCTTGGCGCCCGCCGCCGCGCGCCATGGCGGCTTCAGCGCGGCGCGCACGACCTGGGCGACGATGCTGCTCAGCGGTGGGCTCGCGGGCTTGGCCGGGCTGTTCGAGGCCGCCGGCCCCTTCGGGCAGCTTACGCCGCAGTTCCCGGTCGGCTACGGCTTCACCGCGATCATCGTCGCCTTCCTCGGGCGCCTCAGCCCGCTCGGTATCATCTTCGGCGGCATCGTGCTGGCGGGAACCTATGTCGGCGGCGAGATCGCACAATCGACGGTCCGGCTGCCGCAGGCCGCGACCGGCCTGTTCCAGGCCATGCTGCTGTTCATGCTGCTGGCGACGGATGTGCTGGTGCGCTGGCGGATCGCCTGGAAGCGGAGGCCGGCATGACCAGCGCGATGGCCGTCTCCATCCTGATGACGCTGATCGCGGCCTCGACGCCGCTGCTGCTCGCATCCCTGGGCGAACTCGTCGCCGAAAAGGCCGGCGTGCTCAATCTCGGCGTCGAAGGGATGATGCTCTGCGGCGCGGTTGCCGGCTTCGCCATCGCCTTCTCGAGCGGCAGCACAACGCTGGGGCTCGTCGCCGCCATACTCGCCGGTATCGCGGCCTCGATGATCTTCGCCGTGCTGGCACTCTCGCTCGGCGCCAATCAGGTGGCGACCGGGCTTGCGCTGACGATCTTCGGCATCGGCGCGTCCTCGCTGATTGGCGCCGGCTTCGTCGGCCGCACGGTGGAACGGCTCGGGCCGATCTTCCCGGCGGCGCTGTCCGAGCACCCCGTCCTGCGCGTCGTCTTCGGGCAGGACATCCTCGTCTATCTCTCGCTCGTGCTGGTGGTGGGCGTCGGCTATTTTCTGCGCCGGACGCGGGCGGGACTGATCCTGCGCGCGGTCGGCGAGAATGACGCGTCGGCGCATGCCATCGGCTATCCGGTCCTCGCCATCCGCTATGCGGCGGTCGCATTCGGCGGTGCGCTGGCGGGGCTCGGCGGCGCCTATTTCTCGCTGGCGCTGACGCCGATGTGGGCCGATCGCCTCACGGCAGGCCGTGGCTGGATCGCGCTCGCGCTCGTCGTCTTCTCGGCCTGGAAACCGGGGCGCCTTCTGCTCGGCGCCTATCTCTTCGGCGCGGTGATGACACTGGAGCTGCAGGCCAAGGCCGCCGGCATCGGCTGGATCGCGCCGGAGTTTCTGGCGATGGCCCCCTACCTTGCGACCATTGCGGTTCTGACCATGATGTCGTTAGGACGAAGGACCGGCCGGCTCGACGCGCCTGCCTGCCTCGGCAAACCTTTCTCGGCGTCCTGACGCCGCAACCGACAACGGGGAGTTTCGGAGACATGACCAGCATCATCACCCGGCGCAGGCTGACCTTCGGCGCGGCCGCCGCCTCGACACTGCCGATCCTCGGCCGCGGCGCCTCGGCCCAGTCGCCGCTCGGCATCGGCTTCATCTATGTCGGGCCGATCGGCGACCATGGCTATAGCTGGACGCATGATCAGGGCCGCCTCGCGCTGGAGAAGGAATACGGCGCCAAGGTCAAGACGAGCTTCATCGAGAACGTCGCGGAAGGCCCCGACGCCGCGCGCGCGCTGCGCCAGCTCGCCCAGGCCGGCAACCAGCTCATCTTCGCAACCTCCTTCGGCTTCATGAACCCGACCATCCAGGTCGCCAAGCAGTTCCCAAAGATCAAGTTCGAGCACGCCACCGGCTATATGCGCGCCGAGAACGTCGCGACCTACGATGCGCGCTTCTACGAGGGCCGCGCCGTGATCGGCACCATCGCCGGCCATATGTCGAAGACCGGTCAGGCCGGCTACGTCGCCTCCTTCCCGATCCCGGAAGTGGTGATGGGGATCAATGCGTTCCATCTCGCCGCCCGCAAGGTGAACCCGAACTTCAAGACCAAGGTCGTCTGGTGCTCGACCTGGTACGACCCCGCCAAGGAGGCCGACGCCGCCAAGGCGCTGATCGACCAGGGCGCCGACATGATCACCCAGCACACCGATTCCGCCGCTCCGCTGCAGGCGGCCGAGCAGCGCGGCGTCTTCGCCTTCGGCCAGGCGTCGGACATGAAGGCCTTCGCGCCAAAAGCCCATCTTTCGGCCATCGTCGACGACTGGTCGGGCTACTACATCAAGCGCGTCAAGGAGGTCATGGACGGGACCTGGAAGACCGGAGCGGTCTGGGGCGGCATCAAGGACGGCTTCGTCAAGCTCGCGCCCTACAACGACGCCGTGACGCCGGAAGCGCGTAAGGCCGCCGACGAGGTCACCAAGGCGATCGCCGCCGGCACGCTCCATCCCTTCACCGGCGAGCTCAAGGACCAGAAGGGCGAAGTGCGCGTCAAGGCGGGCGAACACGCCACCGACGAGATCCTCTCGAAGATGGACTGGTACGTCGACGGCATCCAGGCCTGAGCTTCCAATCCGCGGCGGGCGTGATTTCGCGCCCCGCCGCCCCGGCCGAATCAGGGCGGGTTTTTGCGGCCGCCAGCCTCTTCTCCGGCCTCCCGCACCTGCGAAAAGCGCAAATTTCGAGCGTTTTCCCACGGAACGAAGCCGTTTCCTGTGCGTATCTAGCGCCGCAGGCATCGTCTTTCCGCAATAACCATGGCAACTGCCTGAGTTGCGCGCCGCGAATGTCTCTCCCGCGGTCGCTCGTGACGGCAACGGACATGAACGATCGCAACCCAGTACGCGACGCCTATCACACCTTCTCAAGGAGGATTCCATGACCAAGAACGAACTGATCGCCGCCATTGCGGAAGAGACCGGGAAGACCAAGGCGGACGTTTCCGCGATCCTGACCTCTCTCGGCGCGACCGTCGCCAAGACCCTGAAGAAGGGCGACGACGTCACGCTCGGCGGCATCGGCAAGCTCTCCGCTGCCAAGCGCGAAGCCCGCGAGGCCCGCAACCCCTCGACCGGCGCCACCATCAAGGTTCCGGCCAAGACCGTCGTGAAGTTCAAGGTCACCAAGGACCTCGCCGACGCGGTGGCGTAAAGCCGACCATCGGGATCGAGCAACGTTCGCGCCACCGCGCGAACGTTGCTTGGACCCGGCCGTCATGCTCGGGCTTGACCCGAGCGGCCCTTCGGCGAAAGTCTCGGCTCTACGCTTCGCCCGAGAACGATGTCGCCGGAATGTTTCTTCGCCTCTTCACCGATCTGCGCGCTGCCAAGGTCCCGGTGACCCTGCGGGAATATCTGACGCTGCTCGAAGGGGTGGAGGCCGATCTCGCGGAATACAGGGTCGACGAGTTCTACTATCTCGCCCGCGCCACGCTGGTGAAGGACGAGCGCCATCTCGACAGGTTCGATCAGGTGTTCAAGGGCATGGAGACGCTGCAGCAGGCGATCGAGGAAGCCGGCATTCCGGAGGAATGGCTGCGCAAGCTCGCCGAAAAATTCCTGACCGACGAGGAAAAGGCCCAGATCGAGGCGATGGGCTGGGACAAGCTCTGGGAGACGCTGAAGCAGCGCCTCGAAGAACAGAAGGGCCGCCACCAGGGCGGCAGCAAATGGATCGGCACCGCCGGCACCTCGCCCTATGGCGCCTATGGCTACAATCCCGAAGGCGTACGCATCGGCCAGGACAAGAACCGCAACTTCCGGGCGGTGAAGGTCTGGGACAAGCGCGACTTCAAGGATTTCGACGACACGCGCGAGCTCGGCGTGCGCAATCTGCGGGTCGCGTTGAGGCGCCTGCGCCGCTTCGCCCGTACCGGCGTGGCCGAAGAACTCGACCTCGACAATACCATCTCGGAAACCGCCAAGCACGGCTATCTCGACGTGAAGCTCCGGCCCGAGCGGCGCAACGCCGTGAAGGTACTGCTCTTCCTCGACGTCGGCGGCTCGATGGACTGGCATGTCGAGCTGGCCGAGGAGCTGTTCTCGGCGGCGCGGGCCGAGTTCAAGCATTTCGAGCACTTCTACTTCCACAACTGCCCTTATGAGCGCGTCTGGAAGGAGAACCGCCGCAGGCATGAGCAGCAGATCCCGACCTGGGACGTGCTGCGGACCTACCCTGCCGATTATCGCCTCGTCTTCGTCGGCGACGCCTCGATGAGCCCCTACGAGATCGCGATGCCCGGCGGCTCGGTCGAGCATTGGAACGAGGAGGCGGGGCAGGTCTGGATGGAGCGGCTCATCACGAAGTTCCCGAAATCGGTCTGGCTCAATCCCGTCCAGCAGCACCTGTGGAGCTACACCCAGTCGATCCGGCAGATCGGTGCGCTGATGGGCGGGCGGATGTTCCCGCTTACGCTGGACGGCCTCGACGGCGCGATGAAGGTGCTGGCTCGCTGACCGGTGACGACCGGCGCTCTTCCCTTGAACAGCCGCATTGCTCTAACTGCCGAACATGATCGACGACGACGAAGACGCCCCTGCCCCGAGCTGGCGCCAGCGCCCGAAGCCCGTGGGCTTCGAGATCGCCTACAAGCTCGACGGCGACGTTCTGGAGATCGACCGTACCCGCGCGGTCGACCGCATCCGACTGAGCGGCGTCGAGCAGGTCCGCTTCGTCTTCGCGCCGGGCAACATCTCCGCGAAAGGCTACCGGACGCAGCTACGCCTCAAGGACGGCAAGACCGTCACCTTCGGCAATCTCTCCTGGCGCTCGCTGACCGATCTCGATCGCGACGATGCGCGCTATCACCGCTTCGTTTCAGCGCTGGCGCAAGCGATCGCGCGGGCCAATCCGCAGGCGCGCTTCATCGGCGGCAAGCCACGACCGGTCTGGCTCGGCATGGCCCTGGTCGGCGGACTATCGCTTGCGATGATCGTGTTCTTCGCCCTGCGGGCCTTCCAGCAGGGCCAGAGCAATGCCGGGCTGCTCGCCCTGCTTCTGCTCGCGGCATCGTTCTGGCAGGTCTGGCCGCTGATCTCGCTCAACCGGCCGCGCGAACTCGCCACCGGCGAAGTCCCGGACGATCTGGTGCCGGGGCGCCCGGCGGGCGGCTGACGCCTCAGCCGGCTTCAGGCATGGCGCAACACCATTACCGAGCATTTGGCACGGCGCACGATCGCCGAGGCGTTCGAGCCGATGACGTAGGCCAGCATGCCAGGCTCGTGCGAGCCGATGACGATGAGGTCGGTCCCGCTCGCATCGGCTTCGGCGAGCACCTCGCCATGCACGGAACCGATCAGCACCTTGGCCGAAACCTGTTCGGCAGGAAGGTCGATCTTCGCAGCAATCTCGGCGAGCTTGGCTTCGGCGTCCTGCTGTTGCTCGGCGTCGAAGTCGGTCGGCACGAATTCCATATAGGTGACCGGGACCAGCGAGCGGACATAGACCAGCCGCACGGTACCGCCGGAGGCCTTGGCGAAGGAGACCGCGTTGTCGATGGCCGGCTGGGCGAGTTCCGCCTCGGCCAGATCGACAGGAACCATGACCGACTTGAACATCACGACCTCCTCAAGGCTGGTTGCAACACCATCCTGAAGTCTGCCCGACATGACGCATTGATCCAACGCAAATCGTGCAGGCAGCGCCCAGCATGATGCCGGCGCAGCGCGACAGCCTAAACTGGAACGCGCTTCAGCCCTGGCGCTCGGGCGTGCGGACCACGAGACCGTCGAGTTCCGGGCGAATGCGGATCTGGCAGGAGAGGCGCGAGTTCGGCCGGACGTCGAAGGCGAAGTCCAGCATGTCCTCCTCCATCGGCTCGGGCTGGCCGACCTTCTCCATCCAGGCATCGTCGACATAGACATGGCAGGTCGCGCAGGCGCAGGCGCCGCCGCACTCGGCCTCGATGCCGGGGATCTGGTTGCGGATCGCCGTCTCCATCACTGTCGCGCCGACTTCGCCCTCGACGGTGCGGGTTTCTCCGTGGGCGTCGATATAGGTGATGTTCGGCATGACGGACTCCGACGGCGCGCCCGCGCACAACCTTCGCGCGGACAGGAATGACCGGCTTCGCTTAGAGCATTTCCAGGCAGGGCGAAACGGCTGTGGTGCAGCGGCGGATTGTTCAGGCCGCACAATCGGAGCGGCAGATAACGGCGCGTGCCTCGGCGGCAGCGAGGGCCAGTGCATCCATCGCAATCTCGGCCCGGTGCTGATCGGCATCGGCGAGGCTGTGCTCGATCTCGTCGGCCGCCTCGGCGACCTGCCAGGCACCGACGGCGCGAGCGGCGCCCTTCAGGCTGTGGGCGGCGTCGAGCCGCGCCTGCATATCGGCGCTGCCATGGATGGTGCGCAGATGCTTCACGCACTGCTGGGCGAAGAGCGTGAGCAATTCACGCTCGAGTGCATGGTCGCCGCCGGTCTGGCGGGAGAGATGCGCGGTGTCGATAGCCGTCTGGGGCATGGGGTGAACTCGGAAAACGCGTGAACGCATGGGCTTCGAGGGACCGCAAGGGCGATCCAACCCACTCCAAGAAGCGCCTTGATGGTGAACGAGGCGTTAACGACGTTTGTGAATCAGGCACTCAAATGGGTTTCCAAGAGTCCGGGGCTTCAGTACCCTTCCAATTGGTAAATGATGGGCGCAGTCTCTCCGTTCACCCCGCCAGAGGCGGCCGGGGCAGCGGAACATGTGTTCGCGACCATCTTCAGTAGCGTGGCGAGGCGGCAACCATGAATCGACCCAAGAAGCTCCAGGACCCCACTGAAGCTGCGATGTCGGCGATCGAGGAGGCTCTGCGCCTCGAACAGCCACAGGGCGAGACGGAGACGCCGGTCGCGGCCGAACCGCGCCTGCCCGCCACCAGCGAGAACGACCTGAAGCTCGAACTGCCGCGCGTCGAGCCTGCTGCGGCGCCGGCCTCCCCGGCCCCGGGGGTCGCCGCGCAACAACAGCCGCCGCAGCCTGCGCGCGCCGCCATCGCCCCGGATACAAGCCGTGTCGCCAATGACGACCGGCGCGATTCCAGCACGCTCGTGCAGGCCTTTGCGGTCCGCCCGTCGCGCAAGCCCTATTGGTTCGCCGCGCTGGCCTCGCTCGCCTGGCTCGGCGGCGCCGCCTTTGTGCTGCTCCATCGCTTCGGCTCCTTCGCCAACGGCCTGCCGGAGCCCGTCGCCTCCTTCGGTATCGGCGAGTGGACCCTGCTCGCTCTTTCGATCGGCGCACCGATCGTCTTCTTCTTCGTGCTCGCGGCGCTCTATCGCCGCACCCAGGAAATGCGCCTGATCTCGCGGGCGATGACCGAAGTCGCGTTGCGCCTGGCCGAGCCGGAGGTCGCCGGCGCCGATTCCGTGCTGTCGCTCAGCCAGACCATCCGTCGCGAGGTCGCCGCCATGGGGGACGGCATCGAACGCGCGGTGGCGCGCGCCGGAGAGCTCGAAACCATCGTCCGCGGCGAGATCTCGACGCTGGAACGCGCCTATGCCGACAATGAAATCCGCCTGCGCTCGCTGATCGACGAACTCGTCACCCAGCGCGAGGCCGTGGTCGGCAATGCCGAGCGCGTCAAGCTCGCCATCAGCGGCGCCCATGAAGGCATCGCCAAGGATCTCGACGGCGCCAGCCGCACCATCGCCGAGGCGATCGCGCAGGCCGGCGACCGCGTCACCGGTTCGCTCGGCGCCAAGGGCGACCAGATCACCCAAGCCCTCGGCCGCGCCGGGGAAAAGATGATCGAGGAGATCAGCGGCCGCAGCCACGATCTCGTCGAGCGGCTGCAGGTCACCTCGGGCGAGGTTTCGGAGCGCCTCGCCGGCGCCAGCGACAACCTCTCGACCATGCTCGACGGCCGCGCCAAGGAGATCGCCGGCTCGCTGGAGAAGACCGGCATCGCGCTGACCGAAGGCCTCACGAACGAGGCGCAGAACGTCACCCGCGCCATCAGCGACACCGGCATGCAGGTCGCCGAGACGCTGACCGCCCGCGTCGAGACCGTCA
>JARYGW010000173.1:0-11966 GCA_033792295.1 Allobosea sp.
CGCTATTGGTGCCGGATGGTTCTACATCGCTCTCACCATCGTGCTCTGGCTGGTCAGCTGCGCGGCGGCGATGATGTCCAATGGTGGGCGCTGGACCGAGGCGGCTGCACTGACGGAGCTGGCGATCGTCCTGATCCCGATCCTGGTCATCGGGGTATCGAACCTGCTGAACTGCCGTGCGGCCCGGCGCCATGCCATCGTGGGGGCGACGCCGCTGTCCCAGGCCGGCAGCGCGGCTTTAAGGGCCGCCGCGGTCGGCGTGATCTGGGCGGCGGGCTTCTTCATCCTCGCCCGGCTCTGGGCTGGGCTGCTGCTCGGTGTCACCTCCAGCGAGTTCGCCATGGTCATGCGGCAGATCGCCGGCGTTGCCGTGTTTGCCTTTGCCGGCTGGGTCGCGCTCGTCTTCCTGCACCGTTTCTTCGACGGCTATGCGCCGCAGCGCGTCACGATCGGTCCTGCCGATGAGGATGCCGTCCATGAGGACGGGGTACCGACGCGGCTGGCGACGGTGCTGCCGGTTTTGCGCGGCGTGGTGCTGGGCGCGGTGCTCGGACTCACGGTCCTGATCGTACTGTCGCGGCTGGGTGTCGATATCGGGCCGCTGCTCGCCGGCTTCGGTATTCTTGGCCTGGCGATCTCCTTCGGCTCGCAGGCGCTGGTGCGCGACATCGTCTCGGGGCTGTTCTTCATGCTCGAGGATGCCTTCCGGGTCGGCGAATATGTCGACACCGGCCGGCTCAAGGGGACTGTCGAGAAGATCTCGCTGCGTTCGATGCAGCTGCGCCACCAGAGCGGCCAGATCCACACCGTTCCGTTCGGGCAGGTTTCGTCCCTGACCAATGCCAGCCGTGATTGGGCGACGGTGAAGTTCAATGTCCGCCTCGACCATTCGGCCGATATCGAGCAGGCACGCAAGGCGATCAAGAAGACCGGCATCGCCCTGATGGAGGACCCCGAGTTCGGCCCGCACTTCATCTCCCCGCTCAAGATGCAGGGCGTCGCCGACATTACCGACAGCGCCATCGTGATCCGGCTGAAATTCACCGGCAAGCCGAACCAGGCCTCGATGCTGCAGCGCGAGGCGTTGAAGCGGGTCTATCGCGCGATGAACGAGGCACACATCCCCTTCGCCTCGAACGCCGTCACAGTGCGTGGCGGCGATCAGGGCGCTCAGGCCAGCGCCGCTGCCGCTATCTCGACCGTACCGCCGCCGACGCCGCTCGCGCCGGCGGCCGGCTGAGCGAGTCAGGACAAAAGGAACAGGCCGAAGCCGGCGATCGCCAGTGCGGCGCCGAACAGGCGGCCGTATCGTGCGGCGGTTGCCACCGACAGGCGATCGGCGCGACGGCTTGTCCGGGCGCTGCCATCCGCGCTCATCTCGCTACGATATTGCTCGGCGTAGAGGCCGGGCGTCATCTGCGGGCCGATCGGGCGGTCGCCTTCGAGCTCGACTCGCATCGCGATGAAGAGGACGAAGAGGCCGAGGATACCGACGCCGAGCCAGCCGATCATGCGCCAGGCGAGCAGGGCGAGCATGAGAAGCGCCGCTGCCGAGAGGCCGATCAGAACGAGGCGTTCCCTGCTGCGCGGCGGCGACATGCGATCCCCGTCTTGTGTTCTCCAACGGTGTGAAGATGCCGTGTTTCGTGGCCGTGGCCAATGGCAGGTGCCCACCATGAAAAAGGCCCGCTGCGGAACAGCGGGCCTTTCGCATTGCAAGGGTGTCTCGACTCAGGAGCGGCCGGCGAGCCTGTTCCACCAGCCGCCGCGCTTCGGCCGCGTCGGGTCCGGCTCGGTCAGGACGACCGCGACGGGCTCCTCGGCCGGGGGCCGGGTGGCCGGTGCTTCAGGCTCCGGCGCAGGGGCCGGCTCGCTGGCTACCGGTTCCGTGGCGACCTTCGCCGGCTTCTCGGCAACGGAGGCCTCAGGCGCTGCCGGAGCCGGAGCGGCCTCGGCAGCGGGCGCGCCGTCTTCGGTGATCGGCACCACCTTCTTGCGCGAGCGGCTGCGCTTCGGCTTCTCGACCTCGGCAGGAGTGGCTTCGGCCGTGACCGCTTCCGCGACCTCGGGCGTCTTGGCGGCCTCGGCTTCCTGCGCCGCCTTCGGCTTGCGGGCGCGGCTGCGCTTCGGCTTGGCGCCTTCGGCGGGGGCGGCCTCTTCCGTGGCCGGCGGCTACGGCCTCGGGGGCTTCAGCCGCAGGAACCTCGGCGACGATCTCGACAGCGACGGTTTCGGTGGCGACGGGCTCGTCACCCTCGTCATCTCCCTCGTCGTCAGCATCGTCCTCGCCGACAGAGCCTTCTCCCTGCAGGTTCTGCGAGTCACGCTCGCCACCCCGACGCCGGCGGCGGCGGCGGCGGCGGCGGCGATTGTCGCGACCATCGGCATCGCCACGCTCGCCCTGGGCGTCGTCGGCAGCGGCTTCGCTGTCGCCGGCCTCGGCATCGAGGGCCGCGGCTTCGGCAGCGGCATCGAGCGCCTCGTCGTCGACGTCGGACGCAACGGCTTCCGCCTTGAAGGGCGAGGGCACGACGCGGGCTTCATTGCCCACGAACTCGCCGCGCTCCACCTCGAAATAGCGGGTTCCGAGTAGATTCGGGTCGGTCGAGATCGTGATCGCGACCGCGAAGCGGTTTTCGAGATCCGCCAGATGCGCGCGCTTCTGGTTGAGGACATAGAGCGCGACCTCCGGCCGGGTGCGGACCGTGAGATTGTGCGAGGCGCTCTTGATCAGGGTTTCCTCCAGCGCGCGCAGAATCTGCAGCGCGACCGACGGCGTCGAGCGGATCATCCCGGCGCCGGCACAATGCGGGCAGGGGATCGAGGAGCTTTCGAGCACGCCGGTGCGGATGCGCTGACGCGACATTTCCAGCAGGCCGAAGGCCGAGATGCGGCCGACCTGGATGCGGGCGCGATCGTCCTTCAGACACTCCTTCAGCTTCTTCTCGACGGCGCGGTTGTTCCGGTTCTCCTCCATGTCGATGAAATCGATCACGATGAGACCGGCGAGGTCGCGCAGCCTGAGCTGACGGGAGATTTCCTCGGCCGCTTCGAGATTGGTCTTGAGGGCCGTGTCCTCGATGTTGTGCTCGCGGGTCGAGCGGCCGGAGTTGATGTCGATCGCGACCAGCGCCTCGGTCTGGTTGATGACCAGATAGCCGCCCGACTTGAGCGTCACGGTGTTGGAGAACATCGCGTCGAGCTGGCTCTCGACGCCGAAGGCGGCGAAGAGCGGAGTCTGCTCGCGATAGGGCTTCACGCTCTTGGCATGGCTCGGCATGAGCATGCGCATGAAGTCCTTGGCCTCGCGATAGGCTTCCTCGCCGGCGACATGAACCTCGTCGATGTCCTTGTTGTAGAGATCGCGGATCGAACGCTTGACGAGGTTGCCCTCCTCATAGACCAGCGCGGGTGCGACGGAGGCGAGCGTCAGCTCGCGCACGCTCTCCCACATGCGCATCAGATATTCGTAGTCGCGCTTGATCTCGACCTTGGTGCGCGAGGCGCCGGCCGTGCGCAGGATCAGGCCCATGCCCTCCGGCACCTCCAGCTCCTGGGCGATCTCCTTGAGCCGCTTGCGGTCATCGGCATTGGTGATCTTGCGCGAGATGCCGCCGCCCTTGCCGGTGTTCGGCATCAGCACCGAATAGCGGCCGGCGAGGGAGAGATAGGTGGTGAGGGCCGCGCCCTTGTTGCCACGCTCCTCCTTGACGACCTGGACCAGGATGATCTGGCGGCGCTTGATCACCTCCTGGATCTTGTACTGGCGGCGCGAATGGCGCTGCGGGCGCTCCGGCATGTCGTCGAGCGCATCGCCGCCGCCGAGCTGCTCGGGCTGCTCCTCCTGCTCGTCATGCTCTTCGCTGCCGTCGTCCTCGTCGTCCGAAGGCTTGCGGGCTTCCGCCGGCGACTCGTCGGAGGCCACTTCGTCGTTGCCGGCGGTTTCCGGCGCGGCAACCGTCTCGAAGGTCAGAGGCGCGGCGTTCTCGGCGGCGTCCTCCGTCGTCGATTCCGCAACGTCAGGGGCGAAGAACTCGCCGAAGGCAGGGGCGCCCTCGTTGACCATCGCGGCTTCCTTGCCGTCGGTCTCGACATGCTCCTCGGCGTTGTCGAGGGTGGTTTCGACCTCCGCCGAGACGGTCTCGTCGGCCGCCGCCTTCTTGGCGCGGTTGTCGCGATCGCCCCGCCCACGACGGCGGCCACGCTTCTCGCGCCGCTCCTCGTCACGCTCCTCGTCGCGTTCGGCGCGAGCCTCGTCGTCGAGCAGAGCCTGCCGGTCGGCGACCGGGATCTGGTAATAGTCCGGATGGATTTCGGAAAAGGCGAGGAAGCCGTGCCGATTGCCGCCATACTCGACGAAGGCGGCCTGGAGCGATGGCTCCACGCGGGTCACCTTGGCGAGATAGATATTGCCGCGGAGAGGTTTGCGGCTGGCGGATTCGAAATCAAATTCCTCGACGCGTGATCCACGCACCACCACGACCCGGGTCTCCTCCGGGTGGGTGGCATCGATAAGCATTTTGTTGGCCATTAGAAATTTCCATAGGCGCGGCCGCCGGCAAGGCTCGCGAGGTCGCGGAAACGAATCCGCTGCCGCGAGCCGGGGCGCCGCTGAAGGACCGGCCGGAGCCGGCATGTTGCAGGAGGAAGAAATCGGTCGAGACAGGAACGCGGTTCGGGGCGGCCCAGCGGACGAAACGCCCGGCGCCATCCCGCAGGTTTGAACGATTCACCGATGATACGTGCGGCGTCGTTTGCCCCGTCATCTGCCCTGACCTGCGGCGCGCCCATCTGGCGACAGGCACTCCGCGTTTGCACGCTCGCGAGACAGGGCAGGGCGTAGAACTCGCAATCCCGACCCCGCCCTCTGCGGACGATCCGTTATGGTCGACCTGCTGCCTCAACCCCGAATGGGCGGAGGCCCAGCCTGCACCGGACGCCGACGGATGGTTCGATCCGGATGTGTCCCGCGTGCAGGTTGGAGGGCAACCATGTTCCATTACAGATAGGTCACCGTGATTTGCAAGTCACATCGCAGCCGGATCGCTTCCCGTGCATGACGCCGCGGTTCATTGCGTGATGCCGGCATGGTAACGGCCTGTTAGGAAGTCGGGCCGCCTATGGTTAAGCATTGGTGACCGCAAGCGGGACTTTTTCAGCTGTTTTCGCGCATCCAGCAGAACAAGCCGGTTGCCTCTCCTGCGGATCTCCGCCGGAGAGCGTGGCGATGCGCGACCATGGCAGTCGGGCTGTGCGCCGTTCTCAGCGGCGCCCCTGCCTATGGCGAGCAGGGCAAGGCGCAGAGCGAGTTTCCTGTCGCGACCGATATGCGCCTCGAGCAGCAGGGCGAGACCGTCAAGCTGACCATGGCGCTCTCGGCGGTCGTTGCCGTCGAGGCCTGGGTGCAGGCCGCCCCTGATCGCGTCATCGTCGAGCTGCCTTCGACGAATTTCCAGATCCAGCCTGGTGCCCGCAGGAACGCCGGTTTCATCAGCGCCTATCGCTACGGGCTGTTTACGACGGACAAGGCGCGAATCATCATCGATCTGTCTCAGCCTGCGACGGTCGTGAAGGCAGAGGCCCGCGCGCTGCGCGGTGGCCTCGGCGAACTCGTGATCGAACTCAGGAAAACCAGTCGCACCGAATTCCTGGCGGAGGCTGCGAAAGCAAAAAAGACGACGACAGCCGCCATCGTCCCCATGCCGCCGAAGCCACCGGGCGAGACGCGCCGCACGGTCGTGATCGATCCCGGGCATGGCGGCATCGATCCCGGCACGGTCGTCGCCTCGATCGCGGAGAAGTCGGTGGTGCTGGATTTCGGCCTCGCGCTCAAGCAGGAGCTGGAGGCGTCCGGTCGCTATCGCGTGATCCTGACTCGCGACGACGATCGTTTCGTGCCGCTGGCCGACCGCGTGAAGATCGGCCAGGACGAGAAGGCGGATCTCTTCATCTCGATCCATGCCGATTCGCTGACGCAGGCAAAGGATGTTCGCGGAGCCACCGTCTATACCCGTTCCGACCGGGCGACCGATGCCGAGGCGGCCAAGCTCGCCGCCAAGGAGAATCAGGCCGACGCCGTAGCAGGGTTGGAAACCAGCGAGGAACTGCAGGACGTCGCCGGCATCCTGATCGATCTGGCGCGGCGCGAGACGCGGACCTTCTCCGGCGTCTTTGCGCGCAATCTGGTCGATAAGATGGGGGCGTCCGTGCGAATGCACAAGATTCCGCTGCGCTCGGCGCGCTTCTGGGTCCTGAGTGCGCCGGATGTGCCGTCCGTGCTGATCGAACTCGGCTATATGTCGAGCCCGAAGGATGCCGAGCTGTTGACTTCGGGCGAATGGCGCGGAAAAGCGGTTGGTGCCGTGGGGGCGGCCGTGGACGAGTATTTCGCCCGCGAGCGCGCCTCGGTGGGGCAGGCGGCCGAGAATCGGCACGCCCAGTAGCTCGCGAGACGCGTCGAGTTGAAACGGAATTGTGGTCGCGAGGCCACGGTTCCGCCATCTCGGTCATGTTATAGCTTTCCGTTGCGAAGCGCCCCGATCCGGCGCCCGCCGGGTGCAGAAATGGGGTCCGGGACCTGAGATGCGGTTTATCCTGCGAATCTTCGGATGGTTGTTCGCTGCGGGTGCGATCGCCTTCGTGATCGGCGCGGCTGTGGCCGGCGGCCTGATCTGGCATTATTCCCAGGATCTGCCCGACTATGCCCAGCTGCGGAACTACGAGCCGCCGGTGATGACCCGCGTCCATGCGGGCGACGGCAGCCTGATCGCCGAATATGCCCGCGAGCGGCGCCTCTACATCCCGATCCAGGCGGTGCCGAAGCTGGTTGTCGACGCCTATATCTCGGCCGAGGACAAGAATTTCTACAAGCATATGGGCGTGGACCCGGAAGGTCTGGTGCGTGCCGCGATCTCGAACTTCCGCAACAAGGGTACCAATCGCAGGCAGCAGGGTGCCTCGACCATCACCCAGCAGGTCGCGAAGAACTTCTTCCTGAGCCCCGAGCAGTCCTATGAGCGCAAGATCCGCGAGGCGCTCGTCGCGCTGAAGCTCGAATCGACCTATTCGAAGGACAAGATCCTCGAGCTTTATCTCAACGAGATCTATCTCGGCGCGCCGGCTCCGGGCCTCGGCAGCTATGGCATCGCGGCTGCGGCGCTGAACTATTTCGGCAAGTCGGTGCATGAGCTCAACCTGCAGGAGGCCGCCTATCTCGCGGCCCTGCCGAAGGCCCCGAGCGACCTGCAGCCCTTCCGCAATACCGACCGTGCGATCGAGCGGCGTAACTACGTGATCGACCGCATGGTCGAGAACGGGTACGTCAAGCGCGAGGTCGCCGATGCGGCCAAGAAGCAGCCGCTCGGCGTCAATCCGCGCCAGGTCTCGCCGAACAACATCGCCGCCGGCTATTTCGCCGAGGAGATCCGCCGCGAGCTGCAGGATCGCTATGGCGAGAAGAAGCTGCTGGAGGGCGGGCTCTCGGTTCGCGCCACGGTCGATCCCAAGATCCAGCTGATGGCGCGCAAGGCACTGGTCGACGGGCTGGTGCGCTTCGACGAGGCGCGCGGCTGGCGCGGCGCGGTGCAGAAGCTCGACATCGCCGGGCAGGATTGGGGCAAGGTGCTCGGCGAATTGCCGGTGCTGGGCGACGTCGCTCCTTGGCGTCTCGCCGTGGTGCTCGACGTCAATGGCGACAGCGCGAGGCTCGGCCTGCATCCGCTGCGCGACAGCGCCGGCATCCTGAACGCCAAGCGGGAGACGATCACGCTGGCTGCCGATGGCATCAAATGGACGCGGCGCGCCCGCGTCTCGCAGGCGGTTTCGGTCGGTGACGTCGTCTATGTCGAGCCGATGGCGAACAGGGCGGGCTATGCCCGCCTGCGCCAGCTGCCCGAGATCAACGGCGCCATCGTGGTGATGGATCCGTTCTCCGGCCGCGTGCTCGCCATGGTCGGCGGCTTCTCGCACGACCAGTCGGAGTTCAACCGCGCCACGCAGGCGCTGCGCCAGCCGGGCTCGTCCTTCAAGCCCTTCGTCTATTCGACGGCGCTCGACAACGGCTACACCCCGTCGAGCATCGTCCTGGACGCGCCGATCGAGATCGATCAGGGCGGCGGCCTCGGCATGTGGCGGCCGGAGAATTTCGGCGGAAAGTGGAGTGGCCCGCATACGCTGCGCTACGGCATCCAGTTCTCGAAGAACCTGATGACCGTGCGTCTCGCGAAGGATGTCGGCATGCCACTGATCGCAGAATATGCCCGGCGCTTCGGCATCTATGACGATCTCCAGCCGGTGCTGTCGATGTCGCTCGGTGCCGGCGAGACGACCGTGATGCGGATGACGGCGGGCTATTCGATGCTGGTCAATGGCGGCAAGCGCATCCGGCCGACGCTGATCGACCGCATCCAGGACCGCACCGGCACCACGATCTTCCGGCACGACCAGCGCGTCTGCGAAGGCTGCAACGCCGACAAATGGGCGAACCAGCCGGAGCCGCGACTGGTCGACAACCGCGAACAGGTGATCGACCCGCTGACGGCCTACCAGATGGTCTCGATCCTCGAAGGCGTGGTCAATGCCGGCACGGCGACCGTGGTGAAGTCGGTCGGCAAGCCGCTGGCGGGCAAGACCGGCACGACCAACGACGCCAAGGATGTCTGGTTCTGCGGCTTCTCGCCGGATCTCGCCGTCGGCGTCTATATGGGCTTCGACAAGCCGAAGTCGCTCGGCACCTCGGCGACCGCCGGCCAATATGCCGCGCCGATCTTCCGCGACTTCATGACGGTCGCGCTGAAGGACAAGCCAGCGACCCCATTCCGCGTGCCGGCCGGCATCAAGCTGATCCGCGTCGATCCGAAGACGGGCATGCGCACCAGCGGCGAGGGCGGCATTCTCGAAGCCTTCAAGCCCGGCACCGCGCCGCCGGACAGCTATTCGGTGATCGGCACGGCAGGCGACGGTGGCGCCGCTCCTGGCGCTGGTGGCGGTGGCGGGCGCGCCATCGGCTCGGGCACGGGCGGCCTTTACTGACGGGACTGACAGGCGATTCCGGGTCCGTCGCGTTTTTGGGCGACGCGACAGTATGAGATCGTTCGGGTTGCGCGCGTAGCCGCGTCTGCCGGTGCTCCCTGCCGCCGCTGAGAGCGGGCGGCAGCTTCTGCACGGGCATCGCCATCTGAAAAGTGAACATCGTTTTCAGGCAGATTTTCCGAGCCGGATTGGCTTCGGGAGGGCTGCCAAACGACTGTGTTACCTCGCCTGTTGTCGAAGCGGGCTATCCGTAAAATTTGGCTCGGCTCGTTCCGCCGCACAACGAAGCCTTGACATCGCGAGGCGTTTCCAACACTCGTTCGGCTCACAAGCTGCTGATAATACGTGCTTTTTTTATTTGTTCCAATGTGAGATCAGCTGCTCTTCGCGTTCCTCGGCGGTCCAGGTCGGTGGCGGAATGCGCTCCTGCTCTTCGGCAGCGGGCAGGCGAGCGGCGATCATGCGGTGGATGTAGGGCCGGTCATGACAAAGCTGTTTCGTTCGGTGTTCCTTGCGATGGGGCTGCTGCTGCCGATCGCTTCGGGCACGCAAGCCCAGACTCCCGAAACGCCGACTCTGTCGGCGCCGCCGGCAACAGGGCAAGCGCCGGCGCAGCCTCCGGCGGCTCCCGCACAACCTTCCGGATCGATGAATCCGCTGCCGCCGGCTGCGCCGCAGATGGGAATCGCTCCGCCGAGCGCTGCGCATCCCCCGCTTCAACCGGGCGATGCGCAGGCCGCCGCTCCTGCCGCCGTTAGCCCCGTGACCGCGACCCTGCCACATGACCTGTCGCCCTGGGGCATGTTCATGGCGGCCGACATCATCGTGAAGGCCGTGATGATCGGCCTTGCCTTCGCCTCGCTGGTGACCTGGACGATCTGGCTCGCCAAGGCGATGGAGCTCGCCGCCGCCAAGACGAGCGCCCAGCGCGCCCTGCGACGCATCGAGGAGGCCGACAGCCTTGGCGAAGCGACCCGTGCCGTCTCGGGCAAGGACGGCAAATTGCGAGGTGCCGTCGGCACCTTGCTCTCGGCCGCTCAGGATGAAACGCGCCGCTCGGCCGATCTCGGCGAGGACGGAATCAAGGAGCGCGCCGCGATCGCGCTATCCCGGATCGAGGCTCGCGCTGGCCGCAACATGGCCCGCGGCACCGGCCTGCTCGCGACGATCGGCTCCACCGCGCCCTTCGTCGGCCTGTTCGGGACGGTCTGGGGCATCATGAACTCCTTCATCGGCATCAGCCAGTCGAAGACGACCAATCTCGCCGTGGTCGCGCCGGGCATCGCCGAGGCCCTTCTGGCGACGGCGATCGGGCTGGTCGCGGCGATTCCGGCCGTCATCATTTACAACGTCTTCGCGCGTGCCATCACCGGCTACCGGGCGACGCTCTCGGATGCGTCGGGCGAGATCCTGCGCCATCTTTCGCGCGACCTGGAGCGTCGGCAGCGTGCGGCCACCGCCGCCCCGGCACGGTCCGTCCTGCAGGCGGTGCAGCCTGCCGCTGCGATGCCGCGCGTTCCGGCGGAGTGAGCCAATGGCCGTTTCGCTCAAGGATCCGCAGGATGGCGATCTCGGTGAAGTCGCGGACATCAACGTCACGCCCTTCATCGACGTCATCCTGGTGCTGCTGATCATCTTCATGGTGGCGGCTCCGCTTTCGACGGTGGATGTCGCGGTCGACCTGCCCGTCTCGAACGCTCAGCCTCAACCCCGGCCGGATACGCCGGTTTTCCTGACGGTGAAGGGCGATCTCTCGCTCGCGCTCGGCAACGACGCCGTGCCGCGCGAGGCGTTGCAGGCAACGTTGGACCAGCGCACCGGCAGCGATCGCGAGCAGCGAATCTTCCTGCGGGCCGACGGCACGGTCGCCTATCGCGAGCTGATGAATGTGATGAACCTGCTGCGCAATGCCGGTTATCTCAAGATCGCGCTCGTGGGGGTCGAGGATACGGGGCAGGGTGCTCCGGCGGCGAAGCCATGAGCCTGCAGCGGTCTTCACAGCCTCGCTTCTGGCCCTCCGCGCTGCGCTGGGGCGCCGCAGCTCTGGTCGTCGCCGGAGCTCACGGCGCGGCCGGCTGGGTCGTTGCGACCTGGCAGCGCGCCGAGGCCGCGGCGGCGGGCGCACCGCCGGCGGCGGTGATGATCGAGCTCGCTCCGCTCGCGGTGGCGCCGGAAACAGCGCAGCAGGAGATCGCGCCTGGGCCACAAATGGCCGAATCGGAGCCCGAACCGCCACCGCCCGCGCCGGTCGAGCCGCCAAAGGACGTCGAGCCTCCTCCGCCGGAGGAGCCCGAACCCGTCGCGTTGTCGGAACCCGAGATCAAGATCCCCGAGCTGCCACCCCTGCCGGACCCTGCGGCTGTGCTTTCGCCCCTGCCGAAGCAGGAACCGCCGCCTCCGCCGAAGGAGGTGAAGCGCAAGCCCCCGCCGAAGCCGAAGGTCGTGCAGCGGCGCAAGCCGGTGAACCCGGACAAGCCCCGGGCCGAGCAGAATTCGGCGCCGACCGCTCAGGCGCAGGTGGCGCCGCGCGCCGCTGCACCCACGTCCGGCGCTTCGTCGGCCTCTCCGGCGGCTGCGGCGAGCTGGCGCGGCACGCTGATCGCTCATCTCAACCGCTTCAAGCGGTTCCCGAGCGGAGCCAATCCCGGCACCGTGCAGGTCGCCTTCAGCATCGACCGTGGCGGGCGTGTGCTGTCGGCGCGTCTGGTGCGCGGTTCGGGAGACGCAGCCCTCGACACGGAGGCGGTCGCGATGATCCGTCGGGCGAGTCCGGTTCCGGCACCTCCCGACGGGCTCGGCGGCGGTGCGATCTCGCTCGCCGTGCCGATCCGATTCTCGCGATAGGGCCGGATGGGGCTTGAACCGCGGCGCTTTCCGGCGGGTAATTCCGGCGGGCGCAGGGAGGAGATTTGCGATGATCGGACCGAAACTCGCTG
>JARYGW010000174.1:0-11930 GCA_033792295.1 Allobosea sp.
CGCGCGCGGCGAGCTGCTTCAGAATGGCGAACATCAGCTCCTGCTTGCGCATGGTGCTGGCGTTCTCGACCTCCACCTCCTCGGCGAAGGCCAGAAGTTCGGTCGGCGACTTGCTCTTGAGCTCTTGGAGCTTGATTTCCCGCATGGGGCACCCGGATCGTAAACGCCCGCGACGGCGGGGTAGGGATGATACTGAAGTGATCGACCTTGGGTCCAACCGGACCTGCGCTGGGGTTGCGCGCCACGAGCTGCTGCAAGGGCAGCGGGCTCACGAACAGTCGACAACAGGGAGGACGCTGGAGAAGCGTGCCAACCTGATAACGGGAATCGCGATCCGGCTCAAGCGGGAAACGACGCTCTCCGTCAGAACGGTTTCACGATGACAAGAATGACGATGCCGACCATGAGAAGCGCCGGCACTTCGTTGAGGATACGATAATATCGGGCCGACCGGCTGTTCCGGTCCGCAGCAAAGTCCTTCACCCGCCGGACGAGAATGCCATGGATACCCGAAAGGATGATGACAAGGAGGAGCTTGGCATGCAGCCAGCCGCCCTTGAAGGCGAAGCCGTACCAGGCCAGGTAGAGCCCAAGCACCCAGGTCACGATCATCGCCGGATTGATGATGCCCTTGAGCAGCCGGCGCTCCATGACCTTGAAGGTCTCCGACTGGATGGAGCCGATCTGCGCCTCAGCGTGATAGACCATGAGCCGCGGCAGATAGAGCATTCCGGCCATCCAGGAGATGACCGCCATGACGTGGAAGGCTTTGATCCATTCATACATGGTGTGAACTCCCTAGCCCCGAACGGCCTCGAGCAGGCGTTCGACGTGAGCGATCGGCGTGTCCGGCAGGATGCCGTGGCCCAGATTGAAGACGAAAGGCGCTTCCGCGAATGCGGCGAGGATGGCCTCGGTCTCACGCTCAAGTTCGACTCCACCCGCACGAAGAACCTGCGGATCGAGGTGACCTTGAACCGGAACGAGTGACTGGATCTCGCTGCGAACGAAGGCCCGGTCGATCTCGCTTTCGAGCCCGACGGCATCGACACCGGTCCCTCGAACGTAGTTCGGGATCAGCCGGCCCGCCCCACGGGGAAAGCCGATGATCCGAACTTGCGGATGCGCGGCCTTGACGCCGTCGACGATGCGCTTCGTCGGTGCAATGCACCAGCGCTGGAAATCCTCCGGCGACAACACTCCAGCCCAGCTGTCGAAGATCTGCACTGCGTCGACACCGGCTTCGATCTGCGCGTTGAGATAGGTGACGGAGGCTGAGACGATCCGATCGATGATCGCCTGGAACAGCGCAGGGTTGGCAGCAAACAACGCACGAGCTGGTCCCTGGTCGGGCGTGCCACGGCCTGCCACCATATAGGTGGCGACAGTCCAGGGCGCGCCACAGAAGCCGATGAAGCCGGTCTCAGGAGACAGAGCGCTGCGAACACGCCGGACAGTCTCGATGATGGGAGCGAGCGTTCCGCCGTCAGCCAGGCCATCGATCTCAAAAAGCCTTTCTTCGCTGGCGACGGGTTCCAGCCTCGGTCCCTCGCCTTCGGCGAACCAGAGTTTCTGGCCAAGCGCCTGAGGCACCACGAGGATATCGGAGAACAGGATCGCGGCATCGAAACCGAAGCGGCGGATCGGCTGCAGGGTTACCTCGGCAGCGAGTTCGGGATTGTAGCAGAGCGAGAGAAAACTCCCCGCTTGGGCGCGGGTCGCACGGTATTCGGGCAGATAGCGTCCGGCCTGTCGCATCAGCCAGATAGGTGGCGTCGCGAGAGTCTCGCCGGAGAGTGCCCGCAGGAAGGCAGGCTTTTCGATCATCGTTGAGCCTGCCGAGGGATCCATCTCATATCCTCTTAAAAGAGAATCTTAGAAAGACTCTTCTTTCTTTGACTCTTGGAGAGGGGGAGATAGCCCGCCACAATTTCGTCCACAACCGCTCCACAGCCAGTGGGACAGCAGGTCGCGGGGCGGGTGGGGCGGTCGAGGTCCGTTAAGGCTTTCTTAACGAATTGAAATTTGACGCTGCGATCCGGCGGCACCGAATGATTCACGTGAAACACTTTCTTTACCATGCACAGCATTGGGGCTGTTGATGGTCGGGCACGGTTATCCAGAGGCTCCGCTCCAGGCCGTGGGTTGCGAGTCTTATCCACACCGCTCCCGAGGGCGTTGGATAACCCCTCTCGTCCAGGTGCCCTTTTGGTCGATTTGCCAAAACGGCGTCTCGCGCTAGAGGAGAAGCGAGCTTCAGCGCGAGGGCTGCCGTGGTCCGCAACTATTTTCATCTCCATCTCGTCTCGGACGCGACCGGTGAGACCTTGATAGCGGTCAGCCGTGCGGCTGCCGCGCAATACGAAACGGTCTCGGCGATCGAGCATGTCTATCCTCTGGTGCGTTCGGAGGCTCAGCTCGCCCGGGTTCTGGCCGAGATTGAATCCTCGCCGGGGGTAGTGCTCTACACCCTGGTCGAGCCGGAATGGCAGGAGAAGCTCGAGAATTTCTGCCGCGAGCTCGGCTGCCCTTGCCTATCGGTGCTGCAACCGGTGTTGTCGCTGTTTCAGTCCTATCTCGGCCAGGCCTCGGCCACGAAGCCGGGCGCACAGCACGTCCTCAACACCGAGTATTTCCGTCGTATCGATGCGATGAACTACACCTTGCTGCATGACGACGGGCAGATGGGCGGCGATCTCGACAATGCCGATGTCATCCTGGTCGGCATCAGCCGGACTTCGAAGACGCCGACGAGCATCTATCTCGCCAATCGCGGCATTAAGACCGCCAATATCCCGCTCGTGCCGAACGTGCCGTTGCCGCAGGAACTCGACGGGGCGAAGAAGCCGTTGATCGTCGGCCTTGTCGCGAGCCCGGACCGGATCGTCCAGATCAGGCAGAATCGTCTGCTCTCGCTGCGCGCCGATGATGAGACGCCTTACGTAGACCCCGCTGCAGTTGCGGATGAGGTCGCCCAGTCCCGCCGGCTCTGTGCCCGCAAGGGCTGGCCGGTGATCGACGTCACGCGTCGCTCCATCGAGGAGACGGCGGCTTCGATTCTCGATCTGCTGCGCGATCACCGCATGAAGTTCATCGCAACATGACGCCGCTGTGGCTCACGGCGACACCGCTCGTTCTCGCCTCGGGCAGTGTCACCCGTCGTGACATGCTGGTCGCTGCGGGGCTCCCGGTGGAAACTGCGAAGCCGGGCCTCGACGAGCGCGCGGTCGAGAAGCCGCTGGTCGAGCAGGGCGCTTCTGCGGATCGGATCGCCTCGGCCCTCGCCGAAGCCAAGGCACTTTCGGTGTCGCAGGTGCAAGCTGGACGCATTGTTCTCGCCGCCGACCAGACTCTGACATGTGATGGCCAATCCTTTCACAAGCCCGAGAATGCGACGGCCGCCGCGGGGCAGATCGCCATGCTGGCAGGGCAGGTCCATGAGCTGCATTCGGCTTTCGCATTGGCTCAGGACGGAAGCATCCTGGCTCGTGGCATCGAAACCGCGCGGCTGACGATGCGCCCGCTCGATCCAGCTTTCATCGCGCGCTATGTCGAAGCGGCCGGGCCGGCCGTCCTCTCCAGTGTCGGCGGCTATCAGCTCGAGGGATTGGGTGCACAGCTCTTCGAGCGGATCGAGGGCGATCACTTCACCATCCTCGGCTTGCCGCTTTTGCCTGTTCTCGCAGCCTTGCGCGAGCACGGGCATCTCGCCCGCTAATCGGATTTCACGATGTCCCCTCGTTGCTTCGTCATCGGCCATCCCATCGCGCATTCGCGTTCGCCGCTGATCCATGGCGAATGGCTGCGGCAGTACGGGCTCGCGGGTTCCTACACGGGCATCGATGTGGCGCCAGCCGATCTACCCGCCTTCATGAGGCGTCTGCGCGAGGGGGAGTTTACCGGCGGCAATGTCACCGTGCCGCATAAGGAAGTCATGATGAGGCTGGTCGACGAGATCAGCGAGGCGGGCCGGGCCATCGGCGCCGTCAATACGCTTTGGCGGGACGGAAATCGGATCCTCGCCGACAATACCGATATCTCCGGTTTCCTCGCCCATCTCGATTCGACGATCCCCGGTTGGGAGAGCCGGGTGAACACGGTTCTCATCCTGGGGGCTGGCGGAGCCGCGCGGGGCATCGTCTTTGGCTTTCAATCGCGTGGTGTCGGCCGGATCGTGATCGCCAATCGCAGCCGCGACCGGGCAGACGAGCTGGTCTCGGCCTTTGGCGCTCCGCTGGAGGCCGTCGACTGGGAGCGGCGCGGTCTGGCCGTCGGGGAGGCCGATCTCATCGTCAATACGACGGCACTGGGCATGCAGGGCAAGCCGGCATTGGAGATGGATCTCTCACGCCTGCGTCCCGGCACCATCGTCGACGACATCGTCTATGTCCCACTGAAGACTGATCTGCTTGCCGAAGCCGAGCGGCGTGGCGGCCTCATCGTCGACGGGCTCGGCATGTTGCTGCATCAGGCCACGCCGGGGTTTGCCCGCTGGTTCGGTGTGACGCCGCAAGTGACGCCGGCGCTGCGCGATCTGGTCGAAGCCGATATCCTGAGAGCCTGATTCGCCGGAGAGGACATGACCTTCGTGCTGGGCCTGACGGGCTCGATCGGGATGGGCAAATCGACGACGGCCGGGCTCTTCATCAAGCACGGCGTGCCGCTGCATGATGCGGATGCCACCGTGCACCGTCTTCATCGCGGCCGGGCGGCCGGGCCGATCGCGGACGCCTTTCCGGGCACGGTCCTCGACGGCGTGGTCGACCGAGCAAAGCTTGGTGCTGCCGTGCTTGGAAAACCCGACGCGCTCAAGCGGCTCGAAGCCATCATCCATCCGCTGGTGCGGGAGGAGGAAGACCGATTCATTGCTCGCTGCCGAGCCGAAGGGGCCGGGCTTGCCATCATCGATGTGCCGCTCCTGCTCGAAACGGGAGGCGAGGGGCGGTGCGACGCCGTGCTCCTGGTTACGGCGCCGGCCGATGTCCAGCGTGAGCGCGTGCTGGCGCGGCCGGGAATGACGGTGGAGAAGATGGAAGCAATCCTGTCGCGCCAGATGCCGGATGCCGAAAAGCGCCGCCATGCCCACTTCCTTGTGGACACTTCCCGTGGGCTCATGGCCGCGGACCGGCAGGTCGGCTCTATCCTGAAGGCGTTGGCTGCGCGGCCCGGACGTGGCGCCGTCGAGAAATCCTGAACGAGGCCCTGACCCGATGCGCGAGATCGTTCTCGATACCGAAACTACCGGCGTCGAAGCCAATAACGGCGACCGCATCGTCGAGATCGGCTGTGTCGAGCTGGTCAATCATTGCCCGAGCGGCCGCACCTATCACGTCTATATCAATCCCGAACGCTCGATGCCGATCGAGGCGTACAACGTCCATGGTCTCTCCGAGGAGTTCCTGTCCGACAAGCAGGTCTTCGCCGAGATCGCGCAGGAGTTCGCGGAGTTCATCGCCGGCGCCCGGCTGGTGATCCACAACGCCGCCTTCGACGTCGGCTTCATCAATATGGAGTTCAAGCGCATCGGCCTGCCGCCGATCGAGCCGGCCAACGTCGTGGACTCGCTTTCGATGGCGCGCCGCAAGCATCCCGGCGCTTCCAACAGCCTCGATGCCCTCTGCTCGCGCTATGGCATCGACAACAGCCGACGCACCAAGCACGGAGCGCTGCTCGACTCGGAAATCCTGGCCGAGGTCTATATCGAGCTGATCGGCGGCAAGCAGGCCTCGCTCGGCCTCGGCGTCGAGGCGGCAGCTGGTCGCCCAGGCCTGGTCGCCCCGGTGATCGAGAAGCCGCAGCGCACCCGTTCGCTTGCGCCCCGCCTCGACGAAGCCGCCATCGAGGCGCACCAGGCCTTCATCCTCAAATCCCTGAAGGCCCCGCTCTGGAAAGGTTATCTCGGCATCACCGACGAAGCGGCGCAATAGGCCTCAACCGCCCTTCCGGCTGCCGCGTCGCGACAGCATGTTGAGCGCCTCGACCAGCGCCGAGAAAGCCATCGCCGCGTAGATATAGCCCTTCGGCACATGCACGCCGAAGCCTTCCGCGATCAGCGTGCCGCCGATCATCAGCAGGAAGCCGAGTGCCAGCATCACGATGGTTGGGTTCTTCTCGATGAAGCGCGCCAGCGGATCTGCGGCCAGCAGCATCGTCAGCACCGCGATGATGACGGCGATGACCATGACCGGGATGTGCTCGGTCATGCCGACCGCGGTGATGATCGAGTCGATCGAGAAGACGAGGTCGAGCAGCAGGATCTGGACGATCACGCCGCCGAAGCTGACCGCTGCGGCACGGCCGCCATCGAAGACGTCCGGCCCTGGGTGGGGATCGACCTTGTGATGGATTTCCTTCGTCGCCTTCCAGACCAGGAACAGGCCGCCGGCGATCAGGATGAGATCGCGCCAGGAGAAGGGCTGACCGAGGACCGAGAAGATCGGTGTGGTCAGCTTGACGATAAGCGCGACCGTGCTGAGCAGCGCAAGCCTCAGGATGAGAGCCAACCCGATGCCGATCTTGCGGCCTTTCGAGCGCTGATGTTCCGGCAGCTTGTTGGTCAGGATGGAGATGAAGATCAGGTTGTCGATGCCGAGCACGACCTCCATGGCGATCAGTGCTCCGAGCGCGGCCCATACGGCGGGGTCGGAAGCAAGCGTCACGAGGGCGTCCATCGGGTCTCCATCGGATAAGGAAAAGGCGGGCGTCCCGGTGGGGCGTCCGCCATAAGTCCGTCCGACATGGAGAGGGGTCGGGGGCGCTGCAAGGGCAATAATGATTCGCAACAAACGAAAGAAGGGCCCTGGCGGGCCCTTTGAACGTCACGGAGCGCCTGGCTCAGGAATTGGCAGCGCCGGGCTGACCCATCTCCTGCATGCGCTGCTGGTAGAGCGCAGCGAAATCGATCGGCGGCACATAGAAGGGCGGGAAGCCGCCGTTCTGCACTGCCTCGGCGATGATCTGGCGCGCGAAGGGGAAGAGCAGGCGGGCGCAATCGATCACCAGCACCGGATGGATGTGCTCCTCCGGAATGTTCTGCAGGCGGAAGACGCCGGCATAGCTGAGGTCGAAGGCGAACAGCGTCTCGTTGTTGAGCTCGGCCTTGCCTTCGAGCTTCAGCACGGTCTCGTAGTCGGTGCCGCCGAGGCTGGTCGTGCCGACATTGACCTGCAGCGACATCTGCGGGCCCTGCTGGGCCTCCTGCTGCGCGAGCGCGCGCGGCGCCTTCGGGTTCTCGAACGAGAAATCCTTGGTGTACTGGATCAGGGCGTTGAGGCTCGGAGCCGTATCCGCGGCGCCGGCGCCGTTGCCGTTGGGAAGTTCGTTGGCCATCGGTCCCATCTTGTTCTGGCAGGCTGTCTCGGGAAATCCCGCACCGCTTTCGGCATTCGGGACTGCGCTCCGCCTCCGGGGCGACGCGCGCGTCGGCTATCATGGACGGGAAGGCGGCACAAGAACTCGCCTTCACAACGCCGGGGGTGGATGTTACGAGCCTGTCTCACCATATGACGGTGATGACCGCCTGCCACCGACGATCTGGCGGCGGCGTGAACCATGCCAAAGACGGGGAGCCGCAGGTCAGCCTTCGATGCAAAATTCCTTCGACATTACGACTCTGGTCTTCTTGGCTCTGGCCGTTTTCGTCGCCTGGAAGCTGCGCTCGGTCCTTGGCCAGAAGACTGGCCACGAGCAGCCGCCGAAGGACCCTTTCATCCGGCGTGAGACGCCGCCGATGCGGCCGGACCAGGCGCAGTCGCCGGACAAGCGAGACAATGTCATCCGTCTGCCTGGCGCAGCCAACGATCCCGCCGCGGTTCCTGCGCCGGCGGCCGAACGCTGGAAGGATATCGCTCCGCTGGATTCGCCGGTCAGCAACGGCATTGAGGCGATTGTCCGGCAGGAGCCGGATTTCGATCCGCAGGCTTTCGTCGGCGGCGCCAAATCGGCCTATGAGACCATCGTCACGGCGTTTGCCCGCGGCGACCGCAAGACACTGAAGGGTCTGCTCGCCAAGGAAGTCTATGAAGGCTTCGAGCAGGCCATCACCGAGCGTGAGAAGCGCGGCGAGAAGGCCGAATCGAACTTCGTTTCGATCGACAAGGCCGACCTGACCGGCGTCGATCTCAAGGGCAAGACGGCCCAGATTACCATCGCCTTCGTCTCGCACCTCATCAGCGTGACCCGCGATGCGCAGGGCAACGTCGTCGACGGCAGCGCCGATCAGGTCTCGGAGGTCAACGACATCTGGACCTTCTCGCGCCAGCTCGGCAGCAGGGATCCCAACTGGCTGCTCGTCGCCACCGAAGCCGGGGCGTGAACCGTGGCGCCGCGGCCGCGCTTGCGCTGCTCGCGGCCTTTTTGCTCGTTCCGGTGACGGCCATGGCCACGACGCCGCCCTTCTCCCTGCCGGATGGCGCTCGCAGCGAGCCGTTGTCTCCCCATGACATCCCCGGTTGGCAGGAGGACGATCATGGCAGGGCCTTTGCCATTTTCGCACGCGGCTGCATGGTGGATCCGCCCCTGCGCCAGGCGGTGCCTTTGCCGGACGCGCTCGCCGCCGTTTGCGAGAAAGCGAAGGCTCTGGCAGCTGCGGGTTTCGTGAACGCCGAGCTGGCCCGCAATTTCTTCGAGCGGAATTTCAGTTTCTGGCGCATCCGTCCGGCCGATGCCGAAACCGGCTTCATGACCGGCTATTTCGAACCCGAATTCGCGGGGTCGCTGACGCGCTCCGACGCTTTTCCGACGCCCCTCTACGATCGGCCGAAGGATCTCGTGACGCGATTTCCCGAGGATGACTGGCCCGGTCTCGACAAGGAGCTCTCCGCCGCCCGCCGCACCGACAAGGGCCTGGAGCCCTTCCCGGACCGCGCGGCGATCGAGACTGGCGCACTCGATGGGCAGGGGCTCGAGATCCTCTGGTTGCGCGATTCCGTCGATCGTTTCGTCCTGCAGGTACAGGGCTCCGGCCGCGTTCGCCTGCCCGACGGGTCCGTGACGCGCCTGGTCTATTCCGGCCGCAACGGCCTGCCCTATACCTCGCTCGGCCGCGTGCTGAGCCAGCGCGAGAACATCCCGCCCGAGCAGATGACCATGGATCGGCTCATCGCGCGGCTGAAGGCCGATCCCGTCTTTGCGCGCGACCTGATCCGCCTCAACCGCTCCTTCGTCTTTTTCACCCGCCGCGACGACCTGCCGGCCGAAGCGGGGCCGATCGGCGGCGCCGGCTTGCCGCTGACGCCGCTGCGCAGCATCGCCATCGACCGCCATGTCTGGCCCTATGGGCTGCCGGTCTGGATCGACACCACGATTCCCGATGGCATCGGTGGTGATGAGCATCTGGCACGGCTGATGATCGCGCAGGATACCGGCTCCGCCATCCTCGGTCCGGCCCGGATGGACCTCTTCGTCGGGGCGGGCCCGGCCGCCGGGCACCGCGCCGGGCTGATCCGGCATCCGGTCTCCTTCACCGTGCTCTGGCCGCGCTGACATGCGGTCGCGCCGGGGCAAGACGCTGAGCGAGGCCGATATCGCGCTCTGGCGACAGGTGGCGCGCTCGGTCAAGCCGCTGCCTGGTCGCGCTCCGATCGAACCGGAGCCTCCACCGCCTGCAGCTTCGGCTCCGACCGAGACGTCGATCCTCGTCGTCGCCAATGTGTCCGTAACCAAGGCCGCGGCGCCGAGCGCTCCCCCGCTGGCGCCGATCGAGCGTCGCCTGCGCACGCAGCTCCGCCGTGGCCGACAGGACATCGAGGCCTCGATCGACCTCCACGGCATGCGGCAGGAGGAGGCGCATCTGGCCCTGCGTGGCTTCTTGCGGCGCGAGCAGACGCGCGGCACGCGCCTCTGCCTCGTCGTCACCGGCAAGGGCGGGCCTGCTCCGGCATTGTTCGGCGAGGAGCGCGGCGTTCTGCGTCGCATGGTGCCACACTGGCTCAGGCTATCGGAATTGCGCCCGCTGGTGCTGGGTTTCGAAGAGGCCGAGCAGCGTCATGGCGGGTCGGGCGCGCTCTATGTCCGTCTGCGGCGGCTCAGGGAGGATGGTCCGTGACGCCCTTCGGCCGCCGGGTGCGCGAGCTGCGCGAGAAGCGCGGCATCACATTGGCTCAGATGGCCCAGGGTCTCGGTGTCACGCCGGCCTATCTTTCGGCGCTGGAGCACGGCAAGCGCGGCCGTCCGACCTTCACGCTGATCCAGGGCGCAATTCACCTCCTCGGCATCATCTGGGACGAGGCGGACGAGCTCGTCCGCCTCGCCGATCTCTCCCATCCACGGGTGACGGTCGACACGGCCGGCCTGGATGCGGAAGCGACGCTCTTCGCCAATCGCCTCGCCCGCGAGATCGCTTCGCTCGATGTCGAGGATCTGCACCGGCTCGGCGGAATCCTCGATGACGCTGCCAACCGCCGCCACCCGCCGGCTTGACCCGAAACCGGGCGGATGCGACACGGCCGCCACCTTCCCTTTCTCGGCCACCAAGCGCCGCGCCAATCCGGACCGACCCATGACCAGCACCCGTACGGACGTCCTCGCCCTCGGCAACGCCATCGTCGATGTCCTCGCTTTGGCCGAAGAGGATTTCCTTGCCGCGCAGAAGCTGACCAAGGGCGCGATGATGCTGATCGACGAGGCGCGGGCGGAGTCGCTCTACGCGGCGATGGGTCCTGCCCGCGTCATTTCCGGTGGCTCGGCCGCCAATACCATCGCCGGCCTCGCTTCCTTCGGCGGCCGGGGCGCTTTCATCGGCAAGGTCAAGGGCGACGAGCTTGGCAAGCTTTATCGCCATGACCTGACCTCGCTCGGCGTCGCATTCGGTACCGCCGATGCGGCGGACGGCCCGGCAACGGCGCGTTCCTTCATCATCGTCACGCCCGATGGCGAACGCACGATGAACACCTATCTCGGCGCTTGCCAGGGCCTCTCGGTCGCCGATGTCGACGAGAAGGCGGTCGAAAATGCCGATATCGTTTATCTCGAAGGCTACCTCTGGGATCCGCCGGCGGCGAAGGAGGCCTTCCGCAAGGCTTCCGAGGTCGCGCACAGGGCAGGCGGGCGCGTCGCGATCACCTTGTCGGACTCGTTCTGCGTCGACCGCTACCGCGACGAGTTCGTCGGCCTGATCCGCAACCGCATGGTCGACCTTGTCTTCGCCAATGAGCACGAACTCAAGAGCCTCTACGAAACTTCGGATTTCGACACGGCGCTGTCCTGGCTGCGTTCGGAGAACATCCTTGCCGTTGTCACCCGCTCGGAGAAGGGCGCGCTGGCCGTGACGCCGGATGGCATCGTCGAGGAGCCTGTCTTCCCGATTGAGCGCGTGGTCGATGCGACTGGCGCCGGCGATCTTTTCGCCGCTGGCTTCCTCTATGGTCTGACTTCGGGCCGCGAGACCCGCGACTCCCTGCGCCTCGGCGCGCTGGCTGCAGCCGAGATCATCTCCCATGTCGGAGCCCGGCCGGATGTCACCTTGAAGACGCTGGCGGGGAACGAAGGGCTGCTGTGAGCCATCGTTACGTTGCCGAATCAAACACGGGAAACCCACTCCCATAGGGAAATGGCGTTTCCCGCGCTTCCTCAATACAGCGTTGCCCTCACCCTTGACGGCAAGGCCTCGTCATAGGCCTTGCCGTCGAAGGCCTCGATGGCGGCATTGCGCGCGGTAATGTCGCGCAGGATCGTTCCAGGCGAAGGCAGAGTCTGCTTGTCGACCTGCCGCTCCGGGTTCCAGAGCTCGGCCCGTACCACGGCGCGCGAGCATTGGAAGTAGACCGCCTTGACATGGACGATCATCACGCTCGCCGGCAGCTTTCCGGCCGTTTCGAAGCGCGCACACAACCCGGGATCGCAGGAAAGCTCGGCGCGTCCGTTCACGCGCAGCGTCTCTCCGTAACCGGGGATCAGGAAGAGCATTCCGATTCGATCGTCGAACAGGATAT
>JARYGW010000175.1:0-11917 GCA_033792295.1 Allobosea sp.
GGTGCTGGAAATGCTCGGTCGCTTCAACGAGGACCTTGCGCTGCTCACCCGCGCCATCCGCTATGGCGACGGCGAGACGCTGCACAAGCATTTCACCCGCACCCGCGCCATCCGCCGCGGCATCGTCGCTTTGGGCCAGGAGAAGCCGGAGACGGAGAAGCTGCGCAAGGATTGAGGTAGCAGACAATCGCACGGGAGATCGTCGAAAGCCTCGACACTGTGCATGGTGCCTCTTGCGGCTTGCCAAGCCCCACGCCTGCTGGTACAGCGCCACCCGTTGCCGCAATAGCTCAGCTGGTAGAGCACCTCATTCGTAATGAGGGGGTCGGGGGTTCGAATCCCTCTTGCGGCACCACTTTCATATTCGCCGATGTTCGCGAACCGGCCTTACCCCAAGGCGGCCCAGGCGACCTGGCCCAGAGACGTCGCCAAGGCGAATAGGGTTCCGGCGCCGATCGCGACCGCCAGCCCGACTGCGAAATCCCTGAGCCAAGCGACCTCCTCGTGCCGCTCCGCGGTCTGAAACGAGACAGCGGGTTCTTGGCTTGTGTCGCTACGGAACTTGCTTTGCCCCACGATGGCATCTCCCGGTTCTTGTACCGGTCGTCGGGGCAAGGCGCGTTCCAGAGCGCCCGCATTATCGGGAAGGCGAAGTTCGCGGTCTCCTGACCAGACCATGCCCTGGGCGATACGACGATCATCGTACCCGCGCAGGCGCGGTTAGCGGTTATATGTGATCGCCGAGATCGATCCGGCCGGCGCGAACGTCATTCCGCTCGCGCCTCTCGCAAGGAGGCGCTGTCCGTTCCGCTGCGGATTCGCGAGGGCGCCCGCCTCAGCGGCAAACGACGCCCTGTCCTTTCATAGTGCAGCTCGAAGTGAGCTGGTTGCCGGCCGGAGCCGGCGCGAAACCATTGGCCGTTTCAGGTGCATAGGTTTGCGCGCCGGTCTCCATCGGGGCGCTGCCGCTGGGGCCTGGATATGCAAATCCCGCACAGCCCGTCAGGAGCAAACAGCACGCGGCTGCGAATAGCTTCTTCATGTTGAACCGCCTTGCGAGGAACGAGGTTGGGGGCGTGCGGTGGATGGCGCCGCTATAGTGCGAGCCCCATTGCCCTGGGATAGGAGCGAATGACGCGGAAGAACAGCTGCGGATCGTCGTGTCGGGCCGAGGATGGCCGATAATCTCATTGAGGCACTCCGCATCCATTCTGCGCTGTCCTCGCTCGCGGCTTCAGTGCTTGATGAGCGCCTGCAAGGCGGTCGGCTGGACCGATATCTTTCCGACGAACGGCCGATCATGCGCCAGGACCACGAAATAGGCCGCCGATATCACGAACACATAGAGATGGGCCGCAACGACCTGCATCCGGAAAGCATGGCTGTTGCAGATGATGATGGCAAGCAAGGTTGCGGTAGAAATCAGCCACATCGAGAACCACTGCGCCCAGGTGACGCCGGCTTGGGATGAGGTGAGGCGGGCGAGGCGCGCATGCCGAATCTGCAGCAGCTGATTGAGCAGCGGCGCGTAGGTCGACGCGTCGGTGAGGGCGGCATCCTGCCGCGAGACAGATTCGATGGCGCCCAGCAGGTGCTTTTCGGATTGGTCGAAGACCGGATTGTCGAGCGGCATGCTCACGGCCATCGCGGGCCAGTCGATCGCGATCACGCCCTGGAGATAAGCTCGCAGATTTTCGTGCAATGCGGTCCGCGACGCATCCGGGAGCACGGCCGAAAGAACCATGACGCTTTCGACCGCATCCGCTTCGCGCTGGACGGCGTTGCGTGCCGCGACGGCGTCGTTCCAGATGCCGGCGGCGGAAAAGGCGACCATCAGCGCGAAGAGTGCGCCGCTCGCATTGATGATGGAGTCGCGGATCGGTAAGGGCTCGTCCAGCCGGTAGCCGAGGCGTGGAACGGTGAAGCGGACGAGGCCGATCAGAAGCCAGCAGACGAGGACGCTCATCGACAGGATGAGGACGAACATTGCCATCAATGGCAGTTGGTGGAAAATGATGAACATGCCCCGCCCCGAATACAGTCCAGATGCAAGCTAAAGACTGATTCCGGAAGGGCGTAGAAGGCTCAGGCGCAGTCGCGACGACGAAATCCCAGCTTTTTCGTCCCTGCGGGATGGTCCGTGCGATGCCGCACGCCGCGGGGAGCGCGCGACGATCTAGGCGAAGCGTTTGGCGCCGGCCACGCTGAGCACCACGATGCCTGTCGCAGCGATCATGCTCCAGGCGACGGGCTCCTGCAGCAGGAAGCCGGCCAGCAGCAATCCCAGGAAGGGTTGCAGGAGCTGGAGCTGCCCGACGCCCGCGATGCCGCCGAGTGCGAGCCCGCGATACCAGAACACGAAGCCGACCAGCATGCTGAACACCGAGACATAGGCGAGACCGAGCCAGGCCGGCGCGCCGATGCCGTTCCATGAGGCCGGCAGATAGATCAGCGCGATCACCGCCATCGCCGGGAGCGACAGAAGCAGCGCCCAGGAGATCACCTGCCAGCCGCCGAGACGGCGCGAGAGCGTCGCGCCTTCGGCATAGCCGAGCCCGCAGAGCAGCACCGCCGCGACCATCAGGAGATCGCCCGCCAAGGAACTGCCCTCGCTATGCAGCAGCGCGAAGCCCGCCACCGTCGCGCTGCCGAGCATCGAAAACAGCCAGAAGGCTGGCTTGGGGCGCTCGCCGCCGCGCAGCACGCCGAAGATCGCTGTCGCGAGCGGCAGCAAACCGATGAAGACGATCGAGCGTGCTGCGGTGATGTGCTGGAGTGCCAGTGCCGTCAGTAACGGAAAGCCGACGACGACGCCGATTGCGACGACGAAGAGCGAGAACAGATCGTTTCGCGCGGGCGCCTTCTGGCGCAACAGGGCGAGGAAGAGCCCGCCGAGCAGAGCCGCGATGACGGCGCGAGCGGATGTCAGGAACAGCGGCGAGAAGCCGGCGACGGCGATGCGCGTCGCCGGCAGCGAGCCGCTGAAGATCACCACGCCGAGGAGCCCGCTGCCCCAGCCCTTGCCCGCAAACGCCATCCCGCCTCGCTTTCCGATGCAGGCTCCAGATCGTCGCGCGTCCCGGCGGACGCGGTAACGATGATCCATCTCGTTGGCAGCACCGGTTTTTCTGAAAAGCGGAATCCGCTTTTCGGTCCGATGCATAGGCAGTTTGCCTTCTGCGCGACAGAAACAATTCCATACGATTTATGAAAACCGTATGGGTATCGTCACTGATACGGTGAGGGAACGATGGATCGCCGGCTGCAGACGCGCACCGAAGAGGTCATGGAGGCGATCAGGGCGAAGGTCGCCGCGCGGCAGCTCGCGCCCGGTGACCGGCTGCCCTCGATCCGCCGCTATGCGGCTGCGATGAAGGTTTCGCCCTCGACCGTTGTCGAGGCCTATGACCGGCTCGCGGCGGAAGGGTTGATCCGCGCTCGCCCCGGCTCGGGTTTCTACCTGACCGGGCATGGGTTGCCGCCGTTCGACCTGGCGCGATCGACCGTGCCGCGGGCGGTCGATCCCTTCTGGGTCTCGCGCCAGTCGCTCGATGCGGAATCGGACACGCTCAAGCCCGGCTGTGGCTGGCTGCCGGCCGATTGGATGCCGAACGAGGCCCTGCGCCGCGGCCTGCGGACACTGGCGCGTGGCGATGACGGTGTCCTGGCCGATTACGGCAGCACGCGCGGTTCGCTGCCGTTGCGCCGGCTCCTGCTCGGGCGCTTCGGCGAGGAGGGGCTGCAATCGTCGCCGGAGCAGCTTCTGCTGACCAATTCGGGAACGCAGGCTATCGATCTCGTCTGCCGCTTCCTGCTCCAGCCCGGCGACACCGTGCTGGTGGACGATCCCTGCTACTTCAATTTCCGCGCCCTGCTGCGGGCGCATCGACTGCGCCTGCTGAGCGTGCCTTATACGCCGGGCGGTCCGGACATTGCTGCCTTCGAAACCGTTGTCAGCGCCGAGCGGCCTCGCCTCTACATCACCAATTCGGCGCTCCATAATCCCACGGGAGCGAGCTTGTCGCCGCAGACCGCCTATCGCGTTCTCAGCATCGCCGCGACCCACGATATGGCGATCGTCGAGGACGACATCTTTGCCGATTTCGAGCCGGAGCCATCGTCGCGCCTGGCGATACTCGACGGCCTCGACCGGGTCATCCGGATCGGTAGCTTTTCCAAGACGCTCTCCGCTTCGGTCCGTTGCGGTTATGTCGCAGCCCGCCCGGACTGGGTCGAGGGGATGGTCGATCTGCAGATCGCGACCTGCTTCGGGGGCCCGAGCCCGCTGGCTGCCGGGTTGATCGCAGACATCCTGGCAGGCGGCGGCTATCGCAAGCATATGGAGGAGGTTCGTCGCCGGCTCGCCCAGGCTCGGCGCACCGTGGCGCAGCGGCTGGAAGCGCTGGGCATTCGGCCCTGGCTGATGCCGCGCGGCGGCTTCTACCTTTGGTGCCGGGTGCCGGAAGGCGTCGACCCGGCCGAACTCTCGCATCGGGCGCTGGACGAGGGCGTCGTATTGGCGCCTGGCAATGTCTTCAGCGTGGCACAGGCAGCGGGCGATTTCATGCGCTTCAACGTTGCGCAGATGGGTGAGCCGCGCATCTACGATGTTCTGGAGCGGGCGCTTCGGGCTCTGCGGCGGGGGTGAGTTGCCGCCCGGCATCAGGCCGTGAGCCCGTGAAACGGTGCCGCACTCGTCAGCACGGCCAACGGCTGATATAGCGGCGCAGTAGAACACCGGCCGCCGCTTATCGACGGGACGACGGCCCAGCGGAAGACGAAAGTTCAGCCCATGCATCTGAGGATCGGCACGCGCCGCAGCCCGTTGGCGATGGCCCAGACCAATCATGTCATGAGCCTGATCAAGGCCAAGTTTCCCGACGCCGAATTCACGCTCTGCCAGATCGCGACGATCGCCGACAAGGACCGCAAGTCCGAGTTCCATCAGTTCGGCATGGTCGGCGTCTTCGCCATCGAGCACGAGCAGCAACTCGTCAATGGCGAGGTCGACTTCGTTGTTCATTCGCTGAAGGATCTGCCGACGACGCTGCATGAGGGGCTGGCTCTTGCCTCGGTGCCACCGCGTGAGGACCCGCGCGACGGACTCTGCGGCGCGACTATGGAGACGCTGCGGCAGGGCGCGCGCGTCGGCACAGGCTCGCTCAGGCGCCGGGCGCAGATCCTCAGCCTCAGGCCCGATGTCACCGTCGTGCCGATCCGCGGCAATGTCGGGCCACGCCTTGCCAAGATCGGTGGCGAAGATGCGCTCGATGCCGTCATCCTCGCCCATGCCGGGCTGAAGCGCCTCGGCCTCGACGAAGCCTCCTCCGAGGTGCTGGACCCGATGCGGTTTCCCTATGCGGTGGGGCAGGGGGCGCTGGGCCTCGAGGCGCGGGCGGATGATGAGGCGGTCATCGCGGTGCTGAAGGCGATCGAATGCCCGAAGGCGCGCGCCGAGGTCGAAGCCGAGCGGGCGATGATGCATGCGCTTGGCGCGGGCTGCAGCCTGCCGGTTGGGGCCTGCGCGGAGTGGAAGGAGGGCGAGCTCACGCTTCACGCCCAGGTCACCTCCATCGACGGTGCCGAGCATGTCGTTGCGGAGGAGGCCGGCCGGCCCGAGCGGGCGGCACAGATCGGGATCGCCGCGGCCGAAGCGCTGAAGCAGCGCGGTGGAGCCAAGATCCTCGAGACGAGCTTCCGCGGCTATTATCCGAGCTTCAAGACGCTGTAGCATCCGCGCGAGACTGGGGGCGCCTGAAGGCAGAGCCACCAGCGAAGCGAAAGGAGAAAGGCCCGGCCTCCGCGGGGAGGGCCGGGCCTTCACATGGCCATCGCCGCATGCCTGCGGATGGCCGCTACCGGTTGGTCAGAGCGTCTGTGCGATATCGCGATGGCGCGCGGCGAAACGCGCCGCTTCCTGCCGGAACAGCATCCAGGCCGGTTGAGGACTCTCGTGCCCGGGCGCTCGCATCGACATGGTGAAGGGGCCCTTGTTGCCGGCCGGCTTGTCGGGGTCGATGCGGGCCGCACGGCACATGGCGCGGGCAATCCGCTTGATCCTCTCTTCGTCCATCTCCCTCTCCGCCGCGAAGGTTCATGAACGGGGGGAACGTCGAATCAGGGATGTGGGTTCCACGACATTTGAAAAATAAATTATCAATTGAATTCATATATTTACAGAATGTCGTCCGGATTTTCCGCCTTTGGCTTGTCAAGCTCTTCCTCGCCTCCGCGCCGCGCATGCCCACCTTCCGGCGCTCGCAGATGATCACCTTGGCGAGGTTCCTCTTCCCGCTCATCATAGGGCGGGGCGGGGCCTGTCGGATGGAGAGAGTGAGGTGAAGGACCTGGGCGCTTTCCGTCACGGGCCGACTGGCTTGGGCGGTGTGGCGTCTCGATCGGCTTGAGTGAGCCGACACGGTTGAGCATCGTTTGTCTCCTTTCGACCGGGCCAGAGCCACCGTCGGTGGCAATCAGCCCTCTTCGGGAGCGCCGGGTTCTCGTGCTCCTCTTCCGGCCGGGCCATGGCGGTCTGCTTGCGAAGTGCTTTCAGAACCAAGCCTCCAGCCCTGCCATTGTTCCCGCTTGATCTGACCTGCTTCAGGCGACAAGGTGGCCCAGTGCCCGTTCGATCCGCGAGCAGAGTGCCGTCGCGCGGACCTTCTCGTAGCTGCGCTGCAGTCGCCCGCTCGCATAGGCGTCGATGACGATGGCGTGGACATAGCTCTTGCGCACCACCGCCGGCGTGTTGGCGAGCCGCTCCGAGATCGTGCGCATGATGTCCGCCAGTTGCCGCTTGCGCCCGGTTTCGCTGACGGCTGCCCCGCCGGCGAGCAGAAGCTCGGCGGCCGCGGCATTGGCCGCGAGCATCCTGAGATCCTTGCTGCTGACCGGCTGGCCGCAGGCTCTCTTCAGATAGTCGTTGATCTCGGCGGCCCGGATCGGGGCGACGCTGCCGTCGTCACGCCGGTATTGCAGCAGGCGCCGGCCGGGCAAGCGGGCGATCCGCTCCAAGGCACGCGCCAGGGCCGCATCCTCGATCGTGCAGGCGATATCCTGGCTGCTCTTGCCGCGGAAATGCAGCGCGACCTGGGCGCCGGTGATGCCGACATGCCGTTTCAACAAGGTCGAGGCGCCATGGCTGCCATTGGCCTTGGCATAGCTTTCGTTGCCGACACGGATATGGCAGCGGTCGATGATGGCGGCGGCGCAGGCCAGCGCCTTGTCGTGGCCGAGAAGGCGCCCACGCAGATCCTTGGCGATCCGGGCCCGTAGCTTCGGGAGCGCCGCGATCAGCCGCGCGAGCCGCTTGAGCTTGCGGCGTTCCCGCACCTTCTCCCAGTCCGGATGGTAGCGGTGCTGGGGCCGGCCGGCTTCGTCGTGGCCAATGGCCTGTAGATGAGCACGCGGATTGGCGGCGATGCGGACATCCTCAGGCCGGCGGGATCGCGAGCGAGCGGATGCGGGTCAGAGTCGTCTCGTCCGTGATCTTCCCTCCTTCCGCATCCCGATAGCCGAAGGAACGGCCGTGGCGGATACGGCGGATCGTGAGTTCGTCAGACGAAACGCGCCGCAGTCGCGTCGAAGCGGGCGGGGGATTAGCGTGCGGGGAGTCCGGCATGGCGAAGGCTCGCAGAGATCCGCTGCGGAGAATGCGTTATTGTCCGATTGGTTCCGCCCGGATCGCAGAGCATCTCGGCGGGAGCGATGACGACGATCTATCTCGTTGTTATCGCGATGGATTCCTCAAGATGCGGAACTCGCTCCCGGATCCGGTGCCGTCGTCGAGCATATTCACCACGTTTCGACAAGCGCGCTGGTTTCTGGCCGTGTATGCGCGAAAATCAGTGGCAAGACACAGGTAACTAGCCAAAGCTGTCAAAAAAATTGAACGATACGTCAGGGGAGATGACAGTGCCACGCGTTTTGATCGCCGAGTTCATGCATGAGACGAACACCTTCAGTGTTCAGCTCACGGACGAGGCCACCTTCCGCACTCATGGCGCCTATCTCGGCAACGAAATCCCCGCGGCCTTTCGGGGCACCCGCACCTCGATGGGCGCAGCGTTCGAGGCTGCCGACAAGTTCGGCTGGAGCCTCACCCATCCGCTGGTGACTGGTGCCAACCCTTCGGGCCGAGTCACCGATGCCGCCTTCGACGTCTTTGCCGGGCACATTGTCGGCGCCGCCGAGAACATCGATGGCGTGCTGCTGCACCTGCACGGCGCGATGGCGACCGAAAGCTCGGATGACGGAGAGGGCGAATTGCTGGCGCGGCTGCGCAAGCGCATCGGTCCGGACGTCCCCGTCGTCGCCGTCCTCGACCTGCACGCCACCGTGACGCAGCTCATGGCGGACAATGCGAACGCCCTGATCTCCTACCGGACCTATCCGCACATAGACCAGTATGAGCGCACCTGGCAGGCGGCGGAACTGCTCGAACGAGCGATGAAGGGCGAGATCAGGCCCAAGGTCGCGCTCGCCCGCCGGCCGATCCTCTATGCGCTCGATGGCGGGCGCACGACCTCGCCGCCCTTCCTCGAATTGCTGCGCCGTGGCGATGCGCTGGAAGTCTCCGGCGATGCGCTCGTCGTCAGCGTCCAGGCCGGCTTTTCCTCGGCGGACGTCCACGACATCGGCCCCTCCATCGCCGTCACCGCCGACGATCGGGACAAGGCGCAAACCATCGCCGAGGAGTTGATGGATTATGCCTGGGAGCAGCGCCGCTTTTCCTCGATCCATTTCACGTCGCTCGCGGAAGCGATCGCCCGCGCCAAGGCTGGGGAGGCCGATACAGGCAAGCCCGGCTTCAAGCCGCTGGTGATCTCGGATTATTCGGACAATCCCGGCTCCGGCGCTTATGGCGACGCCACCAACCTGCTGCGCGCCGTATTGGCGGCCAAGCTGAAGAATGTCGGTTTTCATGCGATCTGCGACCCCGAGGCCGCGCTCGCGGCGCAGGCGGCCGGCGTCGGCAACCGCGCCAAGATCAGGCTCGGCGGCAAGGTCGATCCCTCGATGGGCGGCGGGCCGCTCGATCTCGATGCCCATGTCGTGGCGCTGACCGATGGCCATTTCATCTGCTACGGCCCGATGGGTGGCGGCACCTGGCGCAATTACGGGCTCTCGGCGTTGCTCCGCGTCGACGATGTCGAGATCATCGTCATCACCCATAACGGGCAGGCGACGGACCTGGCCCAGTTCACCTCGCTCGGTGTCGATCCGACCCGGAAGTCGACGGTGATCGTCAAGTCGATGCAGCATTTCCGCGCTGCCTTCGAGCCGATCGCGCGCGAGGTGCTGGAGGTCGACACCGGCGCGCTCTCGACCCGCAATTTCAAGGAGCGGCCGTACAAGAAGGTGCGGCGCCCGATCTTTCCACTCGACGACATCTGAACGCCCGCGGCGGCAACGGATCTTCAGGAGGACATCATGGCAGTGCAGGCCGACATCGTATTGCGCAACGGGCCGATCTGGTGCGGGCGCGAGGAGGGCGTCGTCGAGGCGCTGGCGATCTTCCGCGACAAGGTGCTGGCGGCCGGCAGCGATGCCGAGATCAAGCCGCTGATCGGGCCGAAGACCCGCGTCATCGATCTGAAGGGCCGGCTGGCGACGCCGGGTCTCAACGACTCGCATCTGCATCTCGTCTCGCTCGGCATGACCATGGGCTGGGTCGATTCCAAGCCGGAGAGCGCACCGACGCTGGAGGCGTTGCTCGGTGCCATCTCGGCCCGCGCCGCGACGCTGAAACCCGGCGAGTGGGTTCTCTCGCGCGGCTATGACCAGACCAAGCTCGATGTCGGCCGCCATCCCTATCGCGAGGAACTCGACCGGGCATCGCCGAACAATCCGGTCATGCTGGTGCGTACCTGCGGCCATGTTGCCATCTGCAATTCCGAGGCGCTCAAGCTGGGCGGCATCGACGAAATGTCGCCGACGCCGCAGGGCGGCCTGATCGAGCAGCAGAATGGCCGTCTGACCGGCCTGCTCGCCGAGAACGCCCGCGCGCCCGTCCAGGCCGCGATCCCGGCTGCGACCGAAGAGGACATCATCGCCGGCATCGAGCGCGGTGGCCGCTACCTGCTCTCGCTCGGCATCACGAGCTGCATGGATGCCGCCGTCGGCCAGAAGGGCGGCTTCCGCGAGATTGCCGCTTATCATCGCGCCAAGCGCGACGGGCGCCTGCCGGTTCGCACCTGGCTGACGCTGCTCGGCGATGACGGTCGCTCGATCGTGCCGCAATGCTACGACGCCGGCCTGATCTCCGGCACCGGCGACGACATGCTGATGATCGGTGGCGTCAAGCTCTTCCTCGACGGTTCGGCCGGCGGCCGCACCGCCTGGATGACCGAGCCCTATCTCGGCGAGGACAAGACCACCGGCGTCTGGATGTGGGAGGATGCCGAGCTCGAGCGCATGGTGCTCGATGCCCACAAGAAGGGCTATCAGCTCGTCTGCCACGCTATCGGCGATGCCGCGATCGAGCAGCTCATCACGGCCTATGAGAAGGCGCTCGCCGCCTATCCCGATCCGGATCGCCGCCACCGCATCGAGCATTGCGGCTTCTCGACCCCGGCCCAGCATGAGCGCATGGTCAAGGCCGGTATCTATCCCTGCCCACAGCAGGTCTTCATCCATGATTTCGGCGATGCCTATATCAAGGTGCTGGGCCCGGAGCGGGCGCTGCCGAGCTATCCTTTCCGCACCTGGTTCGATCTCGGCCTGAAGCCGGCGACGGGCAGCGACGCGCCGGTCTGCGACCCCAACCCCTTCCCGAATTTCCACACCATGCTGACGCGTGAGACCTGGAAGGGCACGGTGATGGATGCGGCCCAACGCGTCTCGATCGAGGAGGCGCTGCAGGCCTACACCGAGTTCGGTGCGTTCTCGCAGAAGCAGGAGAAGGTGAAGGGGCGGCTTGCGCCGGGCTTTCTGGCCGATGTCGCAGTGTTCTCGCGCGATCTGCTGACGGCCGCTCCGGCCGATATCCTCAAGGACACGCGCTGCGATCTCACCATTCTCGGCGGGGAGGTCGTTTACGAGCGGGCTTGAGGCCGGCGCTGACCGCGCAGGGGGAAGACAAGCGCGGCAAAGCCGCTATGGTTCCGCTTGGAAGTAAACAACTCCGGATCAGCCGGAGCCGATGGGAAACGGGAGGAGACATCGTGTTGTTGAGGAAATTCGCCTTTGCCACCGCGTTGACGCTGGCGGCCTTCGCCGCGCAGCCGCAAGTCCAGGCCCAGGAGCCGCGCCATGGCGGAACGATCCGCTTCACGGCGCCCTATGGCGCGTCCTTCGTCAGCAATGACAGCCACGTCTCGAACCAGATCCAGGACGAGATCTACGGCTATGCGCTGCACAGCATGCTCTACAAATGGGATGCGAAGAACGGCAAGCCGGCGCTCGATCTCGCCACGAGCGTGACGGTCTCGCCGGACGGCAAGACCTACACTTACAAGCTGCGCGACGACGCGCTCTTCCACAACGGCCGCAAGATGACGGCGGACGACATCATCTGGTCCTACACCCGTCTGATGGACGGGGCGAAGAACTATCCAGGCGCGCGCTATATCGCCCGCATCGTCGGCGCCACCGATGTCCAGAAGGGGGCGGCCAAGGAGATCTCCGGTCTCAAGAAAATCGATGATTTCACGCTGGAGATGACGCTGACGGACAAGGCTGATCCCGGCTACTTCCTGTTCAGCGCGACGACCGCGATCATGCCGGCCAAGGAAGCGCAGGCGCCGGACTTCTTCAACAAGCCGATCGGCCTCGGGCCCTTCAAGTTCGTCGAGCACGTGCCGGGCTCGCGCATGGTCTTCGAGCGCTGGGACAAGTACTATCAGGTCGGCAAGCCCTATGCCGACAAGCTGGTGATCTCGCCGATGGGCGAGGCTGCCGCGCGTGACGTCGCCTT
>JARYGW010000176.1:0-11880 GCA_033792295.1 Allobosea sp.
TATGCCGAGCGCGAGATCGTGCTGACGCCCTCGATCGGCCTCGCGCTGTTCGATCCCGCGCCGGCCTCGCGCAAGGACGACGCGCTGAAGAACGCCGAGCTCGCCATGGCTCACGCCAAGCGGCAGGGCGGCAACCGCATTGAGGTCTTCGTGCCCGCGATGCGGACCGATCGCAACGACCGGCTCGCGCTCGAAAGCGATTTGCGCCGCGCGATCGAGCGCAACGAGATCCAGGTGATGTACCAGCCGATCGTCAGGCTGGAGGACCGGACCATCGCCGGCTTCGAGGCGCTGGTGCGCTGGGACCATCCGCGCGAAGGGCGGCTGATGCCGCAGGACTTCCTCGCCATCGCCGAGGAGACGGGGCTGATCGTCGATCTCGGCATCTATGTCATGGACAAGACCGCGCGCGAGCTCGAGGCCTGGCAGGCAGCGCTCGAGGTCGAGCCGCCGATCTTCGCCAGCGTCAACGTGTCGAGCCGCCAGCTCCTGCGCCACGACCTGCTGCACGACGTGAAGACGGTGCTCGGGCGCCGGCGCGTGCTGCCCGGCACGCTGAAGCTCGAGATCACCGAGAGCCTCGTGATGGAGAACCCGGAATATGCCGCGCAGATGCTGCAGCGCATCCGCGATCTCGGCGCCGGCCTCTCGCTCGATGATTTCGGGACGGGCTACTCCTCGCTGTCCTATCTGCAGCGCTTCCCCTTCGACACGATCAAGATCGACCAGAGCTTCGTGCGCCAGATGGGCAATGGCCGCCCGCCGGTGATCCTGCGCTCGATCGTGCAGCTCGCCTCCGACCTCAACATGGATGTGGTCGCGGAAGGCGCCGAGAGCGAGTCCGATGCGATCGAGCTCTATCAGCTCGGCTGCCAATATGCGCAGGGCTACATCTTCGGCCAGCCGATGACGGCAGCGGAAGCCCGTCGCCTGATGGGTGCGACGGCTGCGGCGACCGAGGCGGCGTAATCCTCGTCTTCCGTGTGCCCTTCTCCCCCAAGGGAGAAGGGTTCAGGCGTGCCCTGCGTCCCGCGACAGGAAGGCTGGATCGATGCCGATCTTGTTCAGCGCCCGCTGGTATTTCGTGTCGACGCTCTCATCGAAGAGCAGGGCGGAATCGGCCTCGCAATGCAGCCAGCCATTCGACTGGATCTCGGCCTCGAGCTGCCCCGCCGCCCAGCCGGCATAGCCGAGCGCCAGCACCGCATTCTCAGGCCCCGTGCCGACGGCGATGGCGCGCAGGATATCGAGTGTCGCGGTCAGGCAGATGCCGTCGTCGATCGGCAGCGTCGCCGATTCCAGGAAGAAATCGGCGGTGTGGAGCACGAAGCCGCGCTTGGTCTCGACCGGGCCGCCGCGCAGCACCTGCATCTTCTCGGCCCGGCTCGGCAGGCGGATCACCTCCTCGGACGGGATCACGTCGAGCTGGACGAGGAGATCGGGAAACTTCGTATCCGCCGCCGGCTTGTTGACGATGATGCCCATCGCCCCGTCCTCGGAATGAGCGCAGACATAGACGACGCTGCGGCTGAAGCGCGTATCCGCCATGCCGGGCATCGCGATCAGGCATTGCCCGTCGAGATAGCTGCGGCTGCCGAGCTTCGATTGTGAACCGATCTTCATACCGAACATGCTAGATCACTTTCCGGCACACGGGAAACTGTCGGAGGCATAAAAAGCGGATACCGCGATTGTGCCCCATTCATGGACAAATGTGCCTGTCATCTCGCGCCGTCGCATTCGCGTGAAGGGCAGAGGTTTTGTTCGCTTTTCGGCTTGGCAATGGATAAGGCAGGGCGGTGATACGATTTTTTTCCCTGCTGGCCGTCGCCCTTCTCGGCTTCAGCGTCGCGGCCCATGCCCAGGACGCGACGAACGAGGCCGCGACCTCGCCGTGGTCGATCACGGAGCATGCCAAGCTGCGACTCATCGCGGGACCGACCACACCGACGGGCAAGCAGCGCGTCGGCGTCGAGATCGTGATGTCGCCGGGCTACAAGACCTATTGGCGCAGCCCCGGCCATTTCGGCGTCCCGCCGGCCTTCGACTGGACCGGATCGACCAACATCGGCGGCCTCGATGTCCGCTGGCCGGTGCCGGAGCGCTTCCAGGATTCGGCGGGCTATTCCGTCGGCTATGTCGGCGAGGTCGTGATCCCGGTTTCGGTCCAGCCGGTCGATCCGTCACGGCCGGTCATGGTCGTGCTGAAGCTCGATTATGCCGTCTGCGAGAAGATCTGCATTCCCGTGAAAGGAGAAGCCAGCCTGTGGCTGGAGCCTGGCGTCACGACCGTGACCTCGCCGCGGCTGGAAAGCTACGAGGCGCGCGTTCCCGTCCCGGTGAAGCCCGGCCCCCACAGCGCTAAAGTCGCCATACTCGAGGCCAAGCTCGACGATACCGTCGTCGATCCGGGCCTGAAGCTCACGCTGCAGGTGCCTGCGGACGGCAAGGTCGAGGACATCTTCGTCGAGGGGCCGGGCATGTGGTCCTTCGGCAAGCCTCATCTGACCACTCAGGCCGACGGCCTCGTCACGGCCCAGATCCGCATCAACGACCGGCCGAAGGGCGCGTCCGGGCCGATCCCGCTGATCTTCACCGTGCGCGGCACGCCCAAGCCCGTCGAGACCCGCCTCGAACTCGACATCCCCGCCATCAAGCCGTAAGTCCTCTGGCGAGAGCCGGATCCGTCTCTCAGACATTGATCGAGAACGCGCGATTCGCTCAGATTGCAGTCCAATCCGATCGGCGCGTGCTCCAGCGGCATGCCAGCCGCAGGCTTCATGGAGAACAGGCTCATGACCATCAAGGTGGGTGACAAGCTTCCGCAGGCGACGTTCCGGGTCATGACTGCCGACGGCCCGGTCGCCAAGACGACCGACGAGCTGTTCAAGGGCAAGAAGGTCGTCCTCTTCGCCGTGCCCGGCGCCTTTACCCCGACCTGCCACCGCAACCATCTGCCCGGCTATGTGAACAAGGCTGCCGAGATCAAGGCCAAGGGCGTCGACGCAATCATGGTGACCTCCACCAACGACGTCTTCGTGATGGATGCCTGGTCGAAGGCCACCGGCGGCGCCGGCGTGATCGAGTTCCTCGCCGACGGCAATGCCGATTTCGCCAAGGAGATCGGCCTGTCGATGGATGGTTCGGGCTTCGGCCTCGGCACCCGCTCGCAGCGCTACTCGATGCTCGTCGAGGATGGCGTGGTGAAGGAGCTCAACGTCGAAGAAGCCGCCGGCAAGGCCGAGGTTTCCGGCGCCGAAGCGATGCTCGGCCAGCTCTGACAGCAGATCGCCAAGCGCCCGATCGGACGCCAAGCGGCGATCCGGTGCCTCGTTTCGGCATCGGACCTCCCCGTTTTCGAAACCCGCGCGGCCTCCGCGCGGATTTTTCGGTTCCCTGTCCCGCATTTTCGCGTGATCCGACCCATTGCGGCTTGTCATGAGACAACGCCGGCCTCCGCCGCTAGCTTTCTCGCCGGAGGAACTAGCCGATGTCCGAGATCACCATCCGTCCGCTCACCGCAGCCGACCGCGCCGCCTGGACACCGCTCTGGCACGGCTACCTGACCTTCTACAAATCGACGCTGCCACCCGAGATCGACGACATCACCTTCGGCCGGCTGACCGGTGGTCAGGAGCCGATGGGCGGCTTCATCGCCGAGCGCGACGGGCAGGCGCTGGGCATGACCAACTGGGTGATCCACCGCACGACCTGGAGCGAGAAGCCCATCTGCTATCTGCAGGACCTGTTCACCGTGCCGGAATCGCGCGGCACCGGCGTCGGGCGCAAGCTGATCGAGGCCGTGAACCAGATGGCGCGGGAGAAGAACTGCTTCCGGGTCTACTGGCAGACGCATGAGACCAACCTGCAGGCGCAGGAACTCTACAACAAGGTCGCCGACAAGTCGGGCTTCATCGTCTACCGGCAGCCGCTCGGCTGACGCGGCGCGCTCAGCGCGCCCGCGCCGGCCCAGCCTGCATCGGCGCAGGGTTGCGCTTGCATCGAAGCAATCCCACGCCTTCATTGGACACCTATATGGGAGCCATGCCTTTTTCATGGTCCGCTGCGAAGCGGGCCAAGGAAAGCTTCCCTTCCGGAACGCGGCCCGGCCGCGATCAACCATAGGCGTGCCATGAAGAAGATCGGCTTCCTCTCGTTCGGGCACTGGTCGCCCTCCTCGCAATCCGGCACACGCTCGGCCGGCGACGCGCTGCTGCAATCCATCGACCTCGCCGTCGCGGCGGAGGAGCTGGGCGCCGACGGCGCCTATGTCCGTGTCCACCATTTCGCGCGGCAGCTCGCCTCGCCCTTCCCACTGCTCGCCGCCATCGGCGCCCGGACGAAGCGCATCGAGATCGGAACCGCCGTGATCGACATGCGCTATGAGAACCCACTCTACATGGCCGAGGATGCCGGCTCCGCCGACCTGATTGCCGGCGGACGGCTCCAGCTCGGCATCAGCCGCGGCTCGCCGGAGCAGGTGATCGATGGCTGGCGCTATTTCGGCTACGAGCCGGCCGAAGGCCAGAGCGATGCCGATATGGGACGCCGCCATGCCGAGGTCTTCTTCGACGTGCTGCGCGGCGAGGGCTTTGCGCAGCCCAATCCGCGCCCGATGTTCCCCAACCCGCCGGGGCTGCTCAGGCTGGAGCCGCATTCAGAGGGGCTGCGCGAGCGTATCTGGTGGGGTGCCGGTTCCAACGCCACGGCGATCTGGGCAGCGAAGCTCGGCATGAACCTGCAGAGTTCGACCCTGAAGGACGACGAGACCGGCGAGCCCTTCCACATCCAGCAGGCGAAGCAGATCCGCGCCTATCGCGAAGCCTGGAAGGAGGCGGGACATGCCCGCGAGCCGCGCGTTTCGGTGAGCCGCAGCATCTTCGCGTTGGTCGACGACCGCGACCGCGGCTATTTCGGCCGCGGCAACCAGAGCGACGATTCCGTCGGCTTCATCGATGAGAACACCCGCTCCATCTTCGGCCGCAGCTATGCCGCGGAGCCCGACAAGCTGATCAAGGAGCTGGCGCGGGACGAGGCGATCGCCGAGGCCGATACGCTGCTGCTGACCGTGCCGAACCAACTCGGCGTCGACTACAACGCCCATGTGATCGAGGCGATCCTGAAGCATGTCGCGCCAGCACTCGGCTGGCGCTGAAGCGAAAGCCACAGGTAACGCGCGCGTCTTCGGCCGCCCGCGTTGCCGCGTTCGTTCGTGATGAGGGGCAGCGGAGCCCCACGAGGCGCAAGTTGGTATCAGGCCGCTTCCATTGAGCCAGGACGCGGCGCGGAAGGATTGAGCCACCTTCCGCACGCCCCGTGGCGCTCCGCTTCCGGCGATTTTGAGACTCCGGGCCGCGCTTATCCGAAAGGGTTGCGTCCGGTTCCATCCGCTCGGCTGTGGCTTCGGCCTCATGCATCGGCCCGAAAGGGGCATATCCCTTGCCGGCCCTGCCTTGGCCTCGTCGCAGCTCCGCTCGCGAAACCCGTCTGCACTCCTTTTACGTCCAGCGAGCTCCTCGCGCAGGGACCGTAGTATCCCCAAGGGCGGTGCCCCGAAGCCTCCCGAGTCCGGCTTGTAAGGCCGGCCGCAGGCGCCGCCCCCATCCCGCCACTGGCATACCTCCGGATGGCTGCCCCCGGGGACGAGGTGGCCCAGGATAGCCATTGCTCCAACGGGCGGGGATAAGTTTTCGGCAGGAACGACCTTTCCGCCATTCCGGGGCATGGCAATGACGCACCACTTCCCTCACGCGATATGAAAGCCGCCCTTGCCAGCCGCGCTGAGTGGCGGCAATCTCCGGCCGGCTAAGACGTTCAACGGATGTATGCCGGGGTCTATTCTCGTCGGGCAGCAGGACATAGGAAGTCCAAAATCATGATCATGGACGGTAGGAATGCCGATGCAGGCGAGATGGCTTCGCTTGGGCGTCGGTCGGGGCTTGTCGACCGACGGTCGTTTCTGGTCGGCTCCGCCGTCAGTCTCGGCGCCCTGGGCCTTGCCGGTTGTGCCGGCGACGGCATGAGCCTCGCCGAGGCGCAGAAGCTCTACGGGCCGGTGCCCGACGAGAAATTCCCGATCCCGGCAGCCGACATCAGCAAGGTCGATCCGAAATACTACCGTCGCACAGTCCGCTACGAGAGCAAGGAAGCGCCCGGCACGATCATCGTCGACCCCGGCAACTACTACGTCTACCGCATCGAAGGGGACGGAAACGCCACCCGCTACGGCGCCAATGTCGGCCGCGACGGGTTCCGGTGGAGCGGTGACGCCTATGTCGGACGCAAATCCGAATGGGCGACCTGGACACCGCCTCCGGAAATGATCAAGCGCCAGCCTGAGGCGGCCAAATACGCCCGCGGCATGCCGGGCGGCCTCGACAACCCGCTGGGCGCCCGGACGCTTCATCTCTATCAGAACGGCCGCTACACGCTCTATACGATCTATGCCAGCAGCGATCCGGAATCGATCGGCTCAGGCATCACGAGCGGCTGCGTCGGCCTGCTCAGCCAGGACATGATCCATCTTTACAACCAGACGCCGGTCAAGACGAAGGTCGTCGTGCTGCCGGCGTAACGCGCCCTATTTCATCGGTATCGCATGGACCCGGAAAGTGGATTCCACTTTTCGGGTCCATGCGCATCGCGGCCGCTTTCACACCACCAGATCGCCTTCCGGCACGGGCTCGCCGCGCGAGACGTGCTGGATATTGGCAAACATGCGCTTCACCGTCGGGGCAAAATTATCCGCCGCCATGGCGGCGAGATGCGGCGTCACCACGAGGTTGTCGAGGGTCAGCAGGGCGCTCTCCGGCGGCAACGGCTCGACCGAATAGACGTCCATCGCCGCGCCGGCGATCTCGCGCGCCCTCAGGGCTTCGACGAGATCGGTCTCGTTGACGACACCGCCACGGGCGACGTTGATCAGAACCGCCGTCTTCTTCATCGCCTTGAGGGCGGCGGCGTCGATCAGGTTCGTGGTCTCGGGCGTCAGCGGGCAATGCAGCGAGACGACATCGGCTTCAGCCAGGATCTGCGCCATTGACGCGTGCCGGACGCCGAGAGCCTCCTCCTCCACCTGAGAAAGCGGAGTGCGCTTGCTATAGAGGATGCGGCAGCCGAACCCCTTGAGCAGCTTCGCGACATTCTGGCCGATCGCGCCGAAGCCGACGATGCCGATCGTCTTGCCCGAGAGCATATAGGTGTCGCCGGGCAGCTTGCCGGTCGCCCAATGGCCCTTCTTCAACTCCTGATGCCCATAGGCGATGAAGCGTAGCGAGGACAGCATCAGCCCGAGCGCGAATTCCGCGACGGGGACCGCGTTGGAGCCCGTCGTGCGCGCGACCCTGATGCCGAGCTCCTTCGCCGTGGCAATGTCGATATTGTCGTAGCCGACGCCCCATTTGTGCAGCAGCTTCAGCTTCTTCGCGGCGCGCAGCACGTCGGCGGAAACGCCCACCTGCCCCGAGATCGCATAATCGGCATCGGCAATGATCTCTTTCATATGCTCGTCGCCGCGCGCCGTCCCGTGGGTCAGGACGAAGCCGGGCGGCAACAGGGCACGCAGGCGATCGGCGCGCTCCGGCGTCGTCATGTCGAGGAGAACGATGGTCTCGGGCATGGGTTGGTCCAGTTGAAAGCTCGGGTCGGATCAGGAAACAGGCGTTGGCGCGAGAGCGTCGGCTCCCTCGCGCCGGCAGGTCAGCCCCGCTGCGCCAAGGCGTCGAGGACCATCTTGGTCGCGCCGGAGATGTCGCCGAGCTTTTCGCCGGCCTTGACGCGGGCTTGCGTCTTCTCGCCACGCTCCTGCCGGGCGATGGCGGCGTCGGCGATCGCCTCAGCCTCGGCGCGCGGCAGCACCAGCACGCCGGATTCGTCGGCGAGAATGACGTCGCCGGCCTTGACCGGGACATTGCCGCAGGAGACCGGCAGGTTGAGCGTGCCGCCAAGATTGTAGAGCCGCGTGGTGATCGGCGACATGCCACGGCACCACATCGGGAAATCGGAATCTTCGATCTCCGTGAGATCGGTGCAGGGCCCATCGACGATGCCGCCGATCGCGCCGGCCGCCTTCGCCGCCACGGTGACGCCACCGCCCCAGCAGGCATGCTTGTCGTCGCCGAGCCGGTCGACGACGAGGATATCCCCGGGACGCAGCAGGCCGAGCGTATGGTGCAGCAGGGTCGAGTCCTGACCGGGGATCGCCAGCGTCACGGCGGCGGCGGCGATGCGCTTGCCGCGCAGCAGCGGCTGGATGCCGCGATCCATGAAGCCCCAGTGCTGCGAATGGCCAATGGTCGCGGTCTCGACCTTCTGCAGCTTTTCGACCAGCGCCGCCGGCAGCTGCTCGGGCATGGCTTCGATGCGGTAATCGGGCATGGGGGTCTCCTATCTTCCAACGGCACGGGCGACGCCGACCAGGCGTTCGACCACGAGGATGACGACGAGCGTCGCGACGATGAGGACGACGGACAGCGCCGCGATGAGCGGATCGGTCCGGCCTTCGACATAGCGCACCATCTCGACCGGGAGGGTCGAGGCGCGCGGGCCGGCGATGAACAGCGAGATCACCGTCTCGTCGAAGGAGAGCAGGAAGGACAGGCAGGCGCAGGCGATCAGCCCGGGCGCCGCCAAGGGCAGCGTTACCCGGCGCACGACGCGCCAGGGCCGGGCGCCGAGCGTCGCCGCGGCCGCCTCGATGTCGTCGGGGAGATGACTAAGCGCCGTCGTCATCATCCGGATCACGAAGGGCACGGTTACCGTCATATGGCCGAGGACGAGACCGGGCAGCGTCGCCGCCAGCTTGAGCGGCGAGAAGAACAGCAGCAGCGCAAGGCCGGTGATCAGCGTCGGCAGCAGCAGCGGCGCCAGGAAGAAGCTCGTCAGCGCCCCCTTCCCCGCGAACCGCCCCTTCGCCAGGGCAAGCGCGGCGGGCACGCCGACAGCGAGCGAACACAAAGTCACCACCGCTGCGATCTGCACGCTGAGCCAGAGCGCCGCGAGCAATTGTCTGTTGCCCGCCAGCTGTTGGAACCAGCGCAGCGAATAGCCCGAGGGCGGAAACAGGATGAAGTTGTCGGCCGAGAAGGCCAGCATCACCACGACGACGATCGGCGCCAGGATGAGCGCATAGATCACCGCGACGACGCTCGAGAGAACGCGCCCCGCCCCGGTCATCGCTGCAGCCTCCGCGCCACAAGGTTGGAAGCGGTGAGCAGGACGAGCAGCAGGACCAGCGTATAGATCGCCAGCACCGAGGCGACGGGCCAGTTGGTGTTGGTCGTCGCCTGCTCGAAGATCTCGGTCGCCAGTACGAAGACGCGCCCGCCGCCGAGGAGCTTGGGCGTGATATAGGCAGACATCGAGAGCACGAAGCCCAGGCCCGCCGCGAGCGCGATCGCCGGCAGACTGAGCGGCAGGGTGACGCGCCGGAAGGTCCGGAACGGCGAGGCGCCGAGCGAACGTGCCGCCTCCTCCAGCGTGCGGTCGAGCCGGCCGAAGCCGGCGAGCAGCGCCAGGATCATGTAGGGCATGATGCTTTCGGCCAGGCCGATGGTGACGCCGGTCCAGTTGAAGACGAGCTTCAGCGGTGTCGAGATCAGGCCGAGCGCCTGCAGCGTCGAGTTGACCAGGCCGCGATCGCCCAGAATGGCGAGCCAGCCGAAGACGCGGACCACGCCGGAAACCAGCATCGGCATGATCGCCACCACCGCGAGCAGGCCACGGAAGCGGGCCTCGGTGCGGAACAGGAAAAGCGAGATCGGATAGGCCAGGCAGAGCGCGATCAGCGTCGAGACCGTCGAGAGCCAGAGCGAATTCAGGGTGAGCTCGATGGTGAAGCTGTCATGAAACGTAGTGCGCCAGGTCTCCAGCGACCAGGCCGGAACCATCGCGCCCGTCGGGCCGACCTCGTTGAAGGCGTTGCGGAACAGGCCGAGCGACGGCCAGACATAGATGACCAGCAGGAACAGCGTCGCCGGGATCAGCAGAAGCGGCAGGCGGCGCGAGGCGGTCATGGCGCTTCCCGCGCGAAGACGCGGCTCTCGGCGTGCGGCCAGACGACCGCGACCTCAGCGCCCTCTGCAGGGATCGCAATTCCGGAGGGCATTTCGACAGTGAGCTGTCCGCCGCCGCCTTCGACGAGCACCTCGACATGGTCGCCGACGAAGACGCTGCGCAGCACGCGCCCGGTCAGGCGCGCCATGCCCTCCCCGACCGGCTCGGAAACCGGCACGATCCGCATCCGCTGCGGCCTGACGAAGAGATCGGTATTCATGGCCGCCTCGACCGGCAGCGCCTGCTCCCAGACGGATGCCCTGCCCTGCGTGTCGCGTTGGATCGGCAGCACATTCGCGCGCCCGACGAATTCCGCGACGAAGCGGGTCGCCGGCCGGTCATAAATATCCTCGGCACCGCCGATCTGGGCGATGCGGCCGCGATGCATCACCGCGATGCGGTCGCACATCGTCAGGGCCTCGACCTGGTCGTGGGTGACGAAGAGCGTGGTGATGCCGAGCGAGCGCTGGATCGAGCGGATCTCGTGGCGCATCGCATCGCGCAGCTTGGCGTCGAGATTGGAAAGGGATTCGTCGAGCAGCAGCACCGAGGGCTGGATCACCAGCGCCCGCGCCAGAGCGACGCGCTGCTGCTGGCCGCCGGAGAGTTCCTTCGGGCGCCGCTGCCCCAATCCGGCCAATCTCACGAGCGCGAGCGCCTCATCGACGCGCCGGGCGATCTCCTGCCTGGCGACACCGCGTTCCTCGAGGCCGAAGGCGATATTGCGCGCGACGGAGAGATGCGGGAACAGCGCGTAGGACTGGAAGACATAGCCCATATTGCGCCTGTGCGCCGGCAACCGGGTAATCTCAGCGCCATCGAGCGAGATCGCGCCGTGGTCGGGCGCCACGAGGCCGGCGAGCATGCGCAAGGTCGTGGTCTTGCCGCAGCCGGAAGGGCCGAGCAGCGCGACGGCCTCGCCCTGCTCCACCGAGAGGGAGACGTCGTCGACCGCGACCGAGTTGCCGTAGCGCTTCTGCAAACCGGCCAGTTCGAGATAGCTCATCGTCGGCCTTTCAGCGCGCCGCCGCGATGACTTCGCGCCGCCAGCGATTGTTCCACTGGTCGCGCAGCTTCAGGATTTCGTTCCAGTCGACGCCGATCATCCGGGTCCGGTTCTCCGGCGAAGCGGCCGTGCGCACCAGCGCCTTGGGATCGATCTCGGCCTTGCCATTGGTCGGCGCGTAGAACATCCGCTCGGTGAAGGCCTTCTGCGCGGATTGCGACAGCGCATGCGCCACGAAGGCCGCCGCCGCCGCCCGGTTCTTGGAGCCGGCGGTCAGGCTGATGGTGTTGACCTGGAAGACGGAGCCCTCCGGCGGGAGCAGCGCATTGATCTTGCCCCCGGTCTGGTCGGAGTAGAGCTGGGCGCGGGCGTTCCAGCCGGTCGCCACCTTGGCGACGCCGTTGAGGATCAGCGAGTAGCCATCGGGGTTGGGCTCGAAGGTGGTGACGCCCGGCGCCAGCTCCTTGAGCTTCCCGATCGCCGCATCGATCGACTTGCGATAGTCGCCGCCCTCCATCTTCTCCACCATGGCCGTCAGCGCCAGCCCCTGGATGTTCGGCGGCGCCGAGAGCGCGATCTGGCCCTTGAGATCCGGCCGCCAGAGATCGGCAAGCTTGGCGAGCTGCGGCTTCAGAGCCGCATCCTGCACGATGACGAGATGGTCGAAGGTGACGGCCGGGCCGAACTCGCCGCCGGCGGCGCGGGCCTCCGGCAGCAGCTCATTCAGCACCGGGAATTCGGCCGGCGTCAGCTTCTCGAACAGGCCTTCGGCATTGCCGATGCTGGATGTGGTGACGTCCATGATCACCACGTCGGTCTGC
>JARYGW010000177.1:0-11868 GCA_033792295.1 Allobosea sp.
CGAGAACGCCTCGTGCCATATTGCGCTCGGGCAGTGCTATTCGAAGTGCTTCGTCGATGGTGCGAAGCTGACGCCGGAGCAGATCGCGGCGCAGGGCGGCAACAAGAGCCTGATTCATATCGACTGGATGATCGGTTCCGGCGAGGTCGACATCGACGGCGTTCATGCCGACGGGCGCCGCGTGCCGGTGTTCCGCAAGGGTGAGTGGGCCTGAGTGGCCCGCTTCGCCTCAGGCTTGGTGAGCGCGTAGCCAATCGCCAAGGGACGGGCGGTGATGCCCGTCCCGCCCGGTCGTGGCGGGGGCGGCAACCATCGCATTGAGCACGGCTTCCTGCGTCGCCTCGGCGGCGGCGCGGAAGAGTGTGTCGATCCGGTTCTCGTTGAGCGCGCGTAGCGGAACGAGATCGGCAGTCTGATCGTGTTCGATTGGGCCGGCCGTGGTGAAGGCGACGGCGATGTCGCCGCTGCCGTTGCCCCAGAAGGAGCCTAGCCGGGCGAGGCCGGCGCCGCCACGCCGCGCGATCCGGTGCAACTGACGAGATTCCAGCGGAACGTCGGTTGCCATGACGAGGATGACCGAGCCGCGCTCGCTTTGCAGCTTGGCTTGTGGCGGGACAGGACGCCGGCCATCGGGCAGGACGAGATCGCCCGCATTGCCGAAATTGGCGAGTGCCAGAATGCCGAGCGTATAACCGGCACCGTCGAGACTGAAACGGCGTGAGGCCGTGCCGATGCCGCCCTTGAAGCCGAAGGCGCTCATGCCGGTGCCGGCGCCGACCGCGCCTTCCATGATCGGGCCGGAGGCAGCGGCGTCGAGCGCGGCGAAGGCGTGCTCTTCGGTCAGCGCGCGGGCGCGGATGTCGGAGAGATAGCCGTCATTGCATTCGAGCACGACCGGATTGACCGTGCCGGTCTCGCGGCCAATGTCGGGATTGTTGGCGAGCGCGCGTGTCACCAGCGCGTCGAAGCCGGTGCCGACGGCGAGGGTGTTGCCGAGCAGGAGCGGTGTTTCGATCTGCCCAAGCTCGGCGAGCTGCATCAACCCGGCGCTCTTGCCGAAGCCGTTGATGACGTCGACCGAAGCCCGGACCTTCCGGCGGAAAAGATTACCGTCATGCGGCAGCAGCGCCGTGAAACCGGTGAGGAGATCGCCGCCCTGTACGGTATGATGACCGAGCTTCACGCCGGGCACATCGGTGATGGCATTGAGCGGGCCCGGCTGCGTGATGCCGCAGATGAGGCCGAAATCGCGAGCGCGCTGGGTCATGGGTTCCGCTCCGGGACGACAGGCGGAAGGGCTTAGACCATCCCGCCGTCCGGGGGCAGCCGATTTGCTGCATGGTTCCAATGAAGCACTGGTGCGTGGCGGAGGTCCCATGCCATCCGAGGATTTCGATCTGGAGCGCTTTATCACCGCTCAGGAGTCGATTTACGATAGGGCGCTGGCCGAGCTGCTGGCCGGGCGCAAGCAGACGCACTGGATGTGGTTCGTTTTCCCGCAATTGCGCGGGCTCGGCCTGTCGCGGACTTCCCTGTTCTACGGGCTCGGGCCCCTCGACGAAGCCCGGGCCTATCTGGCGCATCCTGTTCTCGGAGGGCGTCTGGAGGCCTGCACGCAGGCCGTGCTCGCGCATGAGGGCCGGACCGCCCATGCGATCTTCGGCTCGCCGGACGATCTGAAGCTGCGGTCGTCGATCACATTGTTCGGCCGGGCCGACGGCCGTACCGACGGCGTCTATTGCGCCGTGCTGCGCGGTTTCTTCGGCGGCGAGGCCGATCCGGTGACGTTGGAGCTGCTGCGCTGCGCCTGACCCCGCTCGGGCGCGGATCAAACGGTGTCCGGGCGCGTTATGCATGGCGCAAACGGGGGCGATCATGAATCCGGACAAGATGGCGAGTTCGGCGGCATCGGAAGATTCGGGGCCGGACAATGGGACAGGCGGTCACGCGGGCCTTCCGGCGAACTGGCCCCAGATCGTCGCCCTGCTCGGTGCCGTCGCCGTGCTCTATGTCGCACGGGAAGTCTTCATTCCCCTCGCGATCGCGGTTCTGCTGACCTTCGCGCTGGCACCGCTGGTTTCGATCATCCGCCGCGCCGGTGTCTGGCGCACGCCGGCCGTCGTCGTAGTGGTCACGGCAGCCTTCATCGGGATCGCGGCATTCAGTTTCCTGGTGGTGAGCCAGCTTTCCGAGCTCTCCGGGCAGTTGCCGACCTATCAGGCCAACATCCTTGAAAAGGTGCGCAGTCTGAAGGATGTCGGAGCTGGCCATGGCGTCATCGCCCAGATCACCGAGGCGGTCGAACGCGTCGGGCGCGAGATCGGCCGCAGCGGCGATGGGGCCGCTGGGCAGCGCGATGGCGAGGGCAGTGGCCCGCTTCTCGTGCAGATCTATTCGCCCGAGCAGCCGATCCAGATCCTGACCAGCATGATCTCGCCATTGATCGGTCCGCTGGCCACGGCGGGTCTCGTCATCGTGGTCGTCATCTTCATGCTGCTGGAGCGCGAAGACCTGCGCGACCGTTTCATCCGGCTCGTGGGCTACAGCGACCTGCATCGAACGACGGAGGCCCTGCAGGAGGCGGGGAGCCGGGTCGGCCAGTATCTCCTGATGCAGCTCGTCGTGAACGTGACCTATGGCGTGCCGGTCGCACTCGGCCTGTGGTGGATCGGCATTCCCAACGCCGCCCTGTGGGGGGCGCTCGCCATCGTCATGCGATTCGTGCCCTATATCGGCCCCGCCGTCTCGATGGTCCTGCCACTGTTCCTTGCAGTCGCGGTTTCACCCGGCTGGACCCTGCTTCTGTGGGTCGGTGCGCTCTTCCTGGTCATGGAGCTGGTGATCAACAATGTCGTCGAGCCCTGGCTCTATGGTTCCCGCACCGGGCTGTCGCCGCTCGCCATCATCGTCTCGGCGATCTTCTGGACCTGGCTTTGGGGGCCTGTCGGGCTGGTGATGTCGACGCCGCTCACCGTCTGCCTCGTCGTGCTAGGCAAGCATGTTCCGCAGTTCCAGTTCTTTGAGGTCCTGCTCGGGAACGAGCCAGTCCTGGATCCAGAGATGCGACTTTATCAGAGACTGCTCGCCAATGATCCGGGCGAGGCCACGGACCAGCTTGAGGAACTGTTGGAAGAGCGGCCGCTTTCCGAGATCTATGGTGAAGTCGCCCTCCCGGCCTTGATTCTGGCGGAGCGCGACCGCCAACGCGGGGTCATGGCCGAGGATCAGCTCAAGACGGTCTCGTCAGCGGCCCGAACCGTCGTCGCCAACCTGTCGGAAGATGTGGAGTCGGGGGAGGCGGATGACGGAGCGGGCGAGGGGCAGGCGTCTCCAGCGGCTCCGGCGAAGTCCGTGCTTTGCGTGGGAGGCCGCAGTGTGCTCGACGATGTCAGCGCGATGATGCTCGCCCACTCCCTTGCCGCAGCGGGATATCGCACCACGGCCGTTGCCCGTTCCGCGCTCAGCGCGGCGCGTGCCGAACGGGCTTCCGATGTCGATGGGATCGCGGTTTGTCTGCTGAATGCCGCTTCGATACGCAGCGGCCGCTTCCTGGTGAGACGTCTGAAACGTCAATGGCCCCGGGCGCGTATCGGTTTGGTGATCTGGTCCGACCCCACCGGGGAGGCCGCTCCTGCAGGAGCGGATCTTACGCCGGAAGCGGATTTCATTGCCCGGAGCTTCGGCGACGTGGCTATGGGAATCTCGGGGGCCGACAAGGACGCGAGACGAGGCGAGAAGGCGGCCTGACGAGGCAGGCTTGGCCGAAATGCAGCACCGATCCGCTACTCGCGTGATAAAACGTTTCCGCGACCAGTCGCGAAAGCTCTCTGCCGTGGGCGGGTGAAGGCCGGAGCCCATGGAGTAGATTACTCATGGACCTGTTGGCGACGCGTCTCGAAATCTATCGGCCCAATGCATCTCTTCTGATGGGCGGCGGGCGAGGAACGAGGGACGCATCGCGTTTCATGGACTCGATGGCAGGATTTAAGTTGTGCTCGGAGCGTGGCTGCTGCGCCCCTCGGGGATTCCCAAGCAGCCTGGGAGCAGAGCGCGTGGGTGTCAGATGTGCAGCACCGTCGCGGCACTCCTTTGCCATGAACATACACCCACTTTGTTCGGCGTAGGCACCTTGGTGCGCGAATGAGGCAGTTGCGGCCGCGGCGGGCAGATATTCTCCCGGCGCCGAGCGGCGGTGCCAGCGAGTAACGAGAGCGGCATTGCCGCTCTCGTCCGTTTTAGACAGGCGTCTTACGAAAGAGCGTTTTTGATGGTCTGGGCGATGCCGCCAACCGCGGCGCCGCCGCCGGCACCCACAAGCCCGCCTCCGACGGCACCGAGCGTGGCGGTGCCAACCACTTCGAAGGCTGCGCCGGCAAGTGCAAGACCAACGCCGCCCGTCACCGCTCCAAGGGCAAGCCCGGCGACCGCGCCGATCGCGACCCAGCCCCATCCCCCACCGACCACTTCGGTCAGTTCATTGTCTCCGAGCGGCCGCTCTTCTGCCGGCTGCTGATTTGGCAGCGTCGCGGCGAGTTCGCGCAGGGCTCTGTACACTGTATCCGCTTCGCTGGCACTGACAGCGATTCCCTTCTTGGAAAGATAGGAAGCAAACGTCTCTGGGCCATTTACAGTAGAGGCGAATTGCTTTGCTTCATCCGGGTCGGAGGCGAGCTTGGAAAGGACGCTCTGGAACCGGATGAAACGGGGGCTATCTGAAATCACGGCTTGTGCTGTCATGTATGGTTGATCCTTCTTAATAGAAAGAATGTTTTGGAGAGGAATTTTGGTCAAATGGACAGTTACGTCGCCTCGACGGCGACCGGTAAACATCCACTTTTATTGTGACCATTATTGAATCTGGTATCATGACGCGCGAAAGCGCAGGATATCAGCTATCCGAATAGGACAAGTGCCTCACGACTTAACGGCGTCGACCACCTTGTCGACGACGAGGCCGGCGCCACCGCCTACCACGGCACCGGAAAATGCCATCGCACCGCCTGTTGTTGCCACGCCGGCAGCTATACCACCCCACGTCGTGGCACCGGCGGCCACCGTCGCGGCCAAGAACCCGGTCCCCACGCCTGCCGTCAAAACCGTGACGGCCGCGATGCCGAGCGCCGCCCCAACGCCAACGCCAATGGCAGCGAAGCTGACGCCACCGACCACCGTTTCCAGATCATCGTCACTCAGATGGCTCTGCATCTGGTTATAGGCGGCCTGCCCTTTCTCAAACAGATCCTCGGCTTCGGCCTTCTCGAGCGGACAGCCTGCGTCAGCGGCATAGATGACGAGGTCATCCGGTGTTTTCACCTGCGTGAAAAAAGCTTCCAGCTTCGGCTGATCGCCGACGATAGAGCGGATATGGTTCTGGAACTTCTCGACAGCTTCAGTCATGATCAACCTCCGTTGCAAGTTTGACATTGGCAGGGCGATAGAGCGGATCACGTACGGCGTATTTGTGCGCCAGGGCCTCGATATTGACGGACCCGCGCGCTTGACCGACGCCACCCACGGCCGCCTCCAGATCGTCGTCGGACAGCTTCATGTCCTCGCGCTGTTCGTCGATCCTGGCTTTTTCGTTGTTCATGGCCTTCTCCATCGAGCGATCGGCGCCACCGGCTCAGCTCCTGCGGATCGCAGGGGCTTCGCAACTATTGGCGCGGTCCCAGCGGATATAGCCGCCATTGCCGTCGGGGCGGACGGAGCTTCGGTTTTCGGTCGGCTTGAAGAAGCCATGGGCGTCTCCGGGCACTGTCGTGACCCACATCGAAGATTTGCCGCTGTGGTCCCAATGCCCGTCGATTCCTGCGCCATGCACGTCGTCGAGGTCGGCCTCGTCGAGCTTGCGGTTGCTGCTGTCGGTCATGTCGGGTTCCTTCTTTGGTTTGCTGCGTTTCCGTCCGGCGGATGCCTGATTCACGCGACCTGCCTGAGCGCCAGTTGGGCGAATAATCCGCCCCGCTCCAGAAGCTCGCGATAACTTCCCTCCTCGGCGACCCGCCCTCCCTGCAGCACATAGATGCGGTCGGCGTGCTGGATGGTGGACAGGCGGTGCGCGATGACGACGCGGGTGGCGTCAAGCCATTCCAGCCCCTCGGAGACGATTTGCTGGGTGCGATTGTCGAGGGCGCTGGTCGCTTCGTCGAAGAGCAGGATCCGCGGCCGGCGCACCACTGCGCGGGCGATCAGCAGGCGCTGGCGCTGGCCGCCGGAGAGAAGCGTCCCGTCCTCGCCGACGAAGGTGTGCATGCGCATCGGCATGGCCCGAATGTCGGCCTCCAGCCCCGCAAGGCGCGCCGCCTCCCAGGCATCGGCCTCAGCCAGCGCCGCGCCGTTGAGGATGTTGTCGAGGATGGTGCCGCTCGTGGCGCGGCTGGATTGGAGCACGACGCCCATCTGCCGGCGCAGTGCCCGCAGGTCGAGGCTGCTCAGCTCCTGATAGTCGAAGAACACCGAGCCGCTCTCCGGCGTCTCGAAACCGAGCAGGATGCGCATGAGTGTCGACTTGCCGGAGCCGGAGGTGCCGACGATGCCGACGAATTCGCCGGGCCTGATCCTGATCGACACGCCGTCGAGAACGGCGGGGCCGTCGCCGCGATAGCGGAACACCACATCGTTGACCTCGATCCCGCCGCGCAGATCGTGCCGGGCGCCGCGCCGGCCGATATTCTCGGGCGAGGCTGCGAGCAAGGGTGCTGCACGGCCGTAGAGCGGCTTCAGGGACATCAGGGCGGGCAGGACGCTTCCCAGCGACAGCGTCGCCGACATGAACTGGCCATAGGCGGCGTTGAAGGCGACGAAGCGGCCGATCCCGATCTCGATCCCGCCGAGGCCGACGATCCCAATCAGCAGCGCGGCCGCGGCGATGCCGAAAGCCGTTCCGAAAGCGGAGAAGCCGGACGAAAGCGCGCCCTGGCGGAAGCCGAGAGCCCGCCGCGCGATAAAAAGAGGCGACCAGCGGGCGAAGGCCCGCGCCTCGGCCCCCGCGACCTTCAGCTTGACGATGCCCTGGATCAATTGCAGCGCGAGCGCCTGCAGCCGGCCTTCCGTCTCGAGAGCCCGCTGCTTCCAGGCAAGCATCCGCAGATTGACGCCCACCATCACGACGAGCTGGACGATGACGAGGGCGATCGCAACGAGCGCAAGGCGCCACTCGTAATAGAGAATCAGGGCGAGGCTGGAGACCGAGAAGACCGCCGAGAGCAAGGAGCTGACCGCGGTCCCGCTGACCGCGTCGCGCATCTGGTTGATCGCCGCGGCCCGCAAAGCGAGATCGCCCGCGGCATGGTTCCGGAAGAAGCCGGCCGGCAAGCGCAAAAGCCGGTCCCACACCGCTCCTTCGAGATCGGTATTCAGGAGCGTGGCCAGCCGCAACACCAGAAAGCCGCGCACGAGCTCGAAGACGATGCTGCCCAGTCCGAGTGCCGCGATGCCGGCCGTGAGCTGGAGCAGTTCAGGATGCGAGGCCGCTGGAATCACCGTCTCGAACAGGATCTCGGTCGCCATGGGCGTCACGAGGCCGAGCAGACTTCCGGCGAGTCCGACGATCAAAATCGCCATCAGGGTGGGCCAGGCGAGCGGCGCAGCGAAACGCAGCAGCCCACGGCCGTCTATCGCGGCATCGGGGAAGCGACGCTGGAGCACGTAGCCGTAGTCGGCCAGGGCGGTGGCCGTCCTCGCATCGACAGGCCTGTCCCGGCCCGCTCCGCGGATGCGATAGCCCCCTTGCCAGCCGGTGCCGGCGATCAGCGCGACCGGGCTGCCGTCCGCGCGCCGGAAGCCGAGGATCGATTGTCCGCCCTGACGCCACCAGCCCGACTCCAGCCGGATGCGGCGCGTCCGTACGCCCGCCCAGGCCGCGAGGTCGTCGATCCGCTGTTCGATCGGCAGGCCGTCATCGTCACTCACGTCGGGCGACGACGTAGAGGGCATGCTGACCGCCGTGGCTTCGGCGACGCTGCGGAAAGCTGACGCGAGCGAAGCGTCGTGCAGCGCTCCGGCGGCGGCCGGAGACAGAAGCGGCGCGACGGTCGTGGCGAGGACGGCACGGTCGCGGGCTGCCTTGCCGGCGATGCGGGCGGCCTCGTCGTCTTCCCTGTTGGCTTCCGAGAAGGCGAGCGCGTGGACGATCCGCTCGTGATGTCCGAGCACGGCGCGCGCGAGGCCACCCTCCGCCGCCAACGCCGCGCTGGAGCGGCAACTGATCGCGGTGCTGCGTTCGACGGCAATTCCACCGGAGGTTACCGGGACCGCCGGCATTCCGGGGAGAACCGGGCCGACTCCCGGCAGATTGGTCAGAAGCGCTGCATCATCGGCTGCGACCCAGAGCAGCCCATGCGCGGGCCGCGCGACGCAGCCCGGTTCCAGTTTGCCTCTTCCCTCGCCGAGCAGGACGGACGCACCCGTCAAAGCCTCGCCGGCGGCGCGGGTGGTGCGCTCGACCCAGCTCTCCGCCGCCTCGATCGCGGCAGCCTCGCCGGCATCGAGGCCGGCCAGGAAGGGCTCGATCGCGAAGGCCGAGAGCCGCGATTCCGGCGTGGGGAAAACCAGGAGCCGTGCCTCGGCCGCCATCGGCGATGCGGCAGCCGTGAGGGAAAGTGGCAGGGCGATGTCGTGGGGACCGAGAGTGGCTAGGCGTTGGCGCCGCCCCGCCCGGCCGGGCCAGTCGAGATAGAGATCGGCTGAGCCGAGTTCGACCCGCAGGCCGGCGGCCGTGACGGGAACGGCTCCGCTATGGTCGACGGCCATCGTACCGGCAGCGGCGATCCGTCGAGGCGCTTCATGCAGCACGGATGAGTTCCCCATAGGTGCCCGGCTGGCTGTAGAGCGCCTCATGCGATCCGCGCTGGACGATCCGGCCACGGTCGAGCACAAGAATCTCGTCGCAATCGCGAATGGCGCTGAGGCGGTGAGTGACCAGGATGATGGTGCAGCCGCGGCGTCGCAGGTTGTCGAGGATCGTCGCTTCGGTTGCGGCATCGAGCGCCGAGGTCGCCTCGTCGAGCACGAGGATGCTCGGTTCCCCCACCAGCGCCCGAGCGATTTCCAGGCGCTGGGCCTGGCCGCCCGACCAGTTGCTGCCGCCCTCGCTGACCGGGGCATCGTAACCGCCGGGGCGCGCCGCGATGGTGTCGTGCAGCCCGGCGTCGCGGGCAGCCTCGACGATCGTCCGCTCGCTCACCCTGGTATCCCAGAGCGTCAGGTTCTCGCGGACAGTGCCCTCCATCAGGACGACGGACTGCTCGACATAGGCGATCGAGGCGGCGCGGACGCCCGGCAGAATCCGGCCGGCCGGTCGACCGTCGAAAGCGATGCTGCCCGCCCAGGGATCAGCCAGCCCGACGATCAGCCGCGCGATCGTGGATTTGCCGCTGCCGGAGGGGCCGACAAGGGCGATGCGCGCGCCCGGCGCGAGCGTCAGTGAAAAGCCTTCGACAAGCGGCGGATCGAGCGGGTTGTAGCCATAGGCGAGATCGGCAATCTCGACCGCGCCGGAGAGGCGATGCGGTGCACCCTCGGGCCCTTCCGTGAAGTTTGGATCCAGGCGATGGTCGAGCGGATAGCGCAGCACGTCGTCGACGCGCTCCATCGCCACCCGCAGCTCCCGCATGCCCGAGGCGACGCCGACGAGCCCGCTCACCTGCGACAGGAAGCTCGACAGGACGGTCTGGAACGCCGCGAGCGTCCCGACGGTGATCAGCCCCTCCATGGCGCGCCAGCCGCCGACGCCGAGGATCGCTGCCATCGTCAGCGCGCCGAGCGCGCGCGGAATCAGATCGAGGAGCTGGAGCGGCAATTGCGAACGGTGCACCGCGTTCATGGTGCGCGCCTGGGCATTGGCCCAGCGATTCAGGAAATCGTCCTCGGAGGCCGTCGCCTTCAAGGTTTCGATCGACTGGATGCCGCTGATGGAAAGGCTGCCGAGCGTCGCATGCTCACGCATGACGGTCCGCGCGGCATTCTCCTGTCGCCGTGCGACGAGACGGGCGAACAGCGCGTTGAAGAGGGCGAGCGCCAATCCGATGCCTGCCAGCACCGGGTCGTAGACCGCCATGAGGGCGCCATAGAACAGCGCCGCGAGTCCGGTCACCAGAAGAGCGGAAACCTGGCTGCCGATCAGGTCGCAGGCCCGCTCCGTCGTCGCGAGCCGGCTCGCGATGTCGCCCGCATAGCGCTGGGCGAAGAAGCTCGGCGAGAGCCGCAGCAGGTGCCATGTCAGCTTGAGGCCCAGCGACACGCCGAGTTTCCATTGCAGGCGCGCGAGAAAATAGCCTTGCAGCCAGTTCAGCAGCCCGCCGAGAAGGGCCGCACAGGCGAGGCCGAGGAGCAGCGGCCGCATCCAGTCCGTCAGATGGCGGACGAGGATGTCGTCGACGAAGACCTTCGTCGCGGCCGGAACGAAAACACCCGGCACGAGGGCGGCGATGCCGGCCAGAACCAGAAAAACGACGGCGCCACGGGAGGGTGCGAGCTGGTCGCGCACCGCGCCCCAGACATTCGTCCGCTCGCCTGAAGGCTTGAAATCGGGGCCCGGCGCCATGGTCAGCATCACGCCGGTGAAGGCGCGGTTGAATTCCTCATGTGTGACCGTGCGCGGGCCGCTGGCGGGATCGTTGAGATAGACGACCTTGCGGCCGATCCCCTCCAGCACGACGAAATGGTTGAACTCCCAGAATAGAATCGCCGGGAGCGGCTTGCCGGCGAGCTTGTCCGGCTCGGTGCGCCATCCCTCGGCCGTCAGGCCGTAACGGCGAGCCGCCTGCACCAGATTCTTCGCCTTGCTGCCGTCGCGCGAGACGCCGCAGGCGACGCGCAATTCCTCGAGCGGGACCCATTTGCCATGATGGGCCAGGACCATGGCGAGACAGGCGGCGCCGCATTCGACGGCCTCCATCTGCAGGATGGTCGGGACCCGCTTGCGGCTGGTCGGCGGAAAACGCACGGGAGGCACCTTGCTCATAGGCCGACGAACCGGCGCAGCGCTGGAATGAACAGGCTGATCGGCCGGCCCGACTTCACAGTCACCTGGCCCTCCAGAAGAGTGGTCGAGGCGAGTTCGACCTGCTCGCCGCGCTTGGAGGTCCAGGCGTAACTATCGGGGCCGCTGGAGCCGGGGTTGATCCGCACGACGAGCTGGAGCGGTGGCCCGGCGCGGGTGAAGAGGCGCGCGAGATCGGGGTTGCCGAGGCGCTGCGCCAGCGCCGCCTCGTTCTCCGGGCTGTCGTCGACCTGGATGACCGTGCCGATCAGCGAGCCGTATTCTTCCTTCTTGGCGGTGGAGGGCGACAGGCGCACTTCCATGCCGAGCTTGATCTCCTTGCCGCTGTCGGCCGGCACGTAGAGCAGTGCATCGAGCCGGGGGCCGCCCTGCTCGATCACCATCAGCTTCTGGCCGGCGCTGACCAAGGCGTGGTCGCCGGCCTCGTTAGTCGTGATGGTGCCGTCGGATCGGGCGACGATGGTGGTCGCCAGATTCTCGCTGAGATGGGTCTGGGCGCGCTGCCCCTCGGCATCGCGCAGCTGGCGATCGAGCGCTGCGCGCTCCTGGTCGGTCTGGTGGCGAAGGGTCTGAAGCGAGGCGTCGAGCGATAACAGCTCCGTTCGGGCCCTGGATATCGATTCGCGGGCGGCGAACAGCCTCTCGCGGGTTTCGATGATCCGGTCGGAGGGCATCAGCCCCTTCGACAAGAGGCCTTCGCGCTGGCCGAGCAGGGTGTTGAGCGCCTCCACCCGCGATTCGCCGAGATCGATCGTCTCCTGCAAGGCCTCGCGCTTGCGCTGGGCCGCAACCGTCTCCTTGCGGACGCGATCCTCGATTTGCACGGCGAGCGCGTCGCGCTGGGCTGTAAGCTGGGTGACGCGGCT
>JARYGW010000178.1:0-11846 GCA_033792295.1 Allobosea sp.
TTCGGCCATGGCGAGCACGATCATCGTTTCCGGCTTCGTCATCGTGCTGCTGGTGCTGACGGCGGCAGCGCTGGCCGTGGCTTTCGCCACGCGCGGCGCCATGGCCGGCAGCCGGGAGAGCGTCGAAGTGCTGCATTTCGTCGGTGCCGACGACGATTTCATCGCACGCGAGTTCCAGAGCCGCTTCATCCGTCTCGGCCTGCGCGGCGGCGCCATGGGCGGTCTGGCCGCCATCACCGCGATCGCACTCCTGGGTTTCCTGTCTTCGTTCTGGTCGACCGCGCCGGAGGCGGAGCAACTGCAGGCGCTGTTCGGCGCCTTCGAAATCGGCTGGGCCGGCTATGCCGCCGTCCTGCTCGTCGCGGTCGTCGTCGCGGCAATCGCCGGCGTCGTGTCGCGCTTCACCGTGCGTCACTATCTGAAAATGCTGGCATGACGGGACGACGCAACGACAAGCCACGGCCTGCCGCCGTTATGCCCGATTGCCCGGCTAGGTTCGGCGCGTCATGGCCATGATCGGCAGCGGCAACGACCATCTCACGGTGGGCACGGCGGACTCGTCCGTCGCGCGCAGACGGCTTTCGCGCTGCCGTCTGCTGGCGCTGGCTGCGACTGCATCGGCCGGACTCGTCACGGCTCTCTTTATCTGCGGCTATGCCCGCTTCGCGGCCGGCATCGAGGCGCGCGAACCGGCCGGGACGCCGCGGACCGACGCCATCGTCGTCGTCACCGGCGGCTCGCAACGTGTCGGCGACGCCATCGGCCTGCTCGGTGCCGATCGCGGCGCGCGCCTCCTGATCAGCGGCGTCAACGAAAAGACCAGCCGCGAGGAGCTTGCCCGGCTCAACCCGGCTTCGCGCGACCTGCTGGGCTGCTGCGTCGATCTCGACTACCGCGCCCGCAACACCATCGGCAATGCGATCGAGACGCGCCGCTGGGCGCGCCAGCACGGCTTCCGCTCGCTTCTGGTCGTGACCTCGAACTACCACATGCCGCGGACGCTTGCCGAGTTCGGCCATGCCATGCCGGGCTTGCGTTTCGTCGCCCACCCCGTCGTCACCGACCAGCTTGACACCTCCGGCTGGTGGCATCGCTGGTCGACGGTCAAGGTGCTGATGCCTGAATACGCCAAATACCTTGTCGCCCGGCTGCGCAGCCTCGTCGAGGATGATCCGGAAAACTCCCATCTCTCGGTCATCGTCGGCGGGCGCAAACCCGTTTCGCCGAAGCCGGCCGAATTTCTGGGACCGGAGGCCGAGAAGCGCTCGCATCTTCGCGGCGCCCCCTCCCGCGAAGGCTGAACAATCGAGGCGCTTGACCGCCGCCGCGCGCGGCCTCATTGCGGGCGCATGCTCGTCCTGCGCTCGCTCGCTTTCAATGTCCTGTTCTATGCCAATCTCATCCTCTGGCTGATTTTCGCCGCCCTGCCGTCGCTGCTGCTGCCGCCGCAGGCGCTGCACCGCATCGCTACCGCCTGGGCGCGGAGCTCGCTCTGGCTGATGCGGGTCGTCGCCGGCATCCGCTACGAGGTGATCGGCCGCGAGAACATCCCCGCGGGCGGGCTGCTGGTCGCCGCCAAGCACCAGTCCTTCTGGGAGACCTTCACGCTCTTCACCCTGTTTCCGGCCCCGGTCTTCATCCTGAAGCGGGAACTGATGCGCATCCCGATTTTTGGCTGGTGCTTGGCCAAGCTCAGCATGATCCCGGTCGATCGCGGCGCCCGCGCCCGCGCCCTCAAGGACGTCACCCGGCGCGCCACGGTCGAACTCGGCCAGAAGGGCCGCCAGCTCCTGATCTTCCCGGAAGGCACGCGCCGCCCGCCCGGCGCGCCACCGGCCTACAAGTTCGGCGTGGCCCATCTCTATGCCGAACTCGGCGTGCCCTGCCTGCCGGTCGCGTTGAATTCGGGGCTTTACTGGCCCCGTCGCCAGTTCCTGCGGCGTCCGGGCACGATCCGGCTCGAGATCCTGCCGCCGATCATGCCCGGTCTCGACAAGACGACCTTTCAGCGCGAGTTGCAGCACCGGATCGAGACGGCCTGCGACCGGCTGCTCGCCGAAGGCCGCGCCGAACTCGCCGCACAAGGTCTCGACCCGCTCGCGCACTCCTGACAAGTCCTGACAGCAGCCCGCAATGCTACGGCCGGCGCCTGTTGACTTATCTCCCTATCGTTCCCATTTTGTTCCTCATTACAGGAGGAACAGACATGGCTGCCCTCGCCTACCGCTTCACCCCGGACCTGTTCGACGAGCCGGCCCCTGCTATGGAAGCTGCCGCATGCGAAATGCCGCTGCGCAGCACCGCGTCCCTCAGTGAACGGCGCTTCACGGCCTGGCGTGGCCGCTCCGGTCGTCGCTATGTCGCCTCGGTCTTCGCCGCCGATGACATTCATGCCCTGAGTTTCACCGATGCGGTCTTGCTTGCCGTCTCGGCCGAGCGACAGATCGTCGCCGCCCGCGATTCCGGCCCCTTCGGCATCGAGGCCGCCCTGGCGCGCTGGCAGAGTTCCGTGATGGAGGCCGGCGCGAAGGAGATCCACGTCCATCTCCTCGCCGAGGATGGAGCGAGCCGGCGCGCAGCCCTGCTCGACCTGATGCCGCAGGCGCAGACGACGACCTGATCAGCCCGATGGTATCGGACCGATGCGATAACAAATGGATGAAACATCGTTACCGCGCCCGGCCGGACGCGCGATGACCTGGGGCCGTTCCGCAATTCTCTGAATCACGGAGCAACTCCAAGTTCTTGTTTTATCGCATTTTCTTCACGCGAACCGGCCGGCGTCCACTTCGCTCGAAAATGCTCTAGAGCGGCGGGTGCGTCGCATGCAGTCCCGGCGCAAGCTCCTGAGCCAGCGCAGCGAGCACCGGATCATAGACCCCCATCTTGCGCAGATGCTCATGGGTCTGCAGCACATAGTCGGGGTTCTCCCCCGACTGGCCCCGCCCCTGCCGGACCAGCTTCAACAACTCCTTCGACGGCAGCTTGCCGGCATATTGGAGATGCTTGCGGTCTGCGACATAGACCAGCCCGCGCACCCGCCGCCCGTCGTCGAGCCGCAGCGAGACATGGCGCTCGATATAGACGGAGGTCGCCTGCTCGCGCTCCCGCAGATAGGCGATCGTCTCCTCCGCCTGCCCCGCCACGACGCGGAAGGCGAGCCCCCGGCAGACTCCGCCACGATCCAGCCCCAGCACGAGCCCCGGCCGCTCCGGCGTGCCGCGATGGACATGCGAGAAGACGCACAGCGAACGGTGATACCCGTGGAGCCGCGCGGCGACGCTCTCCTCGAAGTCAAATCCCGGTCGCCAGATCAGCGATCCGTAGCCGAAGACCCAGAGATCCGCCGCATCGCCCTCGATCGTCATGCCCCGTCCCATAATTTGGCCGCGCCGGCCTGCTTGGTGCTGCGCGAAAGCTGGAGATGGGGCGAACCCCTGAATGCTGGCGCCCGCCACGTTTGCGAGCTATCGCATCAACGCAACGGATCGCCAGCAGGCGATCTATTGAGCCGTCCGCCGTCGCGCAAGGAATGCCTGCCGCATGACCGATACCACTCCGACGCGCCGCCAGAGCCGTTTCTGGCTCTATGGTCCCGTGACCCTGCTCGCCATCATGGCGGCGGCCTGGTCGGGCTTCTGGTTCTACGCCCATGGCCGCGTCGTCGCTGAACTCGACAAGGCCGTCGCGCGGGAGGCCGAGCGCGGCCGGACCTGGACCTGCAACAACCGCTCCGTCGGCGGCTATCCGTTCCGTATCGAACTGCGCTGCGATTCGCTGACGCTGACCTCGACTCGCTGGGGCGAAGCCGTGCGCGTCGAGACCGGCCCGGCCGTGGCGGTCGGGCAGATCTATTCGCCAGGCCTCGTCATCGTCGAGGCGACAAGCCCGGCCAGCGTCACCTTGCCGGAGGGACGCAGCCTCGCTCTCACCTGGAAACAGCTCGATGCCAGCCTGGCCTGGCGCGATCCTCAGCGCTTCGCATTGGTAGCGGCCGAGCCCAACGCCACGCTGACCACGCCGGGACAGGCGGCCGAGACCTGGCGCGCCGCCACGCTTGAAGCCCATCTGCGTCGCAATCCCGACCGGCCAGCGACCGACCAGGCGGCCGATATCGCGCTTTCCGCCACCGGCACCGTGCTGCCTGCTATCGACGCCCTGCTCGGCACGACCGACGTCGGCACGATCGATCTCCAGGCGACTCTGACGCAGTCGGAGGCCTTCCGCAAAGGCTTCAATCCCGATGCGCTCGAAACCTGGCGTAACGGCAATGGCGTCCTCGACCTCACCCGCCTCATCGCGACCAAGGGCGCGGCCCGCATCGAGGGCAGCGGACAACTCCTGCTCGATCCGACCCATCGCGTCGGCGGCGACCTCCAGATTGCTGCGGCCGGCATCGAGCAGATCGGCGGTATCCGCATCGGCAATCTGCTGGGCGGGCTCGGCGGCCTGCTCGGCGGACGCAGCAACGCCTCCGTCACGCCCGGCCTCACACCGCTTCCGCCTGTCTCCCTGCGCGAGGGCCGCGTCTTCCTCGGACCCATCCGCCTGCCGGTGAAGCCCCTGCTGCCACTGTACTGAACGCAAAAAGAAAGGGGCGCCGAAGCGCCCCTTTCGGATTCTCCGCCTGCCGCGATCAGGCCGCCGGCAGCGCCGCGCTCGGCGCCTCGATCCGGGTGATCGCCTTCTTCACCGCTTCCTGAACCTTCTCGAAAGCGCGAACCTCGATCTGGCGGACGCGCTCGCGCGAGACCCCGAACTCCTCGGAGAGCTCCTCCAGCGTGATCGGATCCTCGGCGAGACGGCGCGCCTCGAAGATGCGCCGCTCGCGCGGGTTCAGCACGTCGAGCGCCTCGCGCAGCGCCGTGTGGCGGTTGCTGCTCTCCTCGGACTCGGCGAGACGGCTCTCCTGGCTGTCCGAATCGTCGACCAGCCAGTCCTGCCACTCGCCCTCGCCATCCTCGCGCAACGGCGTGTTGAGCGAGGCGTCGCCGCCGAGACGGCGGTTCATGTCGACCACATCCTGCTCGTTGACGCCGAGCTTGGTCGCGATCTGCTTCACCTGATCGGGGCGCAGATCGCCGTCGCCCAGCGCCTCGATCTTGCTCTTGGCCTTGCGCAGGTTGAAGAACAGCTTCTTCTGGTTCGCCGTGGTGCCCATCTTCACCAGCGACCAGGAACGCAGGATGTATTCCTGGATCGAGGCCTTGATCCACCACATCGCATAAGTCGCGAGCCGGAAGCCCTTGTCGGGCTCGAAGCGCTTGACCGCCTGCATCAGGCCGACATTGCCTTCCGAGACGACCTCGCCGATCGGCAGGCCATAGCCGCGATAGCCCATGGCGATCTTGGCGACGAGGCGCAGATGCGAGGTGACGAGCTTGTGCGCCGCATCGCGGTCGCCATGCTCGCGCCAGCGTTTTGCCAGCATGTATTCCTCGCTCGGTTCCAGCATAGGGAACTTGCGAATTTCATCGAGGTAACGTGAGAGCCCGCCTTCAGCGGACAGGACAGGCAGCGAAGCACTCGCCATGCGCTTGTCTCCTCCTTCAGGCCCCCGCTATGCGGCAGACCCACCGCGCGATCAACCTTCGCGCAGGTTTCGGACAGTGCGAATTGATCCAACGCAGAAACCAGACGGGAGTTCGGCGGGATCGATTGCGTGCGGCGCCCCCTTGGCCATCCGCATCCGATAACCCTAGTATATGCGAACTCACTCTGGCGGAAAGGTGGCAGCGGCGCCAGATTGGCTCACAGCCTCGCGAGGGCTGCTTGCAGCTTTGCAAAATCCTCAGGCGGATCGGATTCGAACAGCATCTCTTCCCCTGACGCCGGATGCGCGAAACCGAGCACGGCCGCATGCAGTGCCTGCCGCCCCAGCGCGGTCAGCGCCTCGCGCGCCTCCTCCGGCAATCGCACCGCCTTGGTGGCGAAGCCGGAGCCATAGAGCTGGTCGCCCAGCAGCGGGTGGCCGATATGACTCATATGGACGCGGATCTGATGCGTACGCCCGGTTTCCAGCCGGCATTCGATCAGGCTCGCCAGCGGCTCGGTCTCGTCGAGGCCCTTCAGCAATGGCGGGTAGCGCTCGAGCAGGGCGATATGGGTGATCGCCTCGCGCCCGCGCCCCTCCTTTACCACCATCATCTTCTCGCGATTGCGGTTGGAGCGCTCGATCGGCGCGTCGATCGTGCCTTCGCGCAGGCGTGGCACGCCCCAGACCAGAGCGAGATAGGCACGCTGCAGCGGCCCGGTGCGGCCATGGTCGGCGAACTGCTTGGCGAGCTTCTGATGCGCCCGATCGTTCTTGGCGACGACGAGAAGGCCGCTGGTATCCTTGTCGAGCCGATGCACGATGCCCGGCCGCCGGACGCCGCCGATGCCGGAGAGGCTCTCGCCGCAATGGGCGATCAGAGCATTGACCAGCGTGCCGTCCTCATGCCCGCCGGCCGGATGCACGACGAGGCCGGCTGGCTTGTCGATAACGATCAGATGCTCGTCCTCGTAGACGACATCGAGCGGAATGTCCTGCCCGACCGGCTCGGCGGGCTTCGCCTCCGGCATCACCAGCGCGATCGCATCGCCTTCCGCGACCTTGCGGCTGCCATCGCTGGTGACAGTGCCATTGAGGCTGACCCCGCCCTCCTTGATGACCTGTTGCAGCCGGGCCCGCGAAATCTCGCCGGCGAGCAGAGCCAACGCCTTGTCGAGCCGGAAACCGGCCTGTTCCGCCCCGACCTGGAGGGTCACCATGCCGTGTGCCGGGCTGTCCTGTTCGTTCTGTTCAAATCCGGAATTCATGTCGCCGCTATAAGGCGCATGGGCTCCCACCGCACGCCTTTTCCGCATACTCGCACCTCGCACCTCGCCCCGTCGGAGTTATCCTGGCGAGGCGGAGCGCCAATCGCGGGGCTTATCCGGAATGCCCTGCGCTCCGAGGCAAAGAGCGCTTAGATCATCGCGCGTCCTCTCGGACGCGACAACGATGACCTACCTTATTGCTGGTGCATCGGATTTTTCCGAAAAGTGGAGTTCACTTTTCGGTCCGATGCTCTAGCCGAACAGGCGGAAACCGCCCTTCGTCGGCTCGGGCGGCGGCTCCTCGTCCGGCCCCGGATCGTCCGGCGCGTGCGGAACGGGAAAGATCACCGGTTTCGGCGGCATGACGCCGCGGACTGAGGATGAATTGGCCTCCGAGGTCGACGCGCCAGAACCTTCAACCGGCTTCGAAACCGGAGCAGCCGGCTGCGGCCCGACCTTTGCGGCCGGTTCGCTTTTGCCGTCGGACTTGGTCTCGGCGGGAGAAGAGGCCGGAGCCGGCTTCGACTCCTCTCGCGACAGCGTCGGCGCAACCATCGCCGCCGGCTCGACAACGGTGACGCTCTCCGGCTTCACCTCGATCAGCTTGGTCGAATCGTCGAGGTCGGCGAGCACGTCGTCCAGCACCTGCGGAGGGCTGCCGAGCGTCGCCGGCGGTACCGTCCAAACGAAAGCGTCGAGCCGGCCGGTAATCGGCGAAACCGGCATCCAATGATCGGAGACCAGCCCATCCGCCACCCAGGCTGCGTCGTGCGGGGCCCGCGTTGCCCGCGCCAGCCATTCGCGCACCTTGCCGGCTGCGCCATGCTCAGCCTCTTCCAGCTCGGCCATCAACAGACAGGCACGTACCGAGGGGCCACCCGCCAGCAGCGGCTTCAGCGTGTCGCGCGCCTTCTGGAATTCCCGCGCCTGAATTGCGGCACCCGCCAGGACCAGCACGCTCTCCGGATCGGCCGGGCGCAGCTTCGACAAGGTGACGGCACGCTGGAACCGGTCCAGCGCGCTGTCACCGGGACGGACATCGAGATAAGCCGCCGCGACATCCGGATGCGGCGACTCGCGCCAGGCGGTTTCCAGCAGCTTTGACGCCTTGCGGATATCACCCCGCTGCGAGAGCATTCGGCCGGCAAGCGCAGCCGCTGGCGTCAGCCCCGGCGCAAGCTTCACCGCCTCGAGCCCTGCGGCGAGAGCCCGCTCCGGCTCCTTGTCACGCGCTTCCAGCGCCTCTGCGGCGAGCAGCACGGCGCGCTGACGGCGCGCCTCCGCCTTGTCGGCGAGACGCAGCGCCGCACGCCGCTCAACGGCAGTACGCGCCGCCTGCCAGTCGCCGGCATTGGTATGAAAATCGAGCAGCGCGTCGTTGGCCCAGGCGAGAGAAGGCGAGCGTCGCACCGCATCGTCGGCGAACGCACGCGCCGCCGCCATGTCCCCGCGCCGCTTGGCCTCGACGAAGAGACCGCGCAGGCCGAGCACCCGCGTCTCCGAACGGTCGAGCATCGCCTTGAAGGCGGCTTCGGCCTGGGCGCGATTGCCGGTGAGCTGGGCCGTCTGCGCTTCGAGCAGGAGTGTCAGGGGCTCGTTCGGAACGAAGCGTCGCGCCTCGCCCGTATAGCGTCCCGCCGCGACGGGATCGCCCGCGCCGATGGCGACCATGCCGCGCGAGACGGCCTCGAAACCGCGCGCCCGGCGCCGCGCCCGCGAAGACAGGCTGAAGGCGGAGGGCAAGCCGAAGACGAAACGGATGATCGCCCAGATCAGGAGGACGAGGAAGGCGAGCACGACCACACCGATCGCGCCGATCGCGACGCTGGTGTCGATGCGGTAGCCCTGCCAGATAACGGAGATTTCGCCGGGCCGGTCGGCAAGCCAGACCGCGCCGAAGGCAAGGCAGGCGAAGACGGCGAGATAGACGAGAACGCGAACCATGGACTCTTCTATCCTCCGTCAGCCCGCCGTGCCCAGTGCCGTGACCGCATCCTGCGCGATTTTGGCGTTGGCCGCATCCGCCGCCGCCCGCTTTTGCAGATCGGCACCGAACTCCGCACTGGCACGACGCGCCGGCTCGGGCAACTGGCTCCAGAGAGCGGCCGCCTTCGGCATATCACTGGCCGCGATCGCGCTCTCGAGCCTGAGCGGCAGGGTCGCCGGGTCGTTCGAACCATTGTCACCGACGGGGCGCACCGTAACGATGCGGCTCGCCAATCCCCAAAGCTTGTCGGACCAGCTGTCGGATTGCGGTGTGACCTCGCGCTGGAACAGCGCGCCATGCTTGCGGAAACCCGCAAGCAGCGCTTCGCGCGTCGCAGCTCCCGTCGAGGCGACCGCCGACAGCGCGGCGGCATCGGCCTGAGAGACACCGCCCTTCACCAGCGCGGCAAGATCGTTCGCGAAGGGGCGCCCGCCCGCCAGGGCCCGCTGGACCCGTTCGGCGAGAACGATTCGCGCCGCCGCCATCCCTTCGGGGCTCGTCGTGGGGGCGGCCTTCCCCTGCGTTTCGACGGCGCTGACGCGCGCTGCGAGCTTGTCAAAACGCTCGCCGGAAGCGGCTAGAGCGGCCTCGGCGCGTTGAAGCTGCTGGGTGATGGCGCCCGTATCCACCGCCGGCGCCTTGGCGAGCGAACCGATACGGCCCGCGAGAGCCTGGACCTCCGAGCTTGCCTTCGTCGCAGCCTCAGCGGCGGATCCGGCCTTGCGGTCGGCACTGCCGACAGCGGCCTGCAGTCCATCGACACGCCCGGCGAGATCGGTGAACTGCGCAGGCGAGACGGCCGGGCTGCCTGCCCGCAAACCGTAGAACACCAGGCCGGCTCCGATGACGCCCCCGATCACGCCGGCTGCCGCCAGAGCGGGCCAGGGCGTCGAGCGCCTTGCGGCGATTTCCGTTGCAGAGCGCGGCGGCTCGGGCGGGGGCGGAGAGAACTCCTTCGGCAAGGCTTCCGTCGGCGCCGCGGCCTCAGGTGATGGTTTGCCAGGCTCGGTCATGGATTCGGGTGCCTCGGCTTTCGGTTCCGGCTCAGCCTTGAGCTCGATCGTCGGGGGCGTACGCCTGAGGCTGCCGCGCGCTTCCGCACGCGCCGCGTCTTCTGGTCGCAGGCGTTGGGAGATCTGCTCCAGCGCCGCCAGCATCCCCGCCTCTTCGGGATGCTCGGCGACGAGCACCGTGCTGGCGCCAGCGGAGATCAGCGGCGCAGCGACATCGGCCGACAGCGTGACATGGGTCAATTCCAGCGCTTGCTCCTCGACGCCCGCAGCCTGGGCAAGGCCGAGGAAAGTCCGCGCGCCCCGCGCCGAATAATGCAGAGCGGCATCCGCCTTGCCATGACGCAATGCGGCCTGGGCGTCCTCTGGCAACACGGACACGGCCTGCGCGACATAGGCCTCCCAGAGCGTGACCTCGTAGCTTGCGTCCCGCAGTCGCTGCGCCACGTCCTCCTTGCGGTCGCGTGCAACGATCATCAGCAGCCGCGCCGGGGCCGGCAGCGTCCGCTTGATCAATTCGATCAGGTCGTTGCGGTCGCCATCGGCGCTGCGCGCATCCTCCAGCCCCGCCTCGCGGACTTTCACTGCCGTGCGGGCACCGACCGTGAATACCGGCAGCTCGCGCCAGCCCGCCGGCCCTTCGGCCAGCATCGGCACGGCATTGCCGCTGGTCACCACGATGGCGTCGAACGCGCCGCCCGGGGCCTCGCCCGGCAGCCTGATCACTTCGAACAGCGGTGCGATCAGCGGCTCGAAGCCATGAGCTGCGATGGCCTGCGCCGTGTGCTCGGCATCGGGGCGAGGTCGGAAGACGAAGACGCGCATTCAAGGCTCCTCTGACATCGGACCGAAAAGCAGCATCCACTTTTCGGGACAACCCGATGCGATAACACATGCATGGATCACCGTTACCGCGCCCGGCAGGACGCGCGGCGATCCATCGAAACCGCCAGCGATCATGGCACAAGCCGCGAACGGCACGAGCGCCCCGCGATCGGATTGCATTGCGGCGGAACGATGATGCCGGCCATCCTCTCTCCTTTTTCTTTCCAGCCCGGCTGGCGACGGCCTTTCGGCACCACCGCTTTGCCCTTGGCCTTCGACCATGGCACGCACTATACGAAGGAATTGCCGATGGGACACCGCTACCTGCAACGCCTCATCACCTGATCCTTCATTCCGCGGGACAAGTCGACCGATCATGCGCGTTCTTGGGATAGAGACGACCTGCGACGAAACGGCAGCGGCAATCGTCTCCGTCGAGCGCTCGGGCGAGACCAAGATCCTGTCGAACGAGATCCTGAGCCAGATCGCGGCCCATGCCGCCTATGGCGGGGTGGTGCCGGAAATCGCGGCACGCGCCCATGTCGAGGCGATCGATCGCATCATCGAACGCGCCTTCGCCCACGCGAAGCTCAAGCCAAGCGACGTCGACGCCATTGCCGCCGCCGCCGGCCCCGGCCTTGTCGGCGGCGTCATGGTGGGCTTGACCGCCGGCAAGGCGATCGCGCTCGCGACCGGCAAGCCCTTCATCGCCATCAACCATCTCGAAGCTCATGCGCTGACCGCACGCCTGACCGACGACGTCGCCTTTCCCTATCTGCTGCTGCTCGTCTCCGGCGGTCATACCCAGCTTCTCGCGGTACGCGGCATCGGCGACTACCTCAAGCTCGGCGGCACGATCGACGATGCCGTCGGCGAGGCCTTCGACAAGATCGCCAAGATGCTGGCCCTGCCCTATCCGGGTGGCCCGTCGGTCGAACGCGAGGCAGCGAAGGGCGACCCGGAGCGCTTCGACTTTCCGCGCCCGATGCAGGGACGGCCGAATCCCGACTTCTCTCTCTCCGGCCTGAAAACCGCCGTGCGCCTCGTCGCCGAACGCATCGCGCCGCTCTCGGACAACGACGTCGCCGATCTCTGCGCCTCCTTTCAGGCGGCCATCGTCGACGTCATGGTCGACCGCACCCGGGCCGGCTTGCGTGCCTGCCGCGAAGCCGGCATCGCCCCGTCATCGCTGGTCGTCGCCGGCGGCGTCGCTGCCAATCAGG
>JARYGW010000179.1:0-11807 GCA_033792295.1 Allobosea sp.
TCCGACACGTCCATCCCGCCATACTTCGCCTTGAACTTGTAGAAGGTCGCCGAGGAGATGCCGTGCTTGCGGCAGACATCCGCCGTCGCAGCTCCAGCCTCCTGCTCCTTCAGCATCCCGATGATCTGCTCTTCCGTGAATCGTGAGGGGCGCATCGTCCGTCTCCGTGAGTGACGGACTCTACTCAAATCTGGAGGAAGATCAGGGTCTCAGGTCAGGCGGTATAGCCGGGCCAGGCGAGCCAGTCCGTCCGCATCGGTCCTCCGCCGCCTTGCCTGGAATATGGCCGGAGCAGATGCCGTTCGGCCATGGACAAGGAAAAGCTCAATCCAGCGGCTTCTGGTCGGCGATCGCCTCGGCTGTCAGCTTGCGCTTGCTCACCGGCGAGTGGCCGGAAACCTCTGCGCCAGCATCCGGCGCAAGCTGCGCCATCCAGAGAGCCGAGGTGGCCGAGATCAGTCCCACGATGACGAAGGCCGGCCAGAAATCACCGGCAGCAAGCGCCTTGCCCCCGTGGAAGGTGTTGACCGCCTCCAGTGCGAAAGCGCCGATCGTGACACCCATGCTCAGCGACAACTGCTGCGCGACACTGGAAAGGCTCGTCGCGCTCGACATCTCGCGGTTGGAGACATCGGAATAGCTCAGCGCGTTGATGCCGGTGAACTGCAACGAGCGAAAGCAACCGCCGACCAGCAGCACCGACAGCATGATCGCGTGCGGCGTCGTCGGTGTGAACAGGCCTGAAGCGGAGAGGAAGGCCGCGCCGACCAGCGCGTTGAAGGTTAGCACGCGTCGGAATCCATAGTGCGCGAGGATGGTCTTCGCCAGCGTCTTCATGATCATCGCGCCTGCGGCCGAGGCGAAGGTGATGAGGCCGGACTGCAGTGGGTCGAGGCCGAATCCGAGTTGCAGCATCAGCGGCAGGAGGAAGGGAATCGCGCCGATCCCGGTGCGGAAGATCGAGCCGCCGACCACGCCGATGCGGAAGGTCGGGATGCGAAAAAGCGAGAGATCGAGGACCGGATACGGCACCCTTCGGGCGTGGAACCAGTAGGCGACCAGCGCCGCCGAGCCACCGAACACGCAGCCATAGGACACATAGATGGGCACCATGTGCCGTCCCCCGGTTGCCAGCCCGAGCATCAGCGCAGCGAAACCGAAGGCGGAGAGGACGAAGCCGCGCAGGTCGAGGGGTGCGACGTCCTCCTCGCGAATGTCCTCGAAGAAGAGGCTCGATAGCACGATACCGACGATGCCGATCGGAATGTTGATGAAGAAAATCCAGCGCCAGTCGAAATAGGTGGTGATGAAACCGCCGAGCGGCGGTCCGACGACCGGTCCGACCAGCGCCGGCACCGTGAGATAGGCGAGCGCACTCACCATCTCGGCCTTGGAGACGCTACGCAGGATGACGAGGCGCCCGACCGGGACCATCATCGCCCCGCCCATGCCCTGAACGAAGCGTGCGCCGACAAAGGCGCCGAGCGAGCTCGACATCGCACAGAACACCGAGCCGAGCATGAAAATGCAGAGCGCGCCTCGGAAGACGCTGCGGGCTCCGAACTTGTCGGCCATCCAGCCGGAAATCGGGATGAAGACGGCGAGGCTGACGAGGTAGGAGGTCAGCGCCAGCTTGAGCGCGATCGGATCTTCACCCAGCGACTTCGCGATCATCGGCAAGGAGGTCGCGATGACGGTGGAGTCGGTATTCTCCATGAACAAGGCACAGGCGACGATCAGGGGCAGCAGTTTGGCGCGTTGCAAGGCTCGGACCTTCTGCGCCCCGTTCCAGCAGGCGCGGTTGAAATCATAAGCATGGCTATTAACGCCATGCGCCAATTCTGACGAGGTCCGGATTCACGAATTCGGGCGGGTTTTGACCGACCGTGACGCGCCTCCGCTATGCTCAGGGCTTATGACTCGGCGTCCAAAACAAAGCCGCCATGCGTTTTTCCGCTCTGCAACACGGCGATCGAGCGTCCCATTTCAATAATTGTTCGGCATGACCGAACCGTCGCGAGGGGCGCGCGCCGTCGACCTTCGGAGGTTAAAATGCTTGATATTTCAAAATTTTCTACTGCCATCAGCCACTATCGCCCGGGCCTGCGCCTCGCAGCGCTCGGCGTGCTGGCGGGATTATCCTATGGCGTTGCCGCAAGCACTCCTGCTTCCGCCGCCCCGACCGACTGGCGGTTGGCCTGTCAGGACAAGGCCGCACCGCAGGGTTACGGCGAGAGCATCCGCTACAATAACTGCGTGCGGCAGAGGGATTGCCAGGAGCTCGCCAATGCAACGGGCGCCACGGTGTTCGCTGCGGGCTGCTTCTGGGTATCGCCCGATGCACCATCCGGCGCGGAATTCCGCCGGCCGGCTCGCTGAAACCGGCTTTCCAGCAGCAAAGCGGCACGGCCATGCGCCGGTGCCGCTTCTGCACTGCAAAATAAATCGGTCGATGCTCTAGCGGTCCGGCCTGACGCATGCTAACGGGCCTCGTCAACTCGGCAATGGGCGCACCCGCCCGGCCCTTCAGAAAAGCCGGTCCTGCCCGGTGACGGAGTTGACGATGACGCTTTCCCTCGACGGTCTGATTCGCGACGGCCTCACCTTTGATGATGTGCTCCTCGAGCCGGGGCCGTCCGAGGTCATGCCAGCGGATGTCGACATCCGCACCAGGCTCACTAATTCGATCTCGCTCAACCTGCCGATCATCGCCTCCGCCATGGACACGGTGACGGAGGCCCGCATGGCGATCGCCATGGCGCAGGCCGGCGGGCTCGGCGTCATCCACCGCAATCTCGAGGCCGACCAGCAGGCCGAGCAGGTGCGGCTGGTGAAGAAATTCGAGTCCGGGATGATCGCGAACCCGATCACGATCCACCCTGACGAGACGCTGGCCGACGCGCTGGCGCTGATGAAGCACAACGGCATCTCCGGCATCCCGGTCGTCGAACGCGGTCCGCAAGGGCACAAGGGCAAGCTTGTCGGCATCCTCACCAATCGCGACGTTCGCTTCGCCGCCAGTCCGGACCAGCCGGTCTCGGAGTTGATGACCAAGGAGCGGCTCATCACCGTCCGCGAGGGCGTGAGCCCCGACGAGGCACGCCGCCTGCTTCACCAGTTCCGCATCGAGAAGCTGCTCGTCGTCGACGATCACTATCGGTGCATCGGCCTGATCACCGTCAAGGACATGGAGAAGCAGGTCGCCTATCCCAACGCTGCCAAGGACGCGCAGGGCCGGCTCCTCGTCGCCGCCGCGACCACGACGGGCGAGCAAGGCTTCGAGCGCTCGGAAATGCTGATCGACGCTGGTGTCGACCTCATCGTCGTCGACACCGCCCATGGCCATTCGGCGAAGGTGCTCGATGCCGTCAGCCGGGTGAAGAAACTCTCCAATGCCGTCCAGGTTATCGCCGGCAACGTCGCCACCGCGGGCGGCGCCCAGGCGCTGATCGATGCGGGCGCTGACGCGATCAAGGTCGGCATCGGCCCGGGCTCGATCTGCACCACCCGCATCGTCGCGGGCGTCGGCGTGCCGCAGCTCACCGCGATCATGGATGCGGCCTCGGCGGCGGCGAAGGCAGGCGTGCCGGTCATCGCCGATGGCGGCATCAAATATTCGGGCGACCTCGCCAAGGCGCTCGCCGCCGGTGCTTCCTGCGCCATGGTGGGCTCGCTGCTGGCAGGCACCGACGAGACGCCGGGTGAAACCTTCCTGTACCAGGGCCGGTCCTACAAGGCCTATCGCGGCATGGGCTCGGTCGGCGCGATGGCGCGCGGCTCGGCCGACCGCTATTTCCAGCAGGACATCAAGGATTCGCTGAAGCTCGTGCCGGAAGGCATCGAAGGTCAGGTCGCCTATAAGGGGCCGGTTTCGAACGTGCTGCACCAGCTCGCCGGGGGGCTACGCGCCGCGATGGGCTATGTCGGCGGCAAGGACCTCCAGGACTACCAGGCCAAGGCACGTTTTATCCGCATCACCAGCGCCGGCCTGCGCGAGAGCCATGTCCATGACGTGACGATCGTGCGCGAGAGCCCGAACTACCCGACTCGCTCTTGAGCCTTTCCGGGCTTTGTGCAGTCTGGCCCGCGACGTGGCGGGCCAGGTCGCGATGAAGGCGAAGAGCGAGCGATGACCCTGAAGCTGATCTATCCGACGCTCGCGATGATCCTGTGGATCTTCGCGGTCGGCATCGTGCTGGCCATTCGCCGGAAGAACGCCTTCGCCTCGGGCGAGGTGCGGCCCGAGGAGGTCGCGGTCTCGACCGAGCGCTACCCGGTGGGCGCCCGCCTCGCCTCCGCCAATTTCTCGAACCAGTTCGAATTGCCGGTCGTCTTCTTCGCGCTGATCATGCTCGCCATGGAAGTCGCGGCGACAGGCTATGCCATGGCGGCGTTGGCCTGGATCTTCGTCGTGTCCCGTATCGCCCACACCCTGATCCATATCGGCCCGAACAAGCTGCCGCTGCGTGGAGCCGTCTACGGTGTCGGTGTCGTCGTGCTCCTGTGCATGTGGGTCGGCGTGCTGCTCGCCGTGCTCTAAGCACCGCCCCTCCCCTGAGGCGCCCTCCATTCCGTTAAGCATTTCCGCCGTTTACCGCGGGCTCTTCAGGCCGCGGCGTTGAATCTTAACGAAAAGTAAATTACAGCCTTTCCTGCGGCGGACGGTGGAACAAGCGTAATTTGGAGTGACGCATGTCGCGTGTCCGTGACGTATCCGAGCAGGCATCTGCCTGCGGCGGACAGGCCGTTGTCGCGGCATTTCGGCAATCGCGTCCCTTGCCTCCTGAAATCTCGCGCGCACGCTCGCGCATGCGCCGCCTCGTCGCGATGACTGCCGCGGGACTGGCGCTCGGCGCGGGCGGCATGATCCTGACGGCATCGCTCGTCCAGGCTGAGGACGATGCCGGCATCCATTCCTTCTTTCTCGACGAGGCGGCGCGCCGGGCGCAACGGTCGGCCGGCTCGGCGGTGCAGGCGAACGCCTACGCCCCGGCCGGCAATGGCTGGCGGCTGCCACTGTTCCGGACGGGCACGGACGGGCGGATCGCTCAACCTGCCGTCGACCTCAACCCGTTCCGCCGCAATGCGCACAGGCCGAAGGCGCACGCGAACAAGATGGCTTCATCTGCCCGCACCGACACGCTCTCGGGCTCGGCCAAGACGGCCCAGACGATCTGTGTGAGGTTGTGCGACGGTTTCCATTCCCCGATCGGTTATCTGCGCTCCTCCTCCGACCTGAAGGCGCATCAGGCGCTCTGTGAGGCGATGAACCCGGGCCTGCCGGTGAAGGTCTTCACCGTCGCTGCGGGGGCCGCCTCGATCGAGAAAGCCGTCGCAGCCGATGGCCAGCGTTACGGAACGCTGGCTACCGCCTACAAGCATCAGACGGTCGCCGATCCGGCCTGCCGGATTCCGATTGCAAAGGCGGGCGAGCGCCGTGTCTCGCTGCTGCGCGACATCACGCTGCGGCCTGGCGACAGCATCGTGCTGGACGGCAAGGTCACGACCTTCATGGGAGGGTCGAGCTGGCCCTATAGCCGCAGCGACTTCCGCGACTTCCGCTCGGCCCCCGATCTGACCAAGGCGCAGCGCCGCCAGATCGACGAGCAGGTCGGCATCTCGCGGATGGAAGCGCAGCTCCGCAATCTCCACCGCCAGATGCGCGTGCGGGAGGCCCGGCTGGAATCCGATACGGCGAGCGATGCCTTTCTGCGCGGATCCTTCGACCCGAGTGTTGCGCGTGGCCCGGTCCGTATGATTCCGCTCGTACTCGCGGCGCAATGAGACGGCCGGCCCGGCATTGAACACCGTCCAGCGTCACCATTCGCCTGTGATTGCAGCGAAAACCGGTGCAAACCACGACGGATAGCCGGCTTCCCTGGCTCGACAAGGCAACCGGATCGGCCTAAACCCTCTGCCGCCAGGGGGCTGGCTGACTTTCGGCCCGTGCCGATTCGGAAGTCCATGACCAGACGCACTGCGTTCCTCGCCTTCAGCTTCGTTGTCGTGATCGGCCTGCTCGGATTGCAGTCGTGGGATCTCGCGCGCGGCCGGATCGAGGGAAGCGCCCTCAGGGCGATCGAGGAACGGACCGGCTTCGCCGTCAAGTCGCTGGAGCGCGCCGAGATCGCGTTGCTGCCCCTGCCGCGCATCAGCCTTTCCAAGGTTGCCTTCGCCCAGCATGACGGCGCGGTCGCGGGCGAAGCGCTCCGCGTCAGGGTCTATCCGCGCCTGCTGCCGCTGCTGATCGGGCGCCTCAGCTTCAACCGCATCGATCTCGTCGCCCCGCAGCTCGATGTCGCCGTGCCCGCGGGCAGCGATGGCGTCACCGACTGGCTCACCCCGCCTTTGGCCGAGCTCGAGAAACTGCGTAGCCAGAGCCGTATCGTCATCCGCTCCGGCGTGCTGTTCCTGCGGGCTGCCGGCACTGTCCAGAGCATCGTGCGGGACGTCAATCTCGTCATTGACGAACGCGAGCAGCAGCAACCCTTCGATCTCTCCGGTTCCTTCACCTGGCGTGGCGTCCCGAGCAATGTCAGCCTGCTCTGGCCGGTCGCCGACGGCGGCGGCAAGGCAGCCCTCTCGGCAACATCGCCGCTGCTGAAGCTGCGCTTCGAAGGCACGCGCACCGGACCGGGCGAGCCGATCGTCAACGGCACGCTCGCCCTCTCCACGCCTTCGGTCCCCCAGCTCCTCGACTGGTTCGGCGAGAAGTCTCGCATCTCGACGGCGCTCGGAGCCTTGACGCTGAACGCGGACCTGCAGTTGAAGCCGCGGGAAGCCTCGTTCAACAACGCGGTGGCGAGCCTGGATGGCGATCGGCTCGATGGCGTCATGAAGCTGACGGATGTCGACGGCCGCTTTGCCCTGTCGGGCACGCTGGCGGGCGCCAGCCTCGATCTCGGGCGTCTGATCAGGCGCCTTCCCCTTCCCGCCATCGACGTGGCCGACAGGAGCCCCCTCGATCTCGACGGCTGGACAGGGCGCGATATCGACCTCCGGGTCTCCGTGGATTCCGCGAAGCTGAATGGCGCGCGGCTTGTCGACGTCGCGACCTATGTCCTCGTCAAGAAGGGCCGCTTCGAGACCGGCCTGCTGCGGGCTTCGGCCTATGGCGGCGCGGTCAAGGCGCGCTTCCTCGCCGTGGGCGCGCCTGCCGGCGTCGACGTCAAGATCCAGGCCGGGCTGGACAAGGTCGATTTCGGCCAGGCCGCGGCCGATGTCCCGCAGCTCGCGCGACTGACCGGCACCGGCACCTTCCAGCTCGCGCTCGATGGTGCCGGCAGGACTTTCGACGAACTGCTCGGTTCGATGACCGGGCGCTCCAGCATCAACTTGCGGCAGGGCGAGATCGGCGGGATCGCCCTTGCCGAACTGGTCCGGCGTGCGGAGCGCAATCCGTCCCAGCTCCTGCGCGACTGGCAGCAGGGTAAGACGTCGTTTGATACGCTGACGGCCAATGCCGGCATCGCCAACGGCCTGCTGGTGCTGACCGACGCGCAAATGAACGGAACGAACTATCAGCTCAATCTCACCGGCAATGCCTCCCTGCGGACGCGCCAGCTCGACATGCGGGCCTCGCTGGCCTCGCTCAGCGGCTCGCTCAGGCTGCCCCTGGTCCTGAAGGGGCCTGTCGACGCCCCCTTCTTCGACGTCGAGAGCGAGGCCTTCCTCAGCCCCACCGGAACCACCGGCAACACCATGGTTCCGGCCCTGCTCGGGCGCTGATTGTTTCGGAACATCCCTTCCTCGCCTCGCGAAAATCCGGTCTGATGCCGCGCGGCCTCACGAAGGCCGCGGCAGGAGGGAGCGAAATGTGGACTTGGATCAAGGGCGCGGTCGCGCTCGCAGCGATGATGGTGACGGGCATGGCCGCGGCGCAGGAACTGATCGTCGAGAAGAAGGTCTTCGAGCTGCCCAGCTACACCACGCAGAGTGGCCGCACGCTGAAGCAGGTGCGCGTGGGCTGGGAGAGCTACGGCACGCTCAACGCCGACAAATCCAACGCCGTTCTGATCTGCCACTTCTTTTCCGGCAACTCGCATGCTGCCGGCAAATACGACGCCAAGGACGCGCAGCCGGGTTACTGGGACGCGATCATCGGTCCCGGCAAGGCGATCGACACCGACAAATATTTCGTCATCGCTTCGGACACGCTGGTGAACCTCAACACCGGCGACCCCAAGACCACGACGACCGGCCCCGCCTCGATCGATCCCGAAACCGGCAAGCCCTATGGGCTGGATTTCCCGGTCGTGACCATTCGCGACTTCGTCGAAGTTCAGAAGGCTCTCGTCGAAAGCCTTGGAATCAAAAAACTCGCTTTGGTCGCCGGCCCCTCGATGGGCTCGCTCCAGACCTTCGAATGGGCGGCGAGCCACCCCGAGATGGTGGCCAAGGCGATGCCGGTCATCGGTGCGGCCGAAGCCAATGCCATGCTGATCGGCTGGCTCGACGTCTGGGCGGCGCCCATCCTCGTGGATCCCAACTGGAACAATGGCGACTATTACGGCAAAGCGCCCCCGCTCGCCGGCCTCGCCAAGGCGCTGACCGCGGTGACGCTCCAGGCCAATCACCAGGAATGGGCCGACGCGACCTTTGGCCGTCGCCCGGCCAAGGAGGGCGAGGATCCGGGCAAAGCCCTATCGGCCAAGTATCAGGTCCAGAGCGTGCTGGACAATGCCGGCATGGCCCGCGCCAAGCTCTCGGACGCCAACCACTTTCTCTATCTGGTGAAGGCCAACCAGCTCTTCGCCGCCGGTGGCACCTCGCTCGCCGACGGCATGGCGAAGATCAAGGCGCCGATGCTCTACATCACCCAGCCGAAGGACCTGGTCTTCACGCCGGACGCGGTGGAGCGCACGCTGAAGGCCGCCAAGGATGCCGGGCGGGACATCACCCATGTCACCATCGACGGCGTGCGCGGCCATCTCGACGGCGTGATGTCGATGAAGCAGGCGGAGGGATCGATCCGCGCCTTCCTCGAGAAGTAGCAACCGGCGGAATCGCGAGCCCGCCCCGCATTCAGGCGGCGGGCAAGCGCCGGCGCACGATCCCGGCGTGGAACCGCGCGCCGTGGATCAGCCCCGCATCGTCGAAATCATAGCGCGGATTGTGGAGCGGCGCGCTGTCGCCATTGCCGAGAAAGGCGAAGCAGCCCGGCACATGGTCGAGGAAGCGGGCGAAATCCTCCGAACCCGTGAAGGGCTCGGAGACGACCGAGATGTTCTCCGCGCCGAGCAGCTCCCGTGCCGCGCCCAACGCTTCCTCCGTCAGCGCCGGATCGTTCAGGAGCGGCACGAATTCGCGGGTATAAGTCACGGATTGCTCGACATTGTAGGCCCGCGAAATCCCGTCCGCGATCCCGCGCATCTGCCTTTCGATGGCGGCACTGACCTCCGGGCTGAAGCTGCGGGCGTCGCCGAGGATGCGCGCCTCTCCCGGCAGAGCATTGCGCGTGCCGTCGGTGATCAGCTCCGTCACCGAGACGACCGCGATATCGGCCGGGCTCAGGCGGCGCGAGACGATGGTCTGCAGGCTCATCACGAGGGCGCAGGCGGCAACCAGAGTCTCGCTCCCGACATGGGGACGGGCGGCATGGCCACCGACTCCGCGCAGGACGATCTCGAAATTGTCCTCGGCCGACATGATCGCACCGGCGCGGGTCTGGAAGCGGCCGAGGCCTAATCCCGGCGCATTGTGCAGCCCGTAGATCTCCTCGAAAGGGAAACGCTCCAGCACGCCGTCATCGAGCATCGCGAGCGCCCCTCGCCCCCATTCCTCGGCCGGCTGGAAAATGAAGCGAACCGTGCCGTCGAAACCGCCCTCGGCCGCCAGGAGCTTCGCAGCGCCGAGCAGCATCGCCGTGTGGCCGTCATGGCCACAGGCATGCATCATGCCGGGAGTTCGCGAGCGATACGGCGCCTCGCTTTGCTCCGGAATCCGCAAGGCGTCCATATCGGCCCGCAGCGCGATCGCCCGGTTGCCGCTGCCGCGCTTCAAGGTTCCGACGACGCCGGTTCCGCCGATGCCCGTCGCGACCTCGTCCAGGCCGAATTCCCGCAGCTTGTCCGCGACGAAGGCGCTGGTGCGCGTCTCCTCGAAGCCGAATTCCGGATGCGCATGCAGGTCGCGCCTCCAGTCGGTCATCTCCTGCATCAGATTGTCGAGATCGATCGTCACGGCTTGTCCCTCCGCTCGCCCGAAAAACGCTTGGGCTACGCGCCCGGACGATAGCTCGGTGCACGCGAGAGAGGCGCTGCAATTGGGCCGCCGATTTGCAAGCTTTTCTCTCAACCGGTCATGGCTGTGCCGGAGAGCCCGGCCGCTCGTCGGCCTGATGGACGATCCGGTCGATCAGCCCCCATTCCAGCGCCTCCTCCGCGGTCATGAAACGGTCGCGGTCGAGCGTGCGCTCCACCTCCTCGTAGCTGCGCCCGCAATGCTCGGCATAGAGCCGCGTGACCCGGCGTTTGGTCTGCTGCATTTCCTCGGCATGGATGAGGATGTCGGACGCCTGCCCCTGGAAGCCGCCGAGCGGCTGGTGGACGTGCAGGCTGGCATTGGGGAGCGCCGCGCGCTCGCCCGGCTCTCCCGCCATCAGCAGGAACGATCCCATCGAGCGCGCCGTGCCCATGCACAGCGTATGCACCGGCGCGCGGATGTAGCGCATGGTGTCGTACATGGCGAAACCGCTGGTCACGACCCCGCCGGGCGAATTGATGTAGAGATGGATCGGTCGCTTCGGGTTTTCCGCTTCCAGAAACAGGAGCTGCGCGCAGACCAGTGCACTCATCGCGTCATTGACCTCGCCATTGACGAAGATGATCCGCTCGCGCAGCAGCCGGGAATAGATGTCGAAGGAACGTTCCCCACGGCTCGACTGCTCGACGACCATAGGGACGAGTTGCATCGTTTCGCGCATCGGCGAACTCCATAGCTGAACTGGATCGGATGTGGTTGAGCGTCAGGCCGCGCGAAGCATCGGCGGATCGTTGCTGTTGGCCGGCCTGATCGTTGGCCCGATGCTGCGCGCCGTGAGCTCGTGGATCACACGCAGGCAGGTTCCGCCGGCGTCATTGAGGGCGATCCTGAAGGTGACCACGCTTTCCAGGAAAGGCGGCTCGTCCTTGCGCATCCGATAGCGGATCGCCTCTCCCGGCGCGAGGATCGCCGGCTCAGGATCGGCCAAGGCCGCGTCCGGCAGCCAGACGTCCCGCAGCCCCGGAACGCTGATCGCGCGCCAGACCTTCTCCGGCGGCGCATCGAGCTGATATTCGAGGACGATGAGGTCCGATGGCGCCTCCGCGGTCTCCGCGCTCATTGGTCCATCTCCTTGAGCAAGCCCTTGAGGGCGTCGATACGCTGGGGCCAGTAGGCGCGGTACTTCGCCAGCCAATGCCCGATCAGAGCCAGGCCCTCGGGGTCGACCTCGTAATTGACGAAGCGGCCTCGCCGCTCCTCACGGACGAGCCCCGCGCCGCGCAGCACCGAGAGATGCTGCGACATCGCCGGCTGGCTGATCGCGATGCCCTCCCGCAGGGCACTGGCATTCATGCCGCCCGCAGCCAGCTTCTCGAAGATCGCGCGGCGCGTCGGATCGGCCAGCGCCTTGAAGATATCGTTCTCGATCATGCCGTCACATAAGCATAGGCTTATATAAATCGCAACGGCTTTGGAGAGCCTCCGCGCCGGAAGCCCCGTCCAGGCTCGGCCTGCGGGGTTTCTCGGTCTGGCGATCCCGAGGGGATGCGCGGGGTCCGGGCGGCGCGCGGTGCTGAGCCGCGTGCCGAATGTCGATGTCGAAT
>JARYGW010000017.1:0-3155 GCA_033792295.1 Allobosea sp.
CGCTGAACATCATTCCGGAACGCTGCGGTCTCGAGATCGAGGCCCGGGCCATCGCCGGCGCCTCGCCCGCGGCACTTCTCGAACCGGTCCGCGAGGCTCTCGAACGGTCCCGGGCGTACGGCTTCGAGACGAGCTGGCAGCCAATCGCCGCCTATCCGGCGCTCTCTCTCCCTGCGGACGCGCCCATTGCCCGGATGCTCTCGCGGATCACGGGGGCTCCGCCCTTGCCTGCCGTGAGCTACGGCACGGAGGCCGGCCTCTACCAGGCCGCCGGGGTCGACGCGATCATCTGCGGGCCCGGCGACATCGCGCGCGCCCACAAGCCGGACGAGTACATCACGCGCGAGGAACTCGCCGGTTGCGTCGAACTGCTCGGGCGGCTCTGCGCGGAATTTGTCCAGCAAGCGCCTTGAGCCTATCAATCTCGCGGAGAGCGCCTTGACCTTCCTCTTCAACTCGACCGACGAGCGTGCACGGGTGTTCGCAGCACGCTTTGCGGAGGAACTGCCCGATATCCGCTTCATTCGGAGCAGTGAGGACCACGACCCCGCCGAGATTCGCTATCTGATCACCTGGACGGCCCCCGACGATCTCGCCCGCTACGCCAATCTCGAGATCCTGTTCTCCATCGGGGCCGGAATCGACCAGATGAACACGGAGGGCCTGCCGGCCCATGTCCTCGTGGTGCGTATGATCGAGGAAGGCATCACCCGGATGATGCAGGAATATGTCACGCTCGGCGTGCTCGCGCTCCACCGGCAATGGCCGCTCTACATCGCCCAGCAGAAGGGCGCGAGCTGGCAGCCGCACGAGCTCGTATCCGCCACCGATCGCCGTATCGGCATCCTGGGCCTTGGCATGATGGGCTCCGCCGTCATCGAGCGCCTGAAGCCCTTCGGCTTTCCGATTTCCGGATGGAGCCGGTCTCCTCGAAGGATCGAAGGCATTCGCTGCCTCCATGGGGCGGAAGGCCTGTCCACGCTGCTCGCCGAGACCGATATCCTGATCTGCCTGCTACCGCTCACGCCGGAGACGGTCGGCATCCTTGATGCCGAGCTCTTCGCGAAACTTCCGGCCGGGGCGGGCCTCGTCCACGTCGGCCGCGGCCAGCATCTCGACCATGTCGCCCTGCTTGACGCGCTCGACAGCGGCCAGCTCTCCGGCGCCGTCCTCGACGTTACCGAGCCGGAGCCACTTCCGGCCGGCCATCCGTTCTGGGCCCACCCCAAGGTGATCCTGACGCCGCACATCGCGAGCAAGGTCGAGGCCGCTCCGGCAGCGAGGGCCGTCATCGAGAATATTCGTCGTCACCGCTCCGGCCTGGCGCCGATCGGCCTCGTCGATCGCGGCCGTGGCTATTGACCTTCCCAGCCGAATGAAAGGCTTTTCCCATGTCCCTTCTCGTCCAGCTCGACCTCGCCCCGACCAGCGAGCCCAAGCATTCCAAAGCGACGGCGGACCGTCTCGTCTCCGGTGACCCCTCGTTCAAGACCTGGGCGCAGGACGAGTCGCGCAAGGATCCCGTGCGCACGGGCGTATGGGAAGCGACGCCAGGCGAAACCCGCTCGATCAAGGGCGAGACGATGGAATTCTGCTATATTCTCTCGGGCGTCATCGAGCTGACCGAGGAAGGACAGCCGCCTCGCATCTTCCGCGCCGGCGACAGCTTCGTGATGAAGCCCGGCTATGTCGGCGTTTGGAAGACGATCGAAACCGTCCGAAAAATCTACGTCATCGCCGGCTAGAGCGCTGCGCTTCCCGTCGGACGCGAAGTGGCGATCCAGCTGTTTGTCCTCGCATCGGATTTATCCGAAGAGTGGTGCCCACTTTTCGGCTCGGTGCTTTAGAGCCGCGCCGAAGATTCCGCCGTGACAGGCGGGACAAACGGGATTTCCGATCAGCACGGCCCCGCTCGCAGGCGCAAACTGCGGGCGTGACCGCTCTAGGCTGGTGCGGCCAATATCCGGAGATGCCCGTCGTGTCGCTGAGCTTCGATCCCTCCTCGGTCGCACTTCCACGCGGCCATTTCATCGGCGGCGAATGGATCGATGCCAGGGACGGCATCGACCTGCATCGCCCATCAGACGCAGCCGCCTTCGCCGCCTGCCCTATCGCCGATGCCGCTCTGGTCGACCGGGCTGTTGCCGCTGCCAAGCAGGCACTCGCCACGAGCGGCTGGTCGCGCGTGGCACCGCGTGAGCGCGCCCGCGCATTGCACCGCTGGGCCGACCTCATCGAGGCGGAAGCAGAGGCGCTCGCACGGCTGGAGGCGGTCGCTTCCACCCGTCCGATCACCGAACTCATGACGGGCGATGTGCCGGTGACGGCGGAGCAGATCCGCTTCTTCGCCGAATTCGCGGACAAGGAAGGCGGCAATCTCGTCCCGACGGGCTCCGACAGTTTCGGCATGATCGCGACCGAGCCTTATGGCGTCGTCGGTGCCATCACGCCCTGGAACTTCCCGATCAACATGGCCGGCTGGAAGCTCGGTCCCGCACTCGCAGCCGGCAATGCCATCGTGCTGAAACCCTCGGAAATGACGCCTTTCGCGACGCTCTATCTCGCGGAATTGTCGGTTCGCGCCGGATTGCCCGCTGGCCTGATCAACATCGTGCTCGGCGACGGGCGCACCACCGGCACGGCGATCACCGGCCATCCCGGCATCGCCAAGGTCAGCTTCACCGGCTCGACGGTTGCGGGCGCGGCAATCATGGAGAACATTGCCCGCACCGGCATCAAGCCGATGACGCTCGAGCTCGGCGGCAAGAGCCCCCAGCTGGTCTTCGCCGATGCCGATCTGCCACTCGCCGCCGGCGCCATCGCCCGCAGCATCCTCGGCAATGCCGGCCAGGCCTGTGTCGCCGGCTCTCGCCTGATCGTGGCGGAGAGCGTCGCGGAGGAACTCGTCGCGCTCATCGTCGAGCGCATGCGCACGGTTCGGCCGGGCCCGACCTGGGACGCTGCGAGTGCCTATTCGCCGATCATTTCGGAGAGACAGATCTGCCGCATGGAAGGCATCGTCGATGCGGCAGTGGCGCGCGGCGCAAGCTGCCGGCTTGGCGGTGAACGCCTCGGCCACGCGGGCTATTTCTACGCACCGACCGTGCTGGAAGGCGTCGATGCCGCCTCGCCTGCCGTAACCGAGGAGATCTTCG
>JARYGW010000017.1:3165-18481 GCA_033792295.1 Allobosea sp.
CCCGACCTACGGGCTTTGCGCCGGCCTCTACACGCGCGTCCTGTCGCGGGCGCTGCGCGCCGTCAATCGCCTGCAGGCCGGCACCGTCTGGGTCAACCGCTATGGCCGCTCGCGCGACCACATCCTGCCGACCGGAGGCTACAAGCAGTCGGGCCTCGGCAAGGACCTCGGACGCGAGGCCTATCTCGCAAACCGGAAATCGAAGAGCGTCCTGATCGCCCTCTGAGGAGTTCACCGTGAAATCTTATAAGATTGCCCTGATCCCGGGCGACGGGATTGGTGTCGCCGTCATCGATGCTACCTGGGAGGTGCTCGACCGTGCAGCTCGCGGCGCCGGCTTCAGGCTCGAAGGAACGCCCCTCCCCTGGTCCTGCGACTTCTACGAGAAGACAGGCGCGATGATGCCGGCCGACGGCATCGAGACCCTGCGCGGCTTCGACGCTATCCTGCTCGGCGCCGTCGGCTGGCCGGCACGCGTGCCGGATTCGGTCTCGCTGCACGGGCTCCTGCTGCCGATCCGCAAAGCCTTCGTGCAATACGCCAATATCCGCCCGCACCGCCTGCTGCCGGGCGTCCAAGGACCACTGCGGGCGAGCGCCTTCGACATCCTCTGCATCCGCGAGAACACCGAGGGCGAATATGCCGGCGCCGGCGGCCGCGTCCATAACGGCACGGCCGACGAGGTCGCTGTCGAGACCTCGATCTTTACCCGCAAGGGCGTCGAGCGCATCCTGCGCTTCGGTTTCGAGCAGGCGCGCAAACGTCGCGGCAAGCTCGCCTCGGTGACGAAGTCCAACGCCCAGAAATACTCGATGGTGTTCTGGGACGAGATCACCGCGAGGCTTGCGGCCGAATATCCCGATGTCGAGGTTACGAACTACCACATCGACGCCATGGCTGCGCGCATGGTGATGGCGCCTGAAAGCCTCGACGTGGTGGTCGCGTCCAACCTCTTCGGCGACATCCTGACCGATCTCGGCGCGGCCATTCAGGGCGGGCTCGGCTTCGCGGCCTCTGCCAACATCAATCCGGAGCGCAGCGCACCCTCGATGTTCGAGCCGGTCCATGGCTCGGCGCCGGACATCACCCATCTCGGCATCGCCAATCCGATCGCCGCGATCTGGTCCGGCGCAATGATGCTGGAACATCTCGGCGAGACTGCAGCGGCGGAGGCCGTTATGACGGCTGTCGAGGCCGCTACGGCACGCAGCATCGGCACCGAGCCGGGCAAGCACAAGACCACAGACATCACCGCCGCCGTGCTCTCGGCGCTGGGCTGAAGGAGACCGCAACCATGACCATTCAAGGCCTTCGCGACCCCGCTCTCCTACGTGAGGCATGCCTCGTCGGTAGCGACTGGCGGGCCGCAGCTTCCGGTCTCAGGCTGGAGGTGATCGCCCCCGCGACGCAGGAGGCGATCGGCTCGGTGCCGGATGCCGATGGTGACGACACCCGCGCGGCGATCGAAGCCGCGGCCGCGGCCTTCGGCCCGTGGCGGGCCAAGACGAACGCCGAGCGCGCCGCACTGCTGGAATCCTGGCACGCGCTGATGCTGGAGCATATCGAGGATCTAGCGCTGATCCTGACACGCGAGCAGGGCAAGCCGCTGGCGGAGGCACGCGGCGAGATCCGCTATGGCGCCTCCTTCGTCAAATGGTTCGCCGAGGAGGCCCGCCGCATCGACGGTGCGACGATCCCCGCCCCGACCCCCGACCGACGCATCATCGTGATGAAGGAGCCTGTCGGCGTCTGCGGCATCGTCACGCCCTGGAACTTCCCGAACGCCATGATCACTCGCAAGGTCGCGCCGGCGCTCGCGGCGGGCTGCACGGTGGTGATCAAACCCTCCGAACTGACGCCGTTCTCGGCGCTGGCGCTCGGCGTCCTGGCCGAACGGGCCGGCATCCCGGCCGGCGTCGTCAACATCGTCACCGGCATGCCCACCGCCATCGGTGCCGAACTCACCGGCAACCCGGCCGTCCGCAAGATCTCCTTCACAGGCTCGACGCGGGTAGGCGCGCTGCTGATGCGGCAGGCAGCCGACGGCATCAAGCGGCTCAGCCTGGAGCTTGGCGGCAACGCGCCTTTCATCGTCTTCGACGACGCGGATCTCGACCTCGCGATCGAGGGCGTGCTCGTCTCGAAATTCCGCAATGGCGGCCAGACCTGCGTCTGTGCCAATCGCATCCTGGTGCAAGACGGCATCTACGATCGCTTCGCCGAAAAGCTCGCCGCCCGCGTCGTGGCGATGAAGGTCGGCCCCGGCACGCAGGCCGGTGTCGATATCGGACCCATGATCAATCGTGCTTCCATCGAGAAAATCGAGCGCCATGTCGACGACGCCTTGTCAAAGGGCGCCAAGCGCCTCGCCGCCGCGGCCGACATGCCGAACGGTGCGCAATATGCCACGCCGCTCGTCCTCGGGGGGGCCACGACCGAAATGGTGCTCGCCAGCGAGGAGACCTTCGGCCCGGTCGCGCCGCTGTTCCGTTTCGGCAGCGAGGCGGAAGCGATCACCGTAGCCAACGGCACGCCCTTCGGCCTCGCCTCCTATTTCTTCACGCAGGACATGCGGCGCTCCTGGCGCGTCGGCGAGGCGCTGGAGTTCGGCATGGTCGGCCTCAACACCGGCGCGATCTCGATGGAGGTCTCCCCCTTCGGCGGTGTCAAGCAGTCGGGGCTGGGCCGCGAGGGCTCCCGGCTCGGCATCGAGGAATATCTCGAGGTCAAGGCCTTCCACATCGGAGGCCTCGGCTGACCCATGTAGAAAACAGGCGCCGGAGCATATCCGGCGCCTTCCGACGTTTCACGGCAGGGCCGTCCCCCTATTGAATGCGGTCGAGCGCCTTGTAGTAGAGTCCGACCAGCGGCAGGAACCAGGGCTTGCCGAAATGGCCAGGCACCGCCGGCCAGGGGAGGCCCTTCAGCGGATTCCGGTCGGGCCGGCCGAGGATCGCGTCGGCCATGATCGTGCCGAGATGCGTCGACATCTGTGCGCCGTGGCCAGAATAGCCCATCGCATACCAGACACCGTCCTCGCGTCCGGCGCGGGGGTAGCGATCCTTGGTCATGTCGACCAGCCCGCCCCAGCAATAGTCGATCTCGACATCTTTCAGCTGCGGGAAGATGCCGGCGAGGCTCGCGCGCAGGATGGCGCCGCTCCTGGCGTCCGAAGTCTGGTCCGAGGTCGCGGAAAAGCGCGCCCGTCCACCGAAGATCAGCCGGCTGTCGGGCGCCAGCCGGAAGTAGTTGCCGATGTTGAGCGAGGTCACAGCGGTGCGGTTGCCGGGCATGGTTGCAGCGACCTCGGCTGCGCTGAGTGGCCGCGTCGCGATGAGGAAGCTGCCTACAGCGACGATCCGGCGCCGGAACCAGGAGAAGGGACCGGAGGTATAGGCCCCCGTCGCCACCAGCACTTCCTTCGCCGAGACGGTGCCGCGCGGAGTCTGGAGGACGTGCCGCCCCTCCTCCTGCCGCCGTTCAGTGACGGGCGCATGCTCGTAGATGACCGCGCCGTACCGGGTGGCCGCCGCCGCCAATCCGGTCACGAAGCGCCCCATATGCATCATCGCGCTCTTCTTCGAGAGCATGGCGCCGTGGAAGCTGTCGGAGCCGATCTCGGTGGCGAGGTCCGCGCGGCTCAGCATGGCGGTATCGGGATCGGCCTCACGATGCAGCACCTCGAAATTGCGCGTAAGCGAGGCGACATGCTCGGGCTTGGAGGCGAGCTTGAGCTTGCCGGCGCGCCGGAAGGAGCAGTCGATGCCCTCTTCCGCGACAATCCGCTCGATCGTATCGACGGAATCGTCGAAGGCCTTGTAGAGAGCCACCGCGCGCTCGCTACCCAGCGCCGCCTTGGCGGCGATGAAGCTGTGCGCGAGGCCATTGTTGAGATGGCCGCCATTGCGGCCCGACGCTCCGTAGCCGACGCTTTCCGCCTCCAGCACCGCGACCTTTGCGCCGGCCATGGCGAGCTGGCGCGCAGCGGCGAGACCGGTGAAGCCGCCGCCAACGACGGCCACGTCGTAGGCGCCTTCGACCGGTCCCTCGGCGGCGCCGGGGAAGGCATTGGCCGTATCATGCCAATAGGATTTGAACTGCATCGGCCGGGCCTCAGAGGCCGAACACGCCGGGCAGGCCCGAGATGTCCTTGATCTCGGTGTAGCCGTAATAGGGGTTCGCCGGCTCGTGCCCGCGATTGACCCAGACCTTGTTCTTGATCCCGAGGTCATGCGCCGTCATCAGGTCGTAGCGGAACGAGGACGAGACGTGGCAGACGTCCTCCGGCCCGCAGCCCAGCATGTCGAACATGTACTCGAAGCCCTTCATGCGCGGCTTGTAGGACCGGGCCTGCTCGGCCGTGTAGACCGCGTGGAAAGGCGCGCCGAGCCGGGCGACATTGTGCGGGATCTGGTCGTCATCCGCATTGGAGAGAATGACGAGCGGGATTTCCTTCGCCACCTTGGCGAGGCCTTCCGGCACATCCGGATGGGGCCCCCAGGTCGGCACCTGCTCGTAGACCCAGCGCGCATCCTCGGGGCGGAAGGCGACGCCGTTCCTGCGGCAGGTACGCTCCAGGGAATTGTAGACGACCTCTTCATAGGGCTTCCAGTCGCCCAGGATCTCGTCGAGGCGATAGGCCGAGAAATTCGTAATGAAGCTCCGCATCGCCGGCTCGTCCAGCTTGTCGCCGTAAAGCGCGCGCGCAGCCTTATCCATCGCGAAATAGATCAGCGTGCCGTGGCAGTCGAAGGTGACGAATTTGGGCTTGATGACGGTCATCCGCGGAAATCCCCTGTGGCGAAACGGTTGTGTCCGTTAGCGAGCATCATAGCCGGCGGCAGAACCGCGCGAGCACCGCATTGCCCGCGGCAGGAAGCACAAACTGCCGTCCACCCGTAAGGCTGTGGCACACAGTTGCGCTCGCACGGCAGCCCGAGCCTCCCGGCCTCGCCATGGGCGTGGCCTTTGGGCTGGCCGTGGCATTCCATGCGGTGGCCGCGTGTTCCTACGGTTAAAGATGTCGCCTGGCGGTGTTCCTCAGGAGGAACTGCGTCGGCACGCGGCTTATCCATGATGCAACGGATACGAAGTGAAGCATCATGGACCAGGAAACGATCGACATCGTCGCATTCGACGAAAGGCATCTCGACGGCGCCGTTCTGCTCTCTCGCGAGGCGGGCTGGCCGCACCGCCGTGAAGATTGGGCGATGCTGCTGGCGCTCAGCCACGGCTTCGTCGCGCTGCGGGGTGGTCACGTGGCCGGGACCGCCATGCTGACGCCTTTCGGGGACGGCTGTGCGACCATCAATATGGTGATCGTCGCCGCCAGCACGCGCGGACGCGGCCTTGGTCGGAAGCTGATGGACGCCGCCCTGCGTGCCTGTGGCGAGCGCGAATGTCGCCTTACTGCGACCGCGGACGGCCTGCCCCTCTATGAGAAGCTCGGCTTCAGCGCGACCCATGAGATCCGCCAACATCAAGGCGTTCCCACGCCGCTGCCTATGGACGCTGCGACCGATGCCGCGGAGCTGGACTGGGTCGGTTCGGAGAGCTTTCCCGCAGTGGCTGCGCTCGATCTGCAGGCGCTTGGGATGGATCGGCGCCCCCTGCTGCGGCTCCTGGCCGAATCCGGGCGGATGGCCATGCTCCGTGAAGCCGGCCGGGTCGTCGGCTACGCCGCGCTGCGTCAGTTTGGCCGCGGCGAAGTGATCGGCCCGGTCATCGCGAATACCGTGGAGCAGGCGCAGAGCTTGCTGAGCTTTCTGATCGCCAGCCGGCCCGGCGCCTTCCTGCGCGTCGATACGGCTGAAGGGGAGAAGCTCTCGCCATGGCTTTCCGCCCACGGCCTCGCGGGTGTCGGCGGCGGTATCGCCATGCGCCGGAACGCCACGAGCCGGCAGCCGGCCGGCCCCGCGAAACCCTTCGCTCTCGCCAGTCAGGCGCTCGGATAGTCTGGAGAACCGCCATGTTGAGCAATTCCCTGATCGAACTCGATCGCGAGCACTGGATTCACCCGGTCGCTTCCTATCGTGGCCATGAGAAAGCCGGGGTCCGCGTGCTGCGCTCGGCGAAGGGTGCGACCATCACGGACGCCTCGGGCAAACAGCTCATCGACGGCTTCGCCGGGCTGTGGTGCGTGAACGCAGGCTACGGGCAGGACAGCATCGTCGAGGCCGCAGCGAACCAGATGCGCGAGCTCGCTTATGCAACAGGCTATTTCGGCCTCGGTTCCGAGCCGGCGATCCGGCTGGCGGCCGAACTCGCGGAGCGTTCGCCGGGCGACCTCAACCGCGTCTACTTCACGCTCGGCGGCTCCGACGCCATCGACAGTACGGTCCGCTTCATCCGCTATTACCAGCAGGCACGCGGCAAGCCGGAGAAGGACCAGTTCATCTCGATCGAACAGGGCTATCACGGCTCGTCGACCGTTGGCGCCGGCCTCACTGCCCTGCCCGCCTTCCACGCCGGTTTCGGCGTGCCATATGACTGGCAGCATAAAATCCCGTCGCATTACACCTACCGCAACCCGGCGGGCTCTACGTCCGAGGCCGTCATTGCGGCATCGCTGGCGGCGCTGCGAGCCAAGATCGACACCGCGGGTGGCTCCGAGCGGGTCGCCGCCTTCTATTGCGAGCCGATCCAGGGGTCGGGCGGCGTGCTCGTTCCGCCCCCCGGCTGGGTCAAGGCGATGCGCGAGCTCTGCCGCGAACTCGATATCCTTTTCGTCGCCGACGAAGTCATCACCGGCTTCGGCCGCACCGGTCCGCTCTTCGCCTGCGAGGATGAGGATATCGTTCCCGACCTGATGACGACCGCCAAGGGGTTGACCTCGGGCTATGTACCGATGGGCGCGGTGCTGATGTCGCAGAGGGTCTACGATGTGATCGCGGATGGGGCCGGCGCGGCGGCGGTGGGCCATGGCTATACCTATTCCGCCCATCCGGTCAGCGCTGCGGTCGGCCTCGAGGTGCTGCGTCTCTACGAAAACGGCCTGCTCGACAATGGCCGCAGGGCCGGCGCGCGTCTGATGGCCGGGCTGGAAAGCCTCGGTGACCATCCTCTCGTGGGGGAAGTCCGCGGCCGCGGCATGTTGGCCGCCGTCGAGCTCGTGACCGACAAGGCGAAGAAAACGCCGCTGCCGGCGGCAGCCGCGCCGGCGCAACGCATCTTCGACCGCGCCTGGGACAAGGGTTTGGTCATCCGAGCCTTCGGCAACGGCGTGCTGGGTTACGCGCCGCCGCTGTGCTGCACCGAGGCCGAGATCGACGCCATCGTCGAACGGACCCGCGCGACGCTCGACGAGACGCTGGCCGATCCGGACGTGCGCGCCGCGATGGCGTGACATTGGAGACGCTTCCCAAGCCGGGGCGGATGCAGGGCTCCCCTGCCCGCTCCGCAAAGCCGAGATTCCGCGAAGGCTACGTATTCGGAATATTGTGCCGCACGGTTTTCGACATTCAGCGTATCCGGCGAGCCAGCGGTGAGAAACTCGCTCATGGCCGACAGAGATCGGCCGGGGAACAGAGCGCAACCGTCGCGACCAGCGGCTGAGTGAACCCGGTGACGATGCGACTGCGCTCGCTGACGATCACGGATGCCCGCAAGAAACATGCGGGAGAAGCGGAGAAGCGATGGCTAATGGGTTCGACGACTTCCGCTATATGACGTTCGACGTCGTGGGCACGCTGATCGATTTCGAGGGTGGCCTCGTCGATTGTCTGGCAGCCATCGCCCGGGAGGCAGGCGCGCCCTTCGATGGGGAAGAAGCCCTCGCTCTCTACCGAGCAGCCCGATACATGCCGGATGTCCAGCGCTTTCCCGACGATCTCGCCCGGGTCTACGGCGTGATCGCTCCGAAACTCGGCCTGCCGGCCGGCGAGACCCGGGCGCAGCGTCTGCGGGACTCGGTAAAAGCCTGGCGCCCCTTCCCGGACAGCGCCGAGGCACTTGCCCGCTTGTCGAAGCGCTACAAGCTGATCGCGATGACCAACGCCCAGCGCTGGGCTTTCGAGCATTTCGCCCGCGCACTCGGCAATCCGTTCTATGCCGGCTTCACCGTCGACGACACCGGTACGGAAAAGCCGGACCCGGCCTTCTTCGAACAGGTCTTCGCCTTCGTCGAGAAGGATGGCGGCACACGCCAGCAGATCCTGCATGTCGCGCAGAGCCAGTACCACGACATCGGAATTTCGCGGAAGCTCGGCCTGACCAATTGCTGGATCCAGCGGCGCCACGCCCAGCCCGGCTATGGCGGCACGATCGAGCCGGAGCGCTTCACCGAACCCGACTTTCACTTCACCTCGATGGCCGGGCTCGCCGACGCCGTCGAGACCGGTTTGGCGGCCTGAGACCGCCCACAACAAAGAAGCCGACGCCGGCACAGCGGCGCAAACCAAAAGAGGGGAATGAGCATGACCGACAAGATTTCTTCCGGTTGGACGAGCGCTGACGACGCCTTCATCGAAAATGCGATCCGCCGCGGCGCCAGCCGCCGCGACCTCCTGCAGATGCTGATGGCCGGCGGTCTTGCCGCCTCGGCTAGCAGCCTCCTCCTGGCGCGCGCCACCTCGGCGCTCGCCGCGACCCCGGTCAAGGGCGGCAACCTGAAAGCTGCCGGCTGGTCCTCCTCGACCGCCGACACGCTCGATCCGGCCAAGGCCTCGCTCTCGACGGACTATGTCCGCTGCTGCGCCTTCTACAACCGCCTGACCTTCCTGGACGGTGACGGCAAGTTGCAGATGGAGCTCGCTGACAAATTCGAAACCAAGGACGCCAAGGTCTGGACCGTCACGCTCAAGAAGGGCGTCACCTTCCATGACGGCAAACCGCTGACCTCGGCCGACGTCATCTACTCGTTGAAGCGCCATCTCGACCCGGCCGTCGGCTCGAAATCGAACTCGCTCGCCAAGCAGATGACCGAGTTCAAGGCGGTCGATCCGCTGACCGTGGAGATCACGCTCGCGGCGCCCAATGGCGACCTGCCGACCATCCTGTCGACGCACCACTTCATGATCATCGCCGACGGTACGACGAATTTCGCCAAGGCGAACGGCACCGGCGCCTTCACCTGCGAGACCTTCGAGCCCGGCGTGCGTTCGATCGCCGTCAGGAACAAGAACTACTTCAAGTCCGGCGGCGCGAACCTCGACTCCTTCGAGTTCTTCGCGATCACCGACGACACTGCTCGCGTCAACGCACTGCTCTCGGGCGATATCCAGCTCGCTGCCGCGATCAATCCGCGCTCGATGCGTCTGGTCGAGAGCCAGCCCAACGTCGTGCTGTCGAAGACCACGACCGGCAACTACACCGACCTCAACATGCGGCTGGACATGGCGCCCGGCAACAAGGCGGATTTCGTGGCGGGCATGAAATATCTGCTCAATCGCGAGCAGATCCAGAAATCGGCGCTGCGCGGCCTCGCCGAGATCGCCAACGACCAGCCCGTCCCGCCGATGAACGTCTATCACAACAAGGAGCTGAAGCCGAAGGCGTTCGACCCCGAGCGGGCCAAGTCCCTCTTCCAGAAGGCCGGCGTCCTCGGCCAGTCGATCCCGATCGTGGCCTCGGATGCCGCCGGCTCCTCGGTCGACATGGCCGTGCTCGTACAGCAGGCCGGCAACGCCATCGGCATGAAGTTCGACATCCAGCGCGTTCCCTCGGACGGCTACTGGTCGAACTACTGGCTCAAGGCCCCGGTCCATTTCGGCAACATCAACCCGCGGCCGACGCCGGACATCCTGTTCTCGCTGCTCTACGCCTCCACGGCTCCGTGGAACGAGAGCCAGTACAAGTCGGAGAAGTTCGACAAGATGCTGCTCGAGGCGCGCGGCTCGCTCGACGAGGCCAAGCGCAAGCAGATCTATGGCGAGATGCAGGTGATGGTCGCCGATGGGGCCGGCACCGCGATCCCGGTCTACATCTCCAACGTCGACGCGATCTCGAACAAGCTCAAGGGCCTGCTCCCGAACCCGCTCGGCGGCATGATGGGTTACGCCTTCGCCGAATACGTCTGGCTCGAAGGCTGAGCCTGTTTCTCCTGCGGGCCGGGCGCGTGCGTCCGGCCCCCATTTCGTGCCACACTCCGATCGGAGGTGTCAGCTGCGGGAGCGTCGATGAACCTTCACCTGTGGTCCCTGCTGGGCGGACGGCTGCTCGTCGCGCTGCTGACGCTGCTGATCGTCTCGCTCGTGGTATTCAGCGCGACGCAGATCCTGCCGGGCGACGTGGCCGAGGTGCTGCTCGGCCAGGCCGCCACGCCGGAAGCCGTGGCAGGGCTGCGCACGGCGATGCATCTCAACGACCCCGCCATCGTGCAATATTTCCGCTGGCTGGGCGGGATGCTGACCGGCGATCTCGGCATCTCCTACGCTAACAACCGGCCGATCGCGGAGCTCATCGCCGGGCGGCTGACCAATTCGCTCGAGCTTGCGGCCGCGACGGCGCTCTTCTCGGTTCCAATCGCGCTCGCACTCGGAATCACCTCCGCCATGCTGCGCGGCTCGCTTTACGACCGCTCGGTCACGATGGCGACGATCACGGTGATTTCGGTGCCGGAATTCATGATCGCGACCGCCGGAGTGCTGATCTTCGCGGTCTGGCTGAAATGGCTGCCGGCGCTGTCCTTCGCCCGCGACGTCCACTCCTTCGGCGAGATGCTGCGCATCTATGCGATGCCGGTGTTCACGCTGAGCTTCGTGATCTCGGCCCAGATGATCCGCATGTCGCGCGCCGCCGTCGTCGAGGCGCTCAACACGCCTTATGTCGAGATGGCGCAGCTCAAAGGCGCCTCGCGAACACGGGTCGTGCTGCGCCATGCGCTACCCAACGCGCTCGGCCCCATCGTCAACGCCGTCGCACTGTCGCTCTCCTATCTGCTCGGCGGCGTCATCATCGTCGAGACGATCTTCAACTATCCCGGCATCGCCAAGCTGATGGTCGACGCGGTGGCGACGCGGGACCTGCCGCTCATCCAGAGCTGCGCGATGATCTTCTGCGTCGTTTACCTGCTCCTGATCACGACGGCGGACGGCATCGCCATCCTGTCGAACCCGAAATTGCGCTGACCATGGCCATCGACGCAGCCAACACGACGACCGCCAGCCAGCGCCGCGCCGGGTATCGGTTCAACCTCACCGGCTGGATCAGCCTGATCGTCATCCTAACCTGGGCACTGATCGCGATCCTCGCGCCCTATGTCACCCCCCACGGCATCAGCGACATCGTCGACACCGACTATTTCGGCCCGATGAGCCGGCAGTTTCCGCTCGGGACCGACTATCTCGGGCGCGACATGCTCTCGCGTATCCTCTTCGGCGCGCGCTACACGGTCGGGATATCGCTCGCCGCCACCTTGATCGCCTGCTGCATCGGCGTCACGCTCGGCATGGCGGCGGCCGTGACCGGCGGCTGGTTCGATACGGCGCTGAGCCGCTTTATCGATGCGTTGAGCTCGATCCCCAGCAAGCTGTTTGCTCTCGTTGCCGTTGCCGGCGTTGGCTCCTCGATCCCCGTGCTGATGCTGATCCTCGGCATCATTTACACGCCCGGCTCCTATCGCTTCGCCAGGGCGCTCGCGGTCAACGTCAACACCGCGGATTTCGTCACGGTGGCGCGCATCCGCGGCGAGAAGCTGAGCTATCTGATCCGCGCGGAAATCCTGCCGAACATCATCGGCCCGGTGCTGGCCGATGTCGGCCTGCGTTTCGTCTTCATCGTACTGCTCCTGTCCGGCCTGTCCTTCCTCGGCCTCGGTGTGCAGCCGCCGGAGGCCGACTGGGGTTCGCTGGTGCGCGAGAACATCGGCGGCCTGCCCTTCGGCTCGCCGGCGGTCATGGCTCCCTCCTTCGCCATCGCCAGCCTGACGATCGCAGTGAACCTGCTGATCGACAATCTGCCGCAGAAGATCCGCGACCGGAGCGAATGATGAACCCTCTCGTCGAAATCCGGGACCTGAAGGTCGAGGCGACCACAGATGCCGGCCGCCGCGTCGAGATCATCAAGGGGGTGAGCTTCGAGATCGCGCCGGGCGAAATCGTCGCGCTGATCGGCGAAAGCGGCTCGGGCAAGACCACGATCGCGCTGACCCTGCTCGGCTATACCCGCACGGGCTGCCGCATCACCGGGGGCAGCGTGTGCGTCGACGGCCGCGACATGGCCGCACTGTCGGAAAGGGAGCGGGCAAAGGTTCGCGGCGTCGCTGTCTCCTATGTGCCGCAGAGCGCCGCCGCCGCCTTCAACCCGGCGCAGCGGATCATGGACCAGGTGATCGAGATCACCCGCATCCACGACTTGATGCCGCCTGCCGAGGCCGAGGCCAAAGCGGTGGACCTTTTCCGTGCGCTCTCCCTACCCTCGCCCGAGACGATCGGCGGGCGCTACCCGCATCAGGTTTCCGGCGGCCAGCTCCAGCGCCTCTCGGCAGCGATGGCTCTGATCGGAGATCCGAAGGTCGTGATCTTCGACGAGCCGACGACCGCGCTGGACGTCACCACGCAGATCGAGGTGTTGCGCGCCTTCAAATCCGTGATGCGCCAGAGCCGGATGGCTGGCGTCTACGTCTCGCACGATCTCGCCGTCGTCGCCCAGATCGCAGACCGCATCGTCGTTCTGAAGGGCGGGGTCATCCAGGAAATCGGCGCGACAGCGCAGATATTGTCGGCGCCGAAGCATCCCTATACCCAGGAACTGCTCGCGGCCTTCGCGCCGCCCGGGCGCATCCCCGCACAGGTGACGAGCCCGGAAGGCGCTGCTCCGCGCCCCGTGCTGGAGCTCACATCCATCAGCGCCGGCTATGGCAAGCTGCAGGCCGACGGAACGCCGCTGATCCTGGCCGTCGACAAGGTCAGCTTCAAGCTGGAACGCGGCCGCAATCTCGGCATCATCGGCGAGTCCGGCTGCGGAAAATCGACTCTCGCCCGCGCCATCGCCGGCATCATCCCGCCCTCCTCCGGCACGATCGCCTTCGATGGCAAGCCGATGGCGCCCCGCGCCCAGGACCGCAGCGCCGATGAGTTGCGCAAGCTGCAGATCGTATTCCAGTCGGCCGATACCGCGCTCAACCCGGCGCAGTCGATTGCGGACATCCTGGGCCGCCCGCTTGCCTTCTTCCACGGCCTGCGCGGCGTCGCCCGCGATACGCGCATCGACCGGCTGCTGGAACTGGTGCATCTGCCCCGCGCCCTGAAGCACAGGCTGCCGAGCGAATTGTCGGGCGGGCAGAAGCAGCGCGTGAACCTGGCGCGCGCGCTCGCCGCCGATCCGGGACTCATCCTGTGCGACGAGATCACCTCCGCGCTCGACACCGTGGTGGCAGCGGCGATCATCGAATTGCTCAAGGACCTGCAGCGCGAGCTCGGCCTGTCCTACCTCTTCATCAGTCACGACCTGACGACGGTGCAGGCAATCTGCGACGAGGTCGCGGTGATGTATCGCGGCGTGAAGGTCGAGCAGTTGCCGGCCGATCAGGTCGGCAAAGCCGGTGGCCACCCCTATGCGCGCCTGTTGATGTCGTCGGTACCCAAGCTCGACCCGAGCTGGCTCGACAAGCTCGAACGCGATCCGGAACTGGTAGCCGCCTTCGCGAAACGCTGAGCTGGATTCAGCTCGTAGCTGTGACCGGGAACAGGCTGGTCAGCGGCATATGCGGTTTCACGATCGGCGATTTCAGCACGACGAAGCTGAAATACTTGTCGATGCCGATATCGAGGTCGATCAGCCGCTCCATCAGCGTCTGGTATTCGATGATGCCGCTGGTCACGAACTTGACCAGATAGTCGTAGCCGCCCGAGACCAGATGGCATTCGATCACCTGGTCGAGCTTCTCGATGGCGGCCAGGAAGCGGGCGAAATCGATCTGCCGGTGGTTCTTGAGCGTTACCTCGGTGAAGACCGTGAGCGTCTGGCCGAGCTTGCCTATATTGATGCGCGCGGAATAGCCGGTGATGTAGCCGTCCTGCTGCAGCTTCTTGACGCGCATCAGGCAAGGGCTCGGCGACAGGTTCACGAGCTCGGCCAGTTCGACATTGGTGATCCGGCCATTCTTCTGCAGCTCGTAGAGGATCTTGATGTCGATCTGGTCAAGTTTCATGGGTGTTCCCCCTCGATCGACAAATAACCACGCCGCGCCTTCCGGTCCGGCGCTCCGGCAGCAGATCATGCCGCGAACGCAGCGCCGTGTCTAACAGGTGTCGGGCGCAGGCGATGGCAGAATTGGCCTGCCGAAACCGAAGGAAATGCCGTGGCGGTCCGAATCTGCGGTGCACATCCCCGCAGGCCGGCAGATAATCTCACCGCCGCAAGGAGACCGTGATGCCGGCGCCACTATTCGCAATCGAAGCCAGCCCCGCTTTGCCGGAAAGCGCCGATGTCGTGGTCATCGGCGGCGGCATTGTCGGAGTCTGTGCCGGCTACTATCTCGCCCGCCGCGGCCTGAAGGTCGCGCTCCTCGAAAAGGGCCGCGTCGGTGCCGAGCAGTCGAGCCGGAACTGGGGCTGGTGCCGGCAGCAGAACCGCGATGCCCGCGAGCTGCCGATGGCGACGGAAAGCCTGACCCTTTGGGATCGTTTCGCCGAGGAGATCGGAGAGGACCTCGGCTTCCGTCGCTGCGGCCTGCTCTATCTGAGCGATGACGAAGGGCAGCTCGCAGCCTGGGCGAAGTGGCGGGATTTCGCGGTCGGCGAAGGCGTCGTCACTCATATGCTCTCGCCTGACGAGGCTTCCGCCCGTGGCAGCGCGACAGGCAAGCGCTGGAAGGGAGGCGTGTTCTCGCCGACGGATGGCACGGCCGACCCCGCCCGGGCCGCGCCGGTCATTGCACGTGGCATCCTCAAGGCCGGGGGCAGCGTGCACCAATTCTGCGCCGCGCGCGGCATCGAGACGGCGGGCGACCGCGTCTCGGCCGTCGTGACCGAGAAGGGCACGATCCGGACCTCGACGGTTATCCATGCAGGCGGAGCCTGGGCCTCCTCCTTCCTCAACCAGCTCGGCATCCGCTTCCCGCAATCCTCTGTTCGATCGTCGATTTTGTCCGTCGCACCGGGTGCAGCAGGCCTTCCGGATGCCCTGCATACGGCAGAGGTTTCTGTGACGCGCCGCAATGATGGCGGTTACACGCTGGCGATCAGTGGCGGCGCACGCGTCGACCCCACGCCGCAGCAACTGCGCTTCGCCCGCCAGTTTGTGCCGATGTTCCTGCGGCGCTGGCGCAGCCTCGCCATCGGCGGGCTCGAAGGCTGGAAATCCGGCCACGAGACACTCGGCCGCTGGAAGCTCGACGCGCCGACGCCGATGGAGGCAAACCGCATCCTCGACCCTA
>JARYGW010000017.1:18491-30606 GCA_033792295.1 Allobosea sp.
CGATCCGCGCCAGATCGCCGAGACCCATGCGCGCGCGCAACGCCTGCTGCCGGGTCTCAAATCCGTGCCGATCGCGGCACGCTGGGCCGGTTACATCGACTCGACGCCGGATGGCGTGCCGGCGATCGGCGAACTCGCAGGCTTGCCCGGCTTTATCCTCGCGGCTGGGTTCAGCGGCCATGGCTTCGGGATCGGTCCCGGTGCCGGCCACATGATCGCGGATATCGTCACCGGCGCGAAGCCGATCGTCGACCCGAAACCTTACCGACCCGAGCGACTGCAGGGCTCAGCCTTCGGCAAGGTGGCTGAGTTCTAGGGGCCGCCTTGCCCACACCGGGCGGCATAAGTCCGTCTTATGGGTCCGACACGAATCCGTCTTGTCGTTCGCTCCGGCAGGTACGGATGCTGCATGGCCAACCGGGTGAACGCAAAGCAAAAAGGGGAACGGGATGATCGGGTTCAGAACCACTGTTGCAGCCCTCGGCATGATGGTCGCCGCGGCGACCGTCCAGGCACAAACGGTCTACAAGGTGGGCTCGACGCCGACGGGCACGCCGTTCACCTTCCTCGACGCCAAGACGAACACCATCCAGGGAATGATGGTCGACGTGATCGAGGAGATCGGCAAGGACGCCGGCTTCAAGGTCGAGATTCAGCCGATGCAGTTCTCGGCGCTGATCGCCGCCCTGACCTCAGGCAAGATCGATATCATTTCGGCCGCCATGTACGGCTCCCCGGAGCGGGCCAAGGTCGTCGACTTCAGCCAGGACGTCTACGCCTATGGCGAGGGTCTGGTGGTCCGGTCGAGCGACGCCAAGGAGTATGTCGGCTTCGACGACCTAAAGGGCAAGAAGGTCGGCGGCCAGATCGGCACCCGCTATATCGATGCCCTCAAGGCATCGGGCGCGCCGGCAGAGGTCAGCGCTTATGACAGCCTGCCCGACATCCTGCGCGACGTCTCCAACGGCCGCCTCGATGCCGGTATCGGCGACTACCCGATCCTGGCCTACAACCTCGCACAGGGACGCTTCCCGCAACTGCGGTTGGTCAAGTCGTACAAGCCGTCGGTGCCGGGCCCGATCAACATCGCCGTCAAACAGGGCAATGCCGAGCTGCTGGCGAAGATCAATACCAGCCTTGCGAACATGAAGAAGGATGGCCGCTTCGACGCAATCCTGAAGAAGTGGGGTCTCTGAGCGCGCGCCATTCCTTCCGGCCATGATGCATCTTCTCAGCCAGGTTCCGACGTATCTGCCGATCCTGATGCAGGGCGTCTACCTCACCCTGCTCGTCACGCTCGGCGCCTTCATCCTCGCGACGGCGCTTGGCCTTGTCTGGGCCTTCATGCGGGTGAGCGGCATCGCGCCGCTCGCCTGGACGGCGCGCACGATCATCGTCATCGTGCGTGGCATCCCCGGCATCGTGACCCTGTTTTACATCTATTTCGTGCTGCCGGATCTCGGCCTGTCGCTGAGCGCCGTGCAGGCCGCCATCATCGGCCTCGGCATCGCCTATTCGCCTTATATGGCCGAGGTCTTCCGGGCGGGCATCGAGGCGATCGACCGCGGGCAGACGGAGGCCGCGCTGTCGATCGGCATGGGCTGGGGCCTGCTGATGCGGCGTATCATCCTGCCTCAGGCGATCCGCGTGGCGCTACCGCCCTATGGCAGCACGATGGTCATGCTGCTCAAGGATTCCTCGCTCGCCTCGACGATCACGGTCGCGGAGCTCTCGCTGCAGGGCAAGCTCCTGGCATCCTCGACCTTCGAGAACACCACGATCTTCACGCTCGTGGCGCTGATCTACCTTGCCATGAGCCTGCCGCTCACGGCCTTCAACAGCTGGCTCGAACGCCGCATGAGGCAGGCCCGATGAGCATCATCGAACTGCGTAACGTGCGCAAATCCTTCGGCGCGATCGAGATCATCCACGATGTCTCGTTCTCGGTCGAGAAGGGCGAGGTCGTCTGCATCATCGGGCCGTCCGGCTCCGGAAAATCCACGCTCCTGCGCTGCATCAACGGCCTCGAGACCTATCAGGGTGGGGAGATCATCGTGCATGGCGAGCGCGTCGACACGGGATCGTCGACCATTCGCCAGGTGCGGACCCGCGTCGCCATGGTCTTCCAGCGCTTCAACCTGTTCCCGCACCGGACGGCACTCGAAAACGTCGCCGAAGGCCCGATCTTCGTGAAGAAGGAGCCGCGCCAGGAGGTCCTGGAGCGGTCGCGGGGCCTGCTGACCCGTGTCGGGCTCGGCGCCAAGATCGATGCCTATCCCGGCCAGCTCTCGGGCGGCCAGCAGCAGCGCGTCGCGATCGCACGTGCGCTCGGCATGAAACCCGACGCAATCCTGTTCGACGAGCCGACTTCGGCACTCGATCCGGAACTGGTGGGCGAGGTCCTCTCCGTCATGCGGGCGCTCGCCGAGGAAGGCATGACGATGGTCGTCGTAACCCATGAGATGGGATTTGCCCGGGATGTCGCCGACCGTGTGCTGTTCCTCGATGGGGGTGTTCTGGCCGAAGAAGGGCCGCCGAGCGAGCTGTTGAGCCGGCCGAAGAATCCACGCACGCAGGATTTCCTGCGTCGCATCCTGGCCTGATGAGGACACGCGTATGGCTCGCCTGACCGGACCGTTCTTCAGCGCCGACGCCGTCGACACCCCCTATTGGTGGGAAGCGGCAAGGCCAGCGGCAGAGGCCGCGTCCGAGCTGCCGGCGCAGAGCGATGTCACCATTATCGGCGCCGGATTTACCGGGCTCAATGCCGCGTTGACGCTGGCGCGCGCCGGCAAGCAGGTGACGGTGCTGGACGCGGAAGCGCCCGGCTGGGGCGCCTCCTCCCGCAATGGCGGCATGCTGGGGCCCGGCTGGGCTGCCTTCGACACCGCGATGGCCTATGGTCCGGAGAAAGCACGCGCCATCGTCGAGGAGAGCTTCCTCGCCCTGCAGCACGTCAACGATGTCGTGGCACGCGAGAGCATCGCCTGCGACCTCGCGGTAGTCGGCTACTTCCGCGGCGCAATGACGCCGCGGATCTACGAGGCCATGGGGCGCAATCTCGACCGCATCCGGCAGGTCATGCCCTGCGACGCCTATCTGGTACCGCGGACCGAGCAGCAGGCCGAGATCGGAACCGAGCTCTATCATGGCGGCCTCGCCATGCCTGGCTATGCCGGGCTGCACCCGGCCCGCTATGTGGCGGGTCTCGCCGAGGCCGCGCGCCGCTTGGGCGTTCGGCTTGTCGGTGGCGCTCGCGTCTCGGCGATCTCGCCGCAAGCCGGTGGGTTCAGCCTCTCCGTCGGACGGCAGAAGATCGCGACGAAACAGCTTCTCGTCGCGACCAATGGGTATACCGGGGCTCTGCTGCCTTTCCTGCAGCGGCGGATCATTCCCATCCGCAGCGCGCTGATCGCGACCGGCCAGCTCCCGGCAGAGGTCATGGACCGCCTCATGCCGAAGCGGCGCATGCTGGCGGGCAGCCAGCGTGTCGTGACCTATTATCGCCCCTCGCCCGACGGGACCCGCATCCTCTTCGGTGGGCGCGTGCTCAAGGTGAATGGCGAGAACGTCGCCCACGCCAATGCCGCGCATCTGCGCAAGCAGATGCTGCAGGTTTTTCCCGAGCTGGAACGGACCCCGATCTCGCATTACTGGCACGGCCAAACGGGGTTCACCTTCGACAAGCTGCCCCATCTCGGCGAGCAGGAGGGTGTCTTCTTCGCCTGCGGCTATAATGGCACCGGCATCGCGCGAGCGAGCTGGTTCGGCCACAAGATCGCGCAGTGCATGCTGGGCGGCACGGATGCACCCAGCGCCTATGCCGACCTGCCCTTCCGCAGCCGCCCGCTCTATTACGGCAAGCCCTGGTTCCTGCCTCTGGCCGTGTTCTTCTACGAAATGCGGGATCGCTGGGACCAGCGATAGACCGGGAGGCAGGCCTAACGGCGCTTGCGTCTGGACATCCGCGCCAACGGCGGCGATGTCTGCACTATCGCCGTCGATGGGATGACAGATGCGGGCGCGCCAACTCGAAGTCTTCTGCACCCTGATGCGCTGCGGCACGGTGACCGGCGCGGCTGCGATGCTGAACATCTCTCAGCCCGCCTTGAGTCAGATCCTCCTCCATGCCGAAGACCAGCTCGGGTTCAAGCTGTTCAACCGGGTTCGCGGCAGGCTGGTGCCGACTCAGGAGGCGGAGGAGCTCTACTCCCAGGCCGAGCATATCTTCGGCGAGCTCGACGCGCTCAGGCGCCGGACGATCGACATGCGGCATGGACGCACCGGCCTCGTCCGGCTCGCGGCCTCCGCTCCGCCTTCCATGTCGATCGTGCCGCGTGCTCTGACCGCCTTCCGTGAGGAGCATCCCGAGATCGTGGTGCGCTCGCTCATCGCTTCGCAGACCTCCATCGTCGAGATGCTGCGCAATGGCGAAGTGTCGCTTGGCATCGCCATGAACAACCTGCCCCACGCCGGCATCCATGCCGAGACGGTGGGGCGCGCCACGCTGGTCTGCGTCGTTTCGGCCGGGCATCGGCTGGCCGCGCTCGATCGCATCCGCTTCGCCGATATCCTCGACGAAACGCTGATATCCTATCGCGCCGACACCTTGCCGGGGCGCCTGCTGGCAGCCTCAGCCGAGGCGGAGGACTTCGCTTATGCGCCGGCGATCGAAATCGACCTGTCGATCACGGCGTTGCCCTATGTGCGGGACGGTCTCGGCATCGCCATCGTCGACAGCCTGCTGCCTTGGGAGCAGTTCAACGGCGTCGTGACCCGGCGGTTCGAGCCTCGAATCGAAGTGCCGATCGCCATCCTGACCAGCAATGACCGCCCGCTCTCCGCCAGCCATGAGCTGATGCGCGATTGCCTGCGCGCGGCCTGCCGGGAGCTCAATCACTCTCCTGAGACCTAGCACGCAGCTACCCCTCCGACGCCTCCTGAAGCAGGGAAGCGATCGGCGCAGGCCGCACCGGCGCCTGGCCGCGCAGCCGGCCCGCCGCCCGAACGCAGTCACGGCCGGCACTGCCGGCAATGATCTCGGTTGCGGCAAGCTCGCAATACCGGCCTTGGCAACGGCCCATGCCGACGCGTCCGAGCGATTTGGCGCGGTTGACCTCACCTCCCCCGAAAGCGACGGTCTCGCGCAGTGCGGCCGCCGTCACCCCCTCGCAACGGCAGACCACCGTCTCGCCCGGCAACTCGGCGACCGCCTCGGCCGGCCAGGGAAAAGCCTTCGCGACACCACGCGCGAAATGGCTCAGGCGGACAAGCCGGCGCCTGTCCGCATGGATGTCCGGAGCCGGCAGGCCGAGGTCCTGCAGACAGGCTGCCGCGGCGAGGCGGCCAGCGACCTCCGCCCCGTCCGCCCCGAGGATCCTGAGACCGTCTCCGGCCAGATAGACGTCGGGGCTCGCCCGCCCCACCGCATCGGCTTTCGGCAGCCATTGCCGCCAGATTTCGTCATAGACGAAGTCGCAGCCGGCCAGATCCGCAAGGCGGGTCTCCGCCCGAAGATGCCAGCCGAGGCCCACCGTATCGCAGGCTGTGCGCTGGCTTCGCCCCGCCGCATCGCGCCAGAGCATGGCGACCGGGCCGCGCTCATCCGTTTCGATACGATCCAGCCGGACGCCGGCATGATAGAGCCCGCCAAGGCGCTGGCGCATCATCAGCCCGCGAAAGGCGAAGAGCGGCCGCGCCAAGAGACCGGAGAAGCCGCGCAATTGCTGGCGCATGGGCGCGGTGTCCAGGACCGCCGCGACCTGCCCTCCAGCCTTCAGCAACTGCACCGCCAGCAGCGTAAGCAGCGGACCGGAGCCAGCCAGCACGATGCGTCGCCCCAACGCCGCGCCTTGCGCTTTCAGGGCGATCTGCATCGCCCCGAGGCCGTAGACACCGGCATTCTCCCAGCCCGGCACGGGCATGATCCGATCCATAGCGCCGGTCGCCAGGATCAGCCGGTCATAGGCGACCCAGCGCGAGCCCGCCCCGTCGAGCACCTGTAAACGCCCCTGCGCGATGGCAACGACGGAGCTGCGCGGGTGATGAGCAAGGCGGCCCGCCGCCGCTAAGGCTTCGAAGGTCTGGTGCAGGGCGACGGCCTTGGCGGCCTCGGAGCCATAGAGAACCTCTGGCGGCCGCTCGAAGCCCTGCGGCGGCCTGCGATAGATCTGACCACCGGCGCGCTCGCCCTCATCGATGACAAGAGGTGTCAGCCCCGCGGCAACCAGGGTCTCAGCCGCACGGATACCTGCCGGCCCGGCGCCGACGATGACTACGCGTGGCTTCTCTCCCGTGCTCATGGCCAGTCGCCCGGAACGTCGGACAGGAGGCGCATGCCTTCGGCCAGAGGCGTCGAACAGGCCCGCAGCCTTGGTCCATCCTCCTGCCAGATCCAGCAATCCTGACAGGCGCCCATCAGGCAGAAGCCTGCTCGGGCCTCCGGACCGAATTCCGAGCGCCGAAGAGCTGGTGCGACCGAGAGCACAGCGCTGAGCACGGTGTCGCCCGCCAGCGCACGGCACTCGCGGCCGTCGAGGAAGAAGCGCAGAGGCGCGCGATCAATCTCGGCCAATCGAACCAACCGCCCCGCCGCCACGCTCATTCCGCAGCCTCGGCGAAGGCGCTTCGGGATTCGGGCATCTCCGGGAAACGGATGCGGGCCTCGGCAAAAGCGTCGGCGACGCCCTGCGCACCGGCCTTTCCCTTCATGCGGCGGAAGATCTCCGTCTTCGCGAAGAAGCGCCAATGGATCGGCAGCCCGGAGAGGATCGCCGTCAGCCTGTCATAGGCATCGCGCGTCCATTGCGCCTCGTAGCCTTCGCGCTCCGGGCCGAAATGAAAATGGCCCGAAACCGGCGGGCGGTTGGCACGCAGCGCCTGCGTCGCCCCCTCATCGACGATGCCATCGCGGGTGACCACGCCGTAATCCCGCTCCGCCGCTTCCGGAGAGACATAGCCGCGCACGACGTCCTCCGCCACGCGCCAGGTCTCCCGCTCAAAAGGATGGCCGCGGCCGCCACCGCCGGCCGAGCGGATTTCGAGCACGTCGCCCGGCTGCAGGACCGCGGTGTCGATATTGCCGAGCCGCCGTTCCTCCGGCTGCCCCGGATTGACCACCATGTCGGATAATCCCGCCGCCTTGCCGCCGAGCACGCCCCAGGGCCTGAAGAAGCTGCGGTCGCGGTTGCGGGCTGTGATGCGGCTGTCGGGGGCGAAGACACGGAACGCCATTTCGGTAGCGAGCCCGCCACGCCAGCGTCCGGCACCGCCGCTATCCTGCGCCAGCCCGTATTTGACGAATTCCACCGGCGTCTCGGTCTCGGTGATCTCGATCGGCGTATTCTTGAGATAGGCCGCGTCCGCCCCGGAGCCGTTGGTGCCGTCGCGATGCGGCATGCCGCCGCCGCCGCCGACCACCGGGTTGACCGCGGCAATGACGGTCCGACTCGTGCGCTCGTCCGTCGTCATCACGTTGACGATGCAGTTGTTGCCGGCGGGCGCGGCGGGCAGGCGCTCCGGTACGGCCTGCGAGAACGCCCCGAAGATCACCGAGCGCAACCGCGCGCAGGTCAGCGAGCGCATCCCGACTGCCGCAGGGAAGACCGGATTCAGCACCGTTCCCTCCGGCGCGATGCAGGTGAAGGGCCGCGTGAGTCCGGTATTGAGGAGGATCTTCGGGTTCAGCGTGTAGAGAACGTAATAGACCCCGACGAGCAGGATGGTGTGTCGCGGGTTGCCGCCGCTCGGCACGTTGAGCGAAGAGGCGAGCTGCGGATCGGAGCCGGTGAAATCCAGCACCGCCTCGTCGCCGCGGATGGTGAGCTTCAGCTTCAGGCGGCAGGGGTTGGCCTCGACCGAATCCTCATCGGCATAGTCCGCAAACTCCCAGGTTCCGTCCGGCATGCCGCGCAGCACCTCGCGTGCCTGCGCTTCGGCGTGGTCGAGCAGCGCATCGACGCCGCCGAGAAAAGCCTCGCGGCCGAACTTCTCGATCATCGCCAGCACCTTGCGCTCGCCGGTGTTGAGTGCGCCGACCAGCGCCTTGATGTCGCCGATGTTGAGGTCCGGCTTGCGCACATTGGTCGTCATGATCCTGAGGATCTTCTCGTCGAAGACGCCTTCGTTGACGAGCTTCATCGGCGGAAAGCGGATGCCCTCCTGATGGATCTCGGTCAAGGCACGCGAGAGCGAAGCAGGCACGGCGCCGCCCACGTCGGTGTTGTGGATGTGCCCGCCGGTCCAGGCCACGATCTCGCCCTCGTGGAAGACCGGCTTCCAGAGATGGGTGTCGGGGGCGTGGGTGGCGACGAAGCAGGCATAGGGATCGTTGGTGAAGGCGACATCGCCCGGCTTGTAGTCATCGACCATCTTAAGTGCCGGCGCCCATGACAGGCCGGGATACCAGGTCGCGCCGAGTTCCATCGGTACGGCGAAGGTGTCGCCGCGCCGGCTGATCAACATGACGGTGAAATCCTCCGTCTCCTTCACGAAGGCGGAATGGGCGGTGCGGTGCAGCGTATGCGCCATGTTTTCGGCAGCGGCACGTGCATGGTTGGCGAGCACCTGAAGCTTCATCCGGTCGAACATCGGCATCACTCCGCGAAGGTCAGGTGGAGATTGAGATGGCCATCGATCCGCGCCGTTGCTCCGGCGGGGATAGCGACCGTGGTATCCTCCTGCGCGACGACGGCCGGCCCGGCGAAGCGACTGCCGGGCAGCAGGTCCGCACGGCGATAGAGGCAGACGGCCTTTCGGGCGCCGCCCGTATGGATGGTGAGCTCGCGCTCCGGCATGGCGACCGCATCGACCTCCTCCGCCTCCGGGAAAGACAGGACCGGGCCGGCGCCGACGGCCGATAGACGCAGGTTCACGATCTCGATCCGGCCGTCGGCATCGTCGAAATCATAGATTCGCGCGTGGGTCCGATGGAATTCGCCAGCGATCGCTGCCGGGTCTCCCGCTTCCAGCCAGGCCGGCTGCAATGGAACCTCGATCTCGTAGCTTTGGCCGACATAGCGCATATCCGCCGAGAACCTGAGATCGGCCGTGCCGGTATGCCCCTGCGCCCCGAGCCAGCTGCGCCCGTCCTGCACCATGGCGGCTGCCGCCGCCTTCAGCTGCGGCAGCACGGCAGGAGAGAGCTCGGAGAAGAGCGTGCGGACGAAGTCGCCGCGCAGATCGGCGACGAGGCCGCCGAGCGCCGAGACAACCCCCGGCCGGCGTGGCGCCAGCAAGCGCGACATGCCGAGTTCGCGGGCGAGGAAGGCGCCGAGCATCGGGCCTCCGCCGCCGAATGGCATCAGGGTGAAATCCTTGAGGTCGACACCGGCCCGCGACGACAGCTTCTCGACCTCGACGAACATCTCGGAGACGGCGATGTCGAGAATGGCCTGCGCCGTGTCCTCCAGCGGCCGGTCGAGCTTCTCCGCCAGCCGGCCGACGGCAGCCCGGGCGAGGTCCACATCCATCTTCAACTGGCCATAAGCCATCTCGCTGTGACCGAGCCAGCCACAGATCACCATCGCATCGGTGACGGTCGCCTGCTCGCCACCGCGCCCATAGCAGGCCGGCCCAGGCGTGGAGCCCGCCGATTCCGGCCCGACGCGCAGCACGCCCTGCCCGTCGACGGAGGCGATCGAGCCGCCGCCGATGCCGATCGAGCTGACCGAGACGGAGGGGATATAGAGCGGAAACTCGCCTATCATCTCGCCAGTGCCGTATTGCGGCTCGCCGTCGATGATCAGGGCGAAATCGGCGGAGGTGCCGCCGATATCCAGTGTCAGCACGCGCTTCTCGCCGGCCTGTCGCGCGAACCAGGTCGCGCCGATGACGCCCGAGGCCGTGCCGGACAGCAGCATGGAGACGCAGGCGCGTTTGCCCTCGGTCGCGTTCATTACGCCGCCGTTCGATTTGGTGAGCAGCGCACGCGCCGGCACGCCGCGATCAGCCAGCCGCTGCTCCAGCGCCGTCAGATAGCCGGCGATGCGCGGATGCACATAGGCGTTGAGAATCGCGGTCGTGGTCCGCTCATATTCGCGGATCACCGGCCAGACCTCCGCCGAGGTGAAGACAAAGAGTTCCGGAGCCAGACGGGCTATCTCGGCCTTGACCGCCTCCTCCTGCGCGCCGTCGCGCCAGGCGTGCAGGAAGGCGATGACGATGCCGACGGCGCCACGCGCCTTTGCCGAAGCCACGGCGGCCACGACAACATCGAGATCGGGCTTCACCGTCTCGCGCCCGTCCGAGCGCATCCGGGCCGGAATGCCGAAGATGCGGTCGCGGGTGATGAGCTGCTCGGGGCGGCTGCAAAATAGTGAATAGACCTCCGGCATGCGCAACCGCGCCAGCTCGATCACATCCTCGAAGCCGGCATTGGTGAAGAGCGCGAGCGGCGCTCCCTTGCGCTGGATGATCGTGTTGACGCCGACCGTCGTGCCGTGAACGAAACGCGTGACCGCCGTGGGAGCCAGCCCTTCGCGCTCCGCCAGAAGCGAAAGGCCGGTCATCAGCTCGGCGCCTGGATCGTCGGGCGTCGTCAGCACCTTCAGCGATGCAATCTGGCCGGAGCGTGTCTCCAGAGCGCAAAAATCGATGAAAGTGCCGCCGATATCGACGCCGATCTTCCAATCCGCACCCGGCATAGTTTCGCCGTCCATATCCGCTCCTCTTGCTGGCGGCCGGAAGCTGGCACGGGGCGCTCGCGCGGTCCAAGAGACAAGCGGGGCAGGACCATAGGCGAAACTTATAGCCTGCCCGTCATCGCGTCTTTGACGGCTCGACCCGCCGGCGTCACGTTCGACCGCACAGAGATTTGCCGCCGGCGCGGCTAAGATCATCGCGCGTCCGACCTGACGCGATCACGATGATCTATCCTATTGTGATTGCTTCGGATTATTCCGAAAAGTGTATTCCACTTTTCGGCCCGATGCCATAGAGGCCGGATATGGATGTCATCGTACTCGGCGGCGGCCTGATGGGAACCGCCGCAACCTTTTTCCTGAGGCGACGCGGCCTGAGGGTCACGCTGATCGAACGCCATCGGGTCGGAACGGGCGCCACCGTCGCATCCTTCGGCAATATCCGCCGCACCGGGCGCCACCTGACGCAATTGCCGCTGGCGCACCGCTCCCGGGCGCTCTGGGGAGAAGCGGAGCTCCTGCTCGGACGCGACGTGGAATTCCGCTCGACCGGCCATCTCCGGCTGATCTTCGAAGAGGATGCCTTGGCCGACATGCGGGCCTATGCCGAGGCGGCGCGCCCCTGGGGGCTGGAGCTCGAGGAACTCGGCACCAACGAGATCCGCGCCCGCTTTCCCGGCCTCGGCCCTGGAGCGATCGCAGCATCCTTTTCGCCGCAGGACGGTTCCGGCAACCCCCGGCTGATCGCGCCGGCTTTCGCCGATGCGGCGCGACGGCTCGGCGCAGAGATCGTCGAGGAATGCGAGGTCGGCGGCATCGACAAAACCGAAGCGGGATTCCGCGTCACGACATCGAAGGGCGTGTTCGAGGCCGGAAGACTGCTGAACACCGCCGGAGCCTGGGGCGCACGGCTCGCCGCGCAATTCGGCGAGCCGGTGCCGCTCAGCCCTCGCGGCCCGCAGATGGGCGTCACCGAGCCCCTGCCCCACCGCATCCTGCCAGTTGTCGGGATCTGGACGCGCCGGCACGGGACCGATGCCTATTTCCGTCAGGTCGAGCGCGGCAACATCGTCTTCGGCGGAGCGGCCGAACGGGTCGAGGTGGCGCTGGACCCCGGTCATGCCAAGGCCGATCCAGCGCGGCTGCCACAACAGCTTCGCGCCTTGCGACAATTGCTGCCAGCCCTGGACAAGGTCTCGGTGATCCGCACCTGGTCGGGCTGTGAAGGCTATCTCGCCGACATGCTGCCGGTCATGGGTCCATCGGCCACGACGCCGGGCTTGTTCCACGCATTCGGCTTCAGCGGGCACGGCTTCCAGCTCGGCCCCGGCGTCGGCGATACGATGGCCGAGCTGATCGCGACAGGCGCCACGGAGATCCCGCTGCACGACTTCCGGATCGAGCGCTTCGCGCGAAGCGGCCAAAGTCCCGCCGCGGCGTGATCGGCCAAATGGCCGAGGGTGGAGCAATGGCCA
>JARYGW010000180.1:0-11713 GCA_033792295.1 Allobosea sp.
CTCGACGTCCGGTTCGATCCCGACGACATCGGCCGGATCTCGGTTTGCGTCGACGGGGACTGGCACGGCATCGCCTGCGCGACGCCCGGCCTCGATGGCATCTCAGCGTTCGCCTGGGTCGCCGCCGCCTCCGATCTTCGCCAGCGCTTTGCCGATCAGGCCAAGATCTCGCTGCCTATCGTCCACGAGGCCATCCAGGCCATCGGCAAGCTGGCCGAGGAAGCGGAGCTGCGTGCCGGCGTCGCCGCGCCGCTAGTCACGGCGGACCATATCAAGAAGGCCGAGTCCGGGCTTCTCTCGGGCTTCGAAGTTGCTGACGACGACCGCGCCGACACGGTCCTGGCTCCAGCCGGTGACATTCGCGGCCGCGCGATCCCCGTCTCGGAATCCGTCGACCGGACCGCGGTGGGCTCGCCGGATGACCGTCCGGCGACGGACGGCACCGACAACCTGTGGCTGGATGATTGAGCGTGACGCTGCCCCTCGAAACCAACGACCCGTTCGCGCGCCTTCGTGGCGCGCTTTCGGCGGACGACCACGCTCGCATCGACGTCATGGCGAAGGTCCAGGCGCACTACCACGTGATGAAGCGCGACAAGCGCATCGAACAGGCATTCACGCATCTGTTCGAGGACACCCTTGTTCGGTACGACCCCACCCGCGCCGCCGGGGAGGACAACCGTATCGAGCTGCGCGGGCTCGCCATCCTTGGCAACTCGGGTGCCGGAAAATCGCGCGCGCTTCGATACTTTTTCGCCGGGCACGTGGCCTTTCCGGGTTACGGCGATCTCCGGTCCGACTGCCAGGCAATCTCAGTCGAGGTGCGCGCGCCGACAACCCATCTCGGGCTCGGACACCGGATCATGGCCGCCACCGGTTTCCCGGTGAGAGGCAAGGTCACCGCACACCAGGTCTGGGAGATGGTCTACGAGCGCCTTCTCCTCAAACGGATCTTCGTCATCCACCTGAACGAACTGCACAACTTCTTCCTGACCTGTAAGGACGCGGACAGGAAGGACCTGCTGAACTCGATCAAGTCGTTCATGACCAACCCAACCTGGCCGGTCATCGTGGTGGTGTCGGGTCTCCCGATGCTGAAGGAAGTGCTGGAGGGGCACGATGAGGATCGTCGACGCTTCTCCTTCATTCCGTTCCGGCCACTTCGCGTGCCTGCCTCGAACCCCGTCCTGAAGCAGATCGCGGAGAAACTCGCCGATATCGCCGGCCTCACCCTGCCGCCGGACTTCGAGGAGGACATCGTGCCGCGCCTCGCGTGGGCCGCGGACCACGAATGGGGAACGTGTATCAAGATCATGCACAACGCGGTCCGGTTCGCGTTGAACGTCAACGAGAAGACGGGCACGGCCCACACCGTCCTCGAACGCGACCGCTTCGCGGAAGCGTGGGGCTTCATGACCGGTTCGGGCCGAGAGGCCAATCCATTCGTGATCCGGAACTGGAAGGACGTCGGCTGCAAGCTCGTCATGCGCGACGACACGAAGCCCGATCCAGAGCCCACGGGGAAGAAGAGAAAATGAGCGCCGTGCTCAATCCCGCCCCTCCAATCCTGTCCGGCGAATCCCCGGAGAGCTACGTTCGCCGGCTTGGCCTCGCGCACGGCATGGAGGACGTCGGGCAGTTCTGCCGGCTGCTCGGTCTCAATTACAGGAGCATCCTGACAGGCAGCTTGCCCGCCTTGAAGTTCCTCGCCGAGCTCGTCGGCCTACCGGTCGCCGTGGTCGCGGCCGATGCGATCACGCGCATCGGGGATACCTATTCCTATCGCGAGCAGGACCTCGTCGGGCATTCGATCCGCCGCGACCGCGTGGTCGCATGCCCCGCCTGCCTGCGCGACGATGCGCGGACCGGTCGACCGGCGCACGGCCGCGGGCGGTGGTCGATCACTCATACGCGGACGTGCACGGAGCACGGCCTGGCGCTCGTCGAGATGGGGCGATCCGCGTGCGGTCGCTACGGCATCGACCTGACACCTGTCGTGGCCCCTGCACTCCCCGCCATAGAGGCAATGATCGCCGAGGCGGATGAGCGGCCGGCTTCGGGGCTCGAACACTACGTCGAGAAGCGGTTCTGCAACGGGACAACTGGAGCCTCTTGGATCGACACGATGCCGTTGCACGCGGCAGCGAAGTCCTGTGAGCTGCTCGGCGCGGTGGCCGTGTTCGGGCCGGCGCAGAACCTTAACCTCCTTACCGAGGACGAGTGGTTCCGCGCAGGCGCCGTCGGTTTCGAAATCGCGCGGGGCGGCCCGGCGACGATCAAGGCCTTCCTCCGGGAACTGCATCACGCCCCGACCGCGAAGTTGAAGACCTCGAACGGTCCGCAGGCGTGGTTCGGCCGGCTGTACCAAGTCCTAGCCTTCAGCAGCGGGCATCCCGGCTTCGACCCACTTCGCGAAGTCATCCGAGACTATCTGGTTGATAACACCCCGGTCGGAACCGGCGAGATAATCTTTGGCGAGCCCGTCGCGACCCGTCGCATACACTCCATCCGCACGGCGTTCGTGGAAACTGGCGTCCATCCGACGCGGCTGCGGAAGATCCTCTCCAAGCTCGGCCAGATCGACGTCGTCGGCCAGATGAGCGACCATGAGATCCATTTCGACGCCGTAGCCAACGCCGACCTCCTCAACCGGTTGAAGTCGGCCTTGAGCTTCCTCGACCTCGTTTCCTACCTCAACACGAACCGAATTCAGGTGCGGCTGCTGATCGACGAGGGTTTCGTGCGGCCGGTAGTCGAGGACGCTGACCGGGACGTGGGTTGGGAGGTCTTCGCGCGGCGGGACGTGGACGATTTCTTGGATCGGCTGCTGCGGCGGGCAGACCCCGCGCTGAACGTCTCTGAAGGAATGCTCGACATCGCAACGGCGGCAAAGCGCTCTTGCTGCAATTCGATGGAGATTGTCAGGGGTATCCTAGATGGCGATCTCCAGCGCATCGGCCGTGCTACGGACGTCTCGGGATATTCCGCTGTGCTAGTCGACCTCGATGAGGTGCGCGCCCACGTACGCGGGCAGGAACTCGACGGGCTCACCGTCGACAAGGCCTATCGCGCCTTGAAGATCAACCCGAACGCCATGAAGGCACTCATCGAGCGCGGCATCATCCCGATCACGATCCAGCGCCATCCGGTCAATCGCAGTCCGCTGCGCATCGTTTCGCAGGACGCTCTTACGCAGTTCAACACCACCTACGTCGCGCTGTTCGACGCGGCGTCGTCCTTGAAAATCCACCCCGTCGTGCTGAAGCAGGCGCTCCAGGCGATGGAGGTTTCGCCTGCCTTCGATCCGATCATCACGAAGGCCACGATCTATCGAAGGGACCAGGTCCCGAAGTTTGCGAGTGAGTTCGATCCCGAGCTGATCGCGATCAAATGGCCTGCCCGGCAGGGTGAAAGAAAACGAACTAGCTAGACCTTGCATGAACGGTAGCTACCGGGCCCTCGCGGGCCCTTTTTTTTGGGGCGGCCATCGGAGGCGACTATTTGCTGCCAAATGCCCCGCCAGAACAGAGCAGAATAGGCCGTTTTGCTGCCACCAAATACGTCCGTTCACAGTTGAATGCCGACCCAAAGTTCTGCCCTTTGCAGCCAAAGTTTTGTTCCAGCTCCCTGGACGCACGCTTTGGTTGTAGAGCAGAGGGGCGACCCGAAGCCGCAAAGGCTGTGAATGGAACCGTGGTTTGTGTGAGTGGAGCCATAGTTTGCTTTTTTGACGCATCCACGCGCCGCAAATGACGCATCAGCCTGCCGCAATCGCGTGGGTTCGAGTAATGGCCCAAACTAGGGCACACAGAAAAGCCCGGCTTCGGCCGGGCTTGGAACTTCCAAGTATGACCCGAGAAGGTCGCCGGAAGTGCGCAGGGTCAGTGCCATCCCACCAAGCGGATCACTGCGAAAATATGAACGGCATAGCAAACAGGCATTCGCTCCGATGCCGATCTATGTGGCGAGCCGACCGGACGCCTGAGGCTCCTTGGGATGCCCGGGCCTGACCCGAGCATCTCACAAGGAGGAGGTTCCGGAGCCTCCTCCTGAAAGATAGTCCCGGGTCTGCGCTAGCTTCTCCCGAAAATGGCAGAGGGCGCGCGGAACGGGACCCGCGTCACTCCACCGTGACGGACTTCGCCAGGTTACGTGGCTGATCCACGTCCTTACCCATGAAAACGGCCGTCTGATAGGCGATCATCTGGATCGGCAGAGCATAGACGATCGGCGCGAAGGTCGGATCCATGTCCGGCATGATGATGGTCGCCTCGGGCTCGATGCCGCATTCGGCAGCGCCCTTCGCATCGGTGATCAGGATAATCCGGCCGCCACGCGCCGCGACCTCCTGCATGTTCGAAGCGGTCTTCTCGTAGAGCGCATCGTGAGGCGCGACGACGATGACCGGCATATCCTCGTCGATCAGCGCGATCGGGCCGTGCTTCAGCTCGCCAGCCGCATAACCTTCCGCGTGGATATAACTGATTTCCTTGAGCTTTAGCGCGCCTTCGAGCGCCAGCGGGAAACTGGTGCCGCGGCCCAGATAAAGCACGTCCTTGGCCTTGGAGAGTTCGCGTGCGAGCATCTCGACCTGCGGCTCGATCTCGAGGACCTTGGTCATCAGACCGGGTAGCGCGATCAGATTCCGGACATACCCGGCCTCCTCTTCCGCCGAGATATTGCCGCGCGCCCGCGCCGCCGCGAGGGCGAGGCAGGCCAGCGCCGTGAGCTGGCAGGTGAAGGCCTTGGTCGAAGCGACGCCGATTTCGGGGCCGGCCAGCGTCGGAGCGACGACATCGCTCTCGCGTGCGATGGTCGATGTCTGCATGTTGACTACCGAGAGGATCGCCTGGGCCTGCTTGCGGGCGTATTGCAGGCAGGCGAGCGTGTCGGCCGTCTCGCCCGATTGCGAGATGAACAGCGACAGCCCCCCTTCAGGAAGCGGCGGCTCGCGGTAGCGAAACTCCGAGGCGACATCGATCTCGACCGGCAGGCGCGCCAGACGCTCGAACCAATATTTGGCGGTGAGCCCGGCATAATAGGCCGTGCCGCAAGCCGACATCGAGACGCGCGAGAGCTTCGTCCAGTCGATGCCCTCCACCGGACGCAAGGTACCGGCCGCCATATCGAGATAATTCGTCAGCGTATGGCCCACCACCTCCGGCTGCTCGTGAATCTCCTTGGACATGAAGTGCCGGTGGTTGCCCTTGTCCACCAGCAGCGCACCTGCGGCGACACGCCGCGCGCGGCGCTCAACCTGCTGGTTGTTCCGGTCGTAGAAGGTCGCGCCGCGGCGGTGGAGAACGACCCAATCGCCCTCCTCCAGATATGAGATCAGGTTGGTGAAGGGAGCGAGCGCCACAGCATCGGAGCCCAGATACATCTCGCCATCGCCGAAACCGACCGCCAGCGGCGGACCGTTGCGCGCACCGATCAGCAGATCCTCTTCGCCCTGGAAGAGGAAGGCGAGAGCGAAGGCGCCGCGCAGGCGCGGCAGGCAATGGGCTACGGCCTCGATCGGGCCGAGCCCACGGTCCATCGCGCGGGTAACGAGCTGAGCCACGACCTCGGTATCGGTCTGGGTCTCGAAGCCGTAGCCATCGGCCTCCAGCTCCGTCTTCAATTCGCGGAAGTTCTCGATGATCCCGTTATGGACGACCGCGAGCCTCGCGGTCGCGTGCGGGTGGGCATTGGTCTCATTGGGCCTGCCATGGGTCGCCCAGCGGGTATGGCCGATGCCGATCAATCCCGCGAGCGGCTCGCTCGACAGCCGGAGCTGAAGGTTCTGGAGCTTGCCCTCGGCACGACGGCGCGTGAGCTTTCCCGACTCCAGCGTCGCGACACCGGCTGAATCATAGCCGCGATATTCCAGCCGCCGGAGCGCCTCGAATATCTGCGGCGCCACCGCTTCCTTGCCCAGAATCCCGACGATGCCGCACATGGGCCCCTCCAGCCGTTACTATCGGCCAAGCGCATAGCTGCGAAACGAGCGCGCGCCCAATCACTATGCGTGACGAACTGTGAATGGAAACCTGCTAACTTAGCGTGCTTTCGCGCCTATTCGGCCGCCTTCTTGGCGGCCTTGCGTGCCAAGGCCGCTTCGCGGAAGCTCTTGGCCCAGCCCTCCTTCTCCACCTGCCGGCCGCGGCCGATGGCAAGCGCATGCGGTTGGACGTCAGCGGTGATGACCGAACCGGAGCCGATATAGGCACCCTCGCCGATCGTGACGGGCGCAACGAGGGAAGAATTCGAGCCGACGAAGGCACCGGCGCCGACCGTCGTCCTCGATTTGACGAAGCCGTCATAGTTGCAGGTGATGGTGCCGGCTCCGATATTGGCCGCGGCCCCGATCGAGGCATCTCCGATATAGGTCAGGTGATTGATCTTGGCGCCGACGCCGATCTCGGCGGCTTTGATCTCCACGAAATTGCCGGCCTTGGCTCCTTCCGCCAGCTTCGCGCCGGGGCGCAGGCGGGCAAAGGGGCCGACCATGGCGCCCGGCCCGACCTGTGCGCCTTCGAGATGCGAGAAGGCATGGATCACGGCGCCGTCCGCGATGCTGACGCCGGGGCCGAACACGCAGTTCGGCTCGATCAGGACATCGCGGCCGACCTGCGTGTCGAAGCTGAAGAAAGCCGTTTCGGGAGCGATCAGCGTCGCGCCTTCCGTCATGATGTCGAGACGCCTGCGCTTCTGGAATTCAGCTTCCACAGCAGCAAGTTGCACGCGGTCGTTCACACCCTGGACCTCGCTCTCGGGAGCGAGCAGCACCTTCGTGCGGAGTCCGCGTGCCCGAGCAACCGCAACGGCGTCGGTCAGGTAGAACTCGCGCTGGGCATTGTCATCGCCGATGGCTTCGAGAATTGCGAGCGCGTGCTCGCCCGAGAGCGCCATCAGTCCGGCATTGCAGAGCGTGATCGCGCGCTGCGCCTCGGTCGCGTCCTTATGCTCGACGATCTCTTCCAGCTCGCCGTCTTGCTCGACGAGCCTGCCATATCCGGTCGGGTCCGCGGCCTCGAAGCCGAGCACGACGACCGCGGCACCCGTGGCCAGACCGGCCCGCAATGCGGCGAAGGTCTGCGGGCGCACCAGAGGCGTGTCGGCGAAAGCCACGATGACGTCGTCGTAACCGCGCCGCAGGCTCTCCCGGGCCGCCAGCACCGCATGGGCAGTGCCGCGTCGCTCCTGCTGGATCGCGAGCTCCGCCGCCGGGAACCGGCGTTGTGCCTCACGGGCCACCTCGGGCCGGTCCGGGCCGATCACAACCGCCGCGGCCTCCGCGCCGGCCTCGGCAACGGCCGACAGCGCGTGGCCGAGCAGTGAGCGCCCCCCAACCTCATGGAGCACCTTGGGGCACGCGGATTTCATGCGCGTACCCTCGCCCGCTGCCAGGACGATGGCGAGGCAGGACCGGGCAGGCTGCATTTCGGTCATGTTTTTCGTTTCCTTTGCCGATCGGCTACGCAAGCCGTGGCCGATCTGGCGCATAATGGCGTTGCAGGCCGTGTGGATACCCGATCCACGCGACATTTGCCAAAGTCTATCGCATGATCGAAGGGGCCCTGATTGTGAAAACCGATCCACCACCCGTCGGCTGACCGGCGATCGACCGGATCGAAAGCGCGCCCGGTGAGATTTCCGCTCGCCGGTGCTTTTCACCCGTATTGGAAATGCTCTAGAAGCGCGGAGGACGAGGGCGTCGTCCGCGTAGTTTGGACCACATGGCGAAGTCTTTGAATCGCAGGCAATTTCTGGAAGCTGCAGCCGGCGGCGCGGCTCTCGCGTCCCTGGCGGCTTCCGCTTCGGCTCAGACGCCTACCGGCGCGGCCGCCTTCAACATTCCGAGCCTGGGCGACGGGCAGCGCTTCGATGCGAGCCTGGTGGTCGATGCCGCCCGCATGCTCGCGCAGAAGCCGCTCATTCCCTTGTCGGCGACGGATCTGCCGGATGGTTATGCCACCCTGCCCTTCGACCAGTATTCCAGCATCCGAATGCAGCCCGGCGCGACGATCTGGGCCGGAGAGAATCGCGGTTTCACGGTCGAGCCTCTGCATCGCGGCTATGTCTTCTCAAACCCGGTCAGCCTCTTCACCGTCGAGGACGATCAGATTCGCCGAGTCGCGTTCAATCGGAGCAAATTCGATTATGGACGCGTCCCGCCGCCGCCGGACGGAGCCGATCTGCAGTTTTCCGGCATGCGAATCTCGGCTGGCCTGGAGCGGCCTTTCGAAGTCGCAAGCTTCCAGGGCGCCACCTTCTTCCGTGCCATCGCCCGCGGGCAGAATTTCGGCGCAGTGGCTCGCGCGCTCATCCTGCGTCCCGGAGAGCAGCGGGGCGAGGAAATTCCGTTTTTCCGTGCCTTCTGGATCGAGCGGCCGAATCCGGCCACGGCCGCCCTGATCATCCACGGCCTGCTCGATTCGGAAAGCGTCAGCGGCGCGGTGAGGATGACGCTCCGGCCCGGGGACGTCACCTATATCGACGTCGAAACCACCTTGTTTGCGCGGCAGCCGCTCGACCATGTCGGATTCGGCTGCGCCACCGCCGCTTTCCTCTCCGGCCCGCAGAGCCGGCGCACCTTCGACGACCTCCGCCCGGCGATCCACGAAGTTTCCGGCGTGCAGATGCAGTCGGGCGGCGGCGAATGGATCTACCGCCCCGTCAACAACCCCGCTTCGCTTCAGGTCTCCTCTTTCGTCGACCAGAACCCCAAGGGCTTCGGGCTGGTCCAGCGCGAGCGCGATTCGGCGGCCTTCCAGGATGACGATCAGCGCTTCGAGCTGAGGCCGAGCGTCTGGATGGAGCCGCTGGGGGACTGGAACGCCGGCTCCGTCCAGCTCATCGAGATTCCGAGCGATTCGGAGGCCAATCGCAACGTCATCATGTATTGGCGGCCGAAGCAGCCGCTCGCGGCGGGCAGCGAAACCACCGTGAGCTATCGGCAGGCCTGGTGCTGGCAGCCGCCCGACCGTCCCGAACTCGCCATCGCGACCCGCATGCGACAGGGCAAGGGCTCGCAGGGCCGCCGCCGCCGTTTCCTGGTCGAGTTCACCGGCGACAAGCTCGCCGATGCCGGGGTGGTGGCCGCGACCCGCGCGGCGATCTCGACCCAGCCCGGCACGATCCAGAACATCCGCCTGTGGCCCTATCCCGAACGCAAGCTGATGCGCGTCGGCTTCGAGGTCGATCCGGGCAGCGACAATCTCTGCGAGCTTCGGCTCGTCCTGCAAGCCGGCGGTCAGGCCGTCTCGGAAACCTGGTTGAACCGATGGACGTGGTAACCGCGCCTCGCCCGAGCACGGCATCCTCCGACATGCGCACGCTGGTCGCGCGCGAGCCGGCGACGCCGCCCGAGAGCCGGCTCGTCATGCCGGTGCAATCCTTCCGGCGCTGGAGTGCGACGGACCGGCGCCAGCCGGCCCAGCCGCGCAACTGGAAGACGCCCTGGCTGCAACGCCTGTTCGTCTTCGGCGGCGGATTGGCGCTCACCGCCTTCGGCGCCTGGGAAATGTACCATGTCGTGTCGGTCAGCCGCACGACCTCGCTGCAGTACGTGTTGCTCGTGCTGTTCACGATCAACTTCTCCTGGATCGCGCTCGCCTTCACCAGCGCGATCCTCGGCTTCTTCGGCGTCCTGTTCGGGGTCGGTCGTGCGGAGCGGGCCGAGAGCCTGCAACACCGCACCGTCGTGGTGATGCCGATCTACAACGAATCCTCGGCGCGGACCTTCGCAGCCGTCGCCGCTATTCGGGAATCCGTCGAGGCGACGGGACTCGGAGAGCATTTCGACTATTTCATCGTCTCCGACACGACCAATCCGGACATCTGGATCTCCGAGGAGCGCGCCTTCCTCGCCCTACGCGAGCGGCTCGGCCCGAATTCGCGGGTCTATTATCGCCATCGGCCGAAGAATCATCATCGCAAGGCGGGCAACATCGCGGATTTCGTGACGCGCTGGGGCGGGCATTACGAGAACATGATCGTGCTCGACGCCGACAGCCTGATGACCGGAAGCTGCATCGTGCGCCTCGCCGCCGCGATGGAGTCCGACCCCGACGCGGGCATCATCCAGTCGCTGCCGCTGATCATCAACCGCAACACCTTCTTCGCGCGGCTCCAGCAATTCGCGGCTCGCGTCTACGGCCCCGTCATCGCGACCGGCCTCGCCATGTGGTCGGGCCGCGACGGCAATTACTGGGGCCACAACGCCATCATCCGCACGCGCGCCTTCGCCGAGCATTGCGGCCTGCCGGATCTCAAGGGCAAGCCGCCCTTCGGCGGCCATATACTCAGCCACGATTTCGTCGAGGCGGCGCTGATCCGTCGCGCCGGCTGGTCGGTCTACATGCTGCCGGACCTGACCGGCTCCTATGAAGAGAGCCCGCCCTCGCTGATCGACATCTCGGTGCGCGACCGGCGCTGGTGCCAGGGCAACCTCCAGCATTCGCGCATCATCGGCGCGAAGGGGTTCGTCCTGCCGACGCGGCAGCATTTCGCCACCGGCATCATGGGCTATCTCGCCTCGCCCTTCTGGCTGATGCAGCTCGTCGTCGGTATCCTGATCGTGCTGCAGGTCAACTATGCGCGGCCCGAGTACTTCACCCAGGAATTCACGCTCTTCCCGGTCTGGCCGCGTTTCGATCCCGAGCGCGCCTTGCGGCTCTTCGCCATCACCATGGCGATCCTGCTGGCTCCCAAGCTATTCGGCCTCCTGCTGACGCTGTTCAACAACAAGCTCCGGCGAGCCGGCGGCGGCGCGATCCGGCTCATCCTGTCCTCGCTGATCGAGGTGCTGTTCTCAGCCTTCTTCGCGCCGATCATGATGCTGATCCAGTCGGGCTCGGTCTTCCAGATCCTGCTCGGGCGCGACACCGGCTGGAATCCGCAGCGGCGCGACGACGGCTCGATCCCGTTCAACGACATCGTCCGTCGTCACCGGACCCATACGGTCCTGGGCGTGGTGACGGGGCTTTCGGCCTTCATGATCGCGACCTCGCTCTTCGCCTGGATGTCACCGACGATCGTCGGTCTCGTTCTGGCGATCCCGCTGTCATGGGCCTCTGGGCAGCTCGCCATCGGGCTCTGGCTCAAGCGCCGCGGGCTGCTGCTGACACCGGAGGAAGGCGATCCGCCCGCCGTCGCGCTGCGCGCCAACGAGCTGCAGACCGAATTCGCCAAGGCCGGGTTCGACGATGCCGACGGGCTCAAGGCGATCCATGCCGATGCCGAACTTCGGCATGCGCATGAGCTGATGCTGCCCGATGCCCAGCTCCGGCGGCGCGGTGAGATCGATCCCGAGCGGGCGGTGGCCCAGGCCAAGCTCGTCGACGCCGAGTCGATCGAAGACGCGGCCATCTGGCTGAAGCCGAAGGAGCGCATGGTCGTGCTGCACGACCGCGCCCTGATAGGACTTCTGTCCACATTGCCGGCCGAGCGGGCCGAAAGCGCGGCCTGAAAGGCCGCGCGGCGCCTCTTCACCCTCGCCGCCTGCCGCGGTCAGGCCGGCTCGAAGGCCACCATGCAGCCCAGCGCGTCCTCAGCCTGGACGAAGACGCGCTCCTCGTTCTGGATGAAGGGGATGCCGGCCACGGTCAGCCGCTCCGCCACCGCCTCGAGATCGGGCACCGAGACGCAGAAGCCGAGGAAGCGGGCCGGCGTCGTATCGGGTTCGACCTGATAGGCACCCTGCGCCGTCTCCGGGTCGAGCACGTCG
>JARYGW010000181.1:0-11670 GCA_033792295.1 Allobosea sp.
GAGACCTCGGCCAGATGCTCGGCAAGGCCATGGCGCAGGCTTTCCGACCAGCGTTCGACGCGAGCGGCGTAGAGCACGATCTCGCGCATAGCGGCATCGGCCAGCGGCTTGGCAATGCAATAGACCGGCGTTCCGGCGGGGTGATCCGGCCGTTCGACGAAAGGCAGCCGCGCGATGATCTTCGGTGCATCCGGCCCGATCAGATCGCGCCACCAGATTCCGGCACTGGCCCCCTGATCCATGCGGAAGATGCCGAGATCGCCGGCGGATTCCGCCACGGCGCGGATGACGGCGCGGGCGTCCTCATGCGGAACGAAGGGCACGGTGAAACCGAAATGGAACCGGGCGGAATCGCGCATCGCCGGATCGCCACCAGAGACGTCGGCATGGACCGCATAATTCGCCTGCACATAGGTGAAGGTGGCGATGATGATGCGCCAGACGCTCTCGACCGTATCGAGAGGCAGCAACCCCTTATGGCTGAGGGCGAGCCGCTTCATGATGTCGGCCTCACGGCCGGGGCGAAAGGCGGAGCCGGAGGCCTGCGTCTTCTTGATCGAGATCAGCGTCTCGATGACCTGCGAGCGCTCCATCAGCAGCGCGTGCATTGCGCTGTCGATGCGATCGATTTCGGAGCGCAGATCGGCGAGGGACGTAGGGGCGGCTTCGGTCATGGCGGCGAGAACGCTTTCGGCGAGGACCTGCGAGCCCTCATCCTGAGGAGCGAGCCGAAAGCTTGCGGCTCCTCAGGATGAGGGCTCGAGGAGTTGCCACGCTCCTTAGCGCTCCCGCCGCGCCTTGGCAAAGCCGGCTGCGCGGTCCCGCGTTGACAGCAGCGCCTCGGCACGTCATCGCGAGAGCCGGGTCCGATCAGGTTGAATCAACCTGATCGGTGAATCCGCCTCTCACCATTAAGCAGAGAACGCGTGATCCGATCGGATTTCATTGCAATCCGATCGGCGCGTGCTCTAGAGTTCGATTTTCCGAACGCCTGGACCGGCAAGACAAATCCCACTGCCGAAGCGGACGATATGAGCGATCTTTCCCCCAGCCTGGCCGATCCGCTGAAGGAAGCGAACGAGCCTTCGAGCCTCGTCGCGCGCTTCGGGCCGGAGGCGCCATTGCTGATGGATTGCGGCATCGTGCTGGACCATTGGCAGATCGCCTATCAGACCTACGGCACGCTCAATGCCGACAAGTCGAACGCGATCCTGGTCTGCCATGCCCTGACCGGCGACCAGTATGTCGCCAGCCGCAACCCGATCACCGGGAAGGGGGGCTGGTGGACGGCGATGATCGGGCCCGGCAAGCCGATCGACATCGAGCGCTTCTTCGTGATCTGCGCCAATGTCGTCGGCGGCTGTACGGGCACCACCGGCCCAGCCTCGACCAATCCGGCGACGGGCAAGCCGTGGGGGCTGTCCTTCCCGGTCGTGACAATCCGCGACATGGTGCGGGCACAAGCGGCGCTGATCGACTCGCTCGGCATCGAGACGCTGTTCTGCGTCGCCGGCGGCTCGATGGGCGGCATGCAGGTGCTGCAATGGGCGGCGAGCTATCCGAGCCGCGTCTTCTCGGCCCTGCCGCTGGCGACCGGCGCCAAGCATTCGGCCCAGAACATCGCCTTCCACGAGGTCGGCCGGCAGGCGGTGATGGCCGACCCGGAATGGCGGCAAGGCCGCTATCTCGAAGAGGGCACGCGCCCCTCAAAGGGGCTTTCCGTGGCACGGATGGGCGCGCATATCACCTATCTCTCGGAGCAGGCGCTGCATCGCAAGTTCGGCCGCAAGCTGCAGGACCGCGAGGCGCCGACCTTCTCCTTCGACGCTGACTTTCAGGTGGAAAGCTATCTCCGCCACCAAGGCCTGAGCTTCGTCGAGCGCTTCGACGCCAACTCCTATCTCTATGTCACCCGCGCGATGGATTATTTCGACCTGGCCGCCGACCATGACGGCGTGCTGGCGCGCGCCTTCACCGGTACGAAGACGCGCTTCTGCGTCGCCTCCTTCACCTCGGACTGGCTGTTCCCGACAGCGGATTCGCGCGCCATCGTGCATGCGCTCAACGCTGCGGGCGCCTCGGTGTCCTTCGTCGAACTGGAGAGCGACAAGGGCCATGACGCCTTTCTGCTCGACGAGCCGAACCTCTTCGCCACGACGCGCGGCTTCCTGAGCGCGGCAGCACGGGCGCGAAGGCTCTGACGATGGCGCTGACCGACCACCAGACCAGCCGCATCGACCTCAAGCTCGTCGCGGAGATGGTGCAGCCCGGCACGCGCGTGCTCGACGTCGGCTGCGGCGACGGGGCGCTGCTCGCCTTGCTCGCCGAAACCCGGAATGTCGATGCGCGCGGGATCGAGCTTTCGCGCGAAGGCGTGGCCGATTGCGTCGCGCGTGGGCTGTCGGTGATCCAGGGCGACGCCGATACCGACCTCGCCGATTACCCTGACGACAGCTTCGACTACGTCATCCTCTCCCAGACGATCCAGGCGACGCGCAATCCGCGGCTCGTACTGGAGCAAATGCTCAGGATCGGGCGACGTGCCATCGTCTCCTTCCCGAATTTCGGACACTGGCGGATGCGCAGCCAGGTGTTCTTCCAGGGCCACATGCCGGTGACCGACGCCCTGCCCTATAGCTGGTGGGACACGCCCAACATCCATTTCTGCACGATCCGTGACTTCGTCGCGCTCTGCGACCTGATCGGCGCAGAAAAGGAGCGCGCCGTCGCGCTCGACGCCGCCGGCGGCAAGGTCGGCGTCAACGCGCCCTGGTGGTTCTGGAACCTGTTCGGCGCACAGGCCGTGTTCCTGCTGAAGCGCGGGTGAGAAAAGCCCCATTGCCGTGAACAAAAAAGGGCCGCTTGCGCGGCCCTTTTGTTATCCATCTGCCCGGCAGACGTCAGTTCAGTGCGACACCGGCCGGCCGCTTCTCCTTCACGGCCGCGACCGAACCCAGCATCAGCGAGCCGGGACCAACGGTGATCGGCACGGTCTCACCGTCCACGATCTCGCCGGCCAGGATGGCTTCCGCCAGCGGATCCTGAACGAACTTCTGGATCACGCGCTTCAGCGGGCGGGCGCCATAGGCCGGGTCGTAACCCTTGTCGGCCAGCCACTCACGCGCCTCCTTCGAGAGCTCGAGCGTGATCTTGCGATCGGTCAGCAGCTTCTGCAGCCGGGCCATCTGGATGTCGACGATCGCGTCCATGTCCTTCCGCCGCAGGCGATGGAACAGGATGATGTCGTCGATCCGGTTCAGGAACTCCGGCCGGAAGGCGTGGCGGACCACGCCCATGACCTCCTCGCGCACCGCGTCGCTGTCCTGCCCCTCGGGCTGGTTCACCAGGAACTCCGAACCGAGATTCGAGGTCATGATGATGAGCACGTTGCGGAAATCGACGGTGCGGCCCTGACCGTCGGTCAGGCGGCCGTCGTCGAGAACCTGGAGCAGAACGTTGAACACGTCCGGATGCGCCTTCTCGACCTCGTCGAACAGGACGACCTGATAGGGCCGGCGCCGCACGGCTTCCGTCAGCGCCCCGCCTTCCTCATAGCCGACATAGCCCGGAGGCGCGCCGATGAGCCGGGCGACCGAGTGCTTCTCCATGTACTCGGACATGTCGAGCCGCACGAGCGCGGTGTCGTCGTCGAACAGGAACGACGCCAGCGCCTTGGTCAGCTCGGTCTTGCCGACACCGGTGGGACCGAGGAACATGAAGGAGCCGATCGGACGGTTCGGGTCCTGCAGGCCGGCACGAGCACGCCGGACCGCGGTCGAGACCGCCTCCACCGCCTCCTTCTGCCCGACGACGCGGGAGCCGAGAACCTCCTCCATCCGGAGCAGCTTCTCCTTCTCGCCTTCGAGCATGCGGTCGACCGGCACGCCGGTCCAGCGGCTGACGACCTGCGCGACATGGTCCGGCGTCACGGCCTCCTCGACCATGCCGGCGCTCTCACCCTTCTCCTCGATCTCGGCCAGCTTCTTCTCGAGCTGCGGGATCTCGCCATAGGCGAGCTCGCCCGCCCGCTGATACTCCCCCTTGCGCTGCGCCTGGGCGAGCTCGTTGCGGGCGTTGTCGAGCTTGGTCTTGATCTCCGCCGCGTGGCCGAGCTTATCCTTCTCGGCCTTCCACTTGGTCGTGATGGTATCGGACCGCGTCTCCAGATCGGCCAGCTCGGATTCAAGCCGCTTCAACCGCTCCTTCGAGCCCGCGTCGTTCTCCTTCTTGAGCGCTTCCTGCTCGATCTTCAGCCGCACGATCTCACGATCGATCGAATCCAGTTCCTCGGGCTTGGAATCGACCTGCATGCGCAGGCGCGCCGCGGCCTCGTCGACAAGATCGATCGCCTTGTCGGGCAGGAAGCGGTCGGTGATGTAGCGGTTCGAGAGGGTCGCAGCCGAGACCAGCGCCGAATCCGCAATGCGGACACGGTGATGCTGCTCGTACTTCTCCTTCAGGCCGCGCAGGATCGAGATTGTGTCCTCGACCGTCGGCTCCTCGACGAAGACGGGCTGGAAGCGCCGCGCCAGCGCGGCATCCTTCTCGACATATTTGCGATATTCGTCGAGCGTGGTCGCGCCGATGCAGTGCAGTTCGCCGCGCGCCAGAGCCGGTTTCAGCAGGTTGGACGCATCCATCGCACCGTCGGTCTTGCCGGCACCAACGAGCGTATGCATCTCGTCGATGAACAGGATGACGCCGCCATCCGAGGCCGAAACCTCGGTCAGCACGGCCTTCAGCCGCTCCTCGAACTCGCCGCGATATTTCGCGCCGGCGATCAGCGCGCCCATGTCGAGCGCGAGCAGCTCCTTGTCCTTCAGGCTCTCGGGCACGTCACCGTTGACGATGCGCAGCGCCAGGCCTTCGGCGATGGCTGTCTTGCCGACGCCGGGCTCGCCGATCAGGACCGGGTTGTTCTTGGTCCGGCGCGACAGCACCTGAATGGTACGGCGGATCTCCTCGTCGCGGCCGATGACCGGGTCGAGCTTGCCCTCACGCGCCGCAGCGGTGAGATCGCGGGCGTATTTCTTCAGCGCGTCATAAGCCTGCTCAGCGGAAGCGGAATCGGCGGTGCGGCCCTTGCGGATCGCTTCGATCGCAGCATTCAGCGTCTGCGGCGTCACGCCGGCCTTGGAGAGCGCCTTGCCGGCCTCGGTATCCTTCTCGATCGCGAGGGCGAGCAGAAGCCTCTCGACCGTGACGAACGAGTCTCCGGCCTTCTCGGCTGCCTTCTCGGCGGTGTCGAAGACGCGGGCGAGACCCGGCGTCAGATTGAGGCCGCCCGAACCGCCCGAAACCTTCGGCAGCTTCGTCAGCGCCTGGTCGACGAGCTGCAGCGCGACACGCGACTGCCCGCCAGCCCGGTCGATCAGACCGGCCGCCATGCCTTCATTATCGTCGAGCAACGCCTTCAGCAGATGCTCGGAGGTGAATTGCTGATGCCCCTCGCGCAAGGCGATCGTCTGCGCCGCCTGGAGAAAGCCCTTCGCGCGATCCGTATATTTTTCAATGTTCATCCAAGTCTCTCCGCCCGCGAAATGCGCCCCGTGGCGACGTATTCCGCTGCCCTTTCGTCAGGATGGAGCGCCGCGATGGGCCGCCCCTCGCACACCAAGATAGTGTGACATCGGTACAACGGAAGAGGGGCAGCTTACAATTGACCCGACGCCGGCGACAGGCCCAGATCAAGCATGGCCGGGACCAAGCGACAGCAGGCGATTCGGAAGGCGCTGAGGGCGCTGGCGCCGGGCATCCCGCTCTCCGATGCCGAGGCGGTGATCGCGCTGGCCGAGCGTCGGCACATGAAGGACCTGCCGCCTTCCACGGCGCTGTGGCTCGCGCTCGGCAGCCATGTCCGCCACGTCCATACGGACTATGAGCGCCTGCTGAGCGAGGGCTACGACCGCGACGCTGCCCGCTTCTTCGTCGCCGATGAGACCGACTCCGTCCTGGCCGGCTGGGGCTGCCAGCGCTCGGTCAGCGAGGGCGAGGATGTGGAGGAATGATCGAAACGGATACAGAATTTGATCTGTCAGCCGGCCGGAAGGCGGATATGGTCCGGCCAGCCTTCAACCTGCCGGACAGACCATGCGCATCGAGACGCTCTACCGCTACCCCGTGAAGGGGCTCTCGCCCGAGCGCGTCGCCGAGGCCAGCCTCGCAGATGGCGGCTTCTTTCCGGGCGACCGGCTCTTCGCCATCGAGAACGGCCCGTCCGGCTTCGACCCGGCCGAGCCCGTCCACCAGCCCAAGATCAAATATCTGATGCTGATGCGCAACGAGTCGCTGGCGCGGCTGAAGACACGCTACGACGACGCCAGCGGCGACCTCGTCATCCGCCAGGACGGGCAGAAGACGCTGCGCGCCGCCACGGCGAGCGCGGAAGGTCAGGCCGCGATCACCCGGTTTTTCGAGGGATTCATGCCGGAGGAACTGCGGGGCTCACCGAAGCTGCTGACAGCACCGGCAACGTATCGCTTCACCGATTCCCGCTCGGGCTTCGTCTCGATCATCAACCTCGCCAGCGTCGCCGACCTTGAGAGCCGGCTCGGGAGACCGATCGACCCCTTGCGCTTCCGTGGCAACCTGATGGTGAGCGGCCTCGCGGCCTGGGCGGAGAACGATCTCGTCGGCCGCGACATCGACGGCCCCGGAGGCCTCAAGCTGCAGGTCATCAAGCGGATCGAGCGCTGCGCCGCCACCAATGTCGACCCCGACAGCGGCGCCCGCGACATGCAGATCCCCAAGGCGCTGATGCAGAATTACGGCCATGTCGATTGCGGCATCTACTGCCGTGTCATCGCCAGCGGAACACTGAAGGAAGGTGACGACCTCACGCCGGCCGGGGCTTCCGCCGAGGTTGGCGTGGCCTGATCGACGGCTTACGGCACCGGATACGAAAAAGGGTCCTCGCGGACCCTTTTTTATCTCCTGTGCAGCCGGCTCACTCGGCGGGACCGTCCGCCTCGGAACCGAGCGCGTCCATGACCTCGCGAGGCGAACGGCGGCGGCGCGTCCGCTTGACCGGAGCCGCTTCCGCCTCCGCAGATGTGGTCTCGCCCTTCTCGGCCGGGACCGGCGCTGCAGGCTCCGCAGCAGCGACAGACTCGACGGGCGCCGGGGCGGGCGCGCGAACCGGGTTCGTCAGGAAGGACGGCAGAGCGCCGGAAACGTCGTCCACCTCTGCCTCGGTCGCGGGCTGCCGCTCGCGGCGCGGGCGGCGCTGCGGGCGCTCGGACCGCTCCGGACGCTCGAAGGAGCGCTCGACCTGCGGCTGCTCAACGGCGGCGGCAACCTCCACCGGCTCCTCGACACCGCCGACGGGAATGTCGGAGCGGGGCGCGTCGGGGCGCGGGGTATAGCCGCCCTGTCCGCCTTCGCCGTTGCGATCGAAGCGGCGATCGCCGCGATCCTGCCGGTCGAAACGACGATCGTTGCGGTCGTTGTTGAAGCGATCACGGCGATTCTGGCGATCGAAGCGCTGACCGCCGCCCTGCTGCTGGCCCTCGCCGGCTTCGCCCTCGGCACGCTGGCCGCCATGGCCGTTATAGCCATTGCCGTTCATGTGACCGTTCTGACCGCGAAAATCCGGCTGCGGCCCCGCGCCGGGCTGGAAACCGCCCTGGCCGTCATCGTCGCCTTCCTCATCGAGATCGTCCTCGACCTCAACGAAGGCGCGATTCGGCGGGAAGGTATGGCCGAATTGCTGCGTCAGCTGCTCCTGTGCCGCGAGCAGGATCCGATAATAATGCTCGGCGTGCTGGAAATAGCTCTCCGCAGCAACGGTGTCGCCGGATGACTGAGCGTCGCGGGCGAGCTGCAGATATTTCTCGGCGACATGCTGCGCCGTGCCGCGGACCTTTACGTCCGGTCCATTGGACTCGTAGCTGCGCTGCAATGGATTTGGAGATTTACGATTGCCGTTATTGTTGCCGTTATTGTTACGGCCGCGCATACGCCGGTTCTGACCTGGTCTCATTCGCGTCTGTCTCGCGCTTCTGTGTTCAAAGCAACCGTGGCGTCGTCATGCGCGTTTCGACACACAGCGGGTTGCGACGCTGTGTCGGACTGAGTGGACCTGAAGGGGCCTTGCGCCGTTTCTGGTCTTCACGCGCTCTTATCCAAAAGGGGGGCCAACCCCGTAAGCCGATGGGCGCCGCAGCGCCTTCGGTGTCCAATCTGGCTCATCAGTTGCATCGCTTCAGGAACACGCCCGCAAACAACGCTGATCTTGAGCAAAGGCCTGCCATTCGAGGGGCTGCCCAAGGCTCCGGCTCCGACGCCGCCAGCTTCGGCCGAAAGCTGCATAACCGCTTTTGGCTGCTTCTCCAAGCGAAATCGACCAAAAGCCTGTGCATTTTCAGGCGGGCGCGAAGATCAGGGCCCGCTCATGTCCTCCTAGGTCGTGACGACTCGCCTGCAATTCAAGTCCTCCGGCCGCCATGATCGAAACGACATCGGGCTTCTGGCCGGCTCCAATCTCGAAGACGACGAAACCACCTGGCGCCAGCAGGCCCGGCAGGCTGCGTGCAAAGATGCGATAGGGAGCCAGCCCATCGCTTCCGCCATCGAGAGCGAGGCGCGGGTCGTGCTCGCGGACCTCGACCGACAGAGCCGCGATTTCGGATGTCGGAATATAGGGCGGGTTCGAAACGATCAGGTCGAAGAAACCATTCAGCCCCTCGGTCCAGCTCCCCTGACGAAAGGAGGCGCGGGCGGCCACGCCGTTCAACGCGGCATTTCCAGCGGCCGTGCGGCATGCCTCGTCGGAGAGGTCGACACCGAGCCCACTCGCCCGCCGGCATTCGCTCAACAGGGCGATGAGCAGACAGCCCGTTCCCGTGCCCAGATCGAGAATGGAGAGGTCCTCGTCGCGGCGCCCGCCCAACTGCGCCAAGGCTGCCTCGACAATGGTCTCACTATCCGGCCGCGGCTCCAGCGTCGCCGGCGAAAGCCGGAAGGTCAGCCCCCAGAATTCACGCTCGCCGAGAATGCGCCACACCGGCTCGCCGGCGAGGCGGCGCTCCAGAAACCCTGTAAACGTGGCCGCGGAAGCCGCATCGAGCGCCCGATCGGGATCGAGCTCACGGGTTCCGAGGCTCCCTTCAAGCAGGAGCCGTGCGTCGAGTCCCGCCGTTCCGATCCCTACCTCGCGGAGAGCGAGAACGGCAAGACGCCGCGCCTCCCTTACGGTCGACACGGCGCCCTCCCCTGATCCAGCGGCGTGGCCTGACGGGCCGCGCGGTCAACCAGACTCAGCTGTTGCCCTGCATCTTCTGGTCGACGCACTGCTTCATCTTGATGCGCAGCGCCTTCTTGCTTTCGCGCGCGCCGCGCATCTCGGTCTGACAGGCCTTGCGGGCCTGAGCCTGGGTCATCGCGCCCTGAAGCGCCGCCGGCTTGCCGGACGTCACCTTGCGCATGGTCTGTTCCTGCGCCTGCGAAACGCCGCTTACCGCCAGCGTCATCAGTCCGGCCATCGCCAGCATCGATACGGTCTTGAGCATGGGAGGAGCCCCCCTTTCCTGGTGTCGATGAGGGATCAACGCGAGGAGAGGATTTTGGTTTCATCGCCGTCATCTTCAGGCGACACCTTCTTCGGACAACAGCTTCGCCTGATGCTCGGCGGTCAGGGCGTCGATGACCTCGTCCAGCGCGAGCCCCTGCATCATTTCGTCAAGCTTGTAGAGCGTCAGGTTGATCCGGTGGTCGGTGACGCGGCCTTGCGGGAAATTATAGGTGCGGATGCGCTCGGACCTGTCGCCGGAACCGACCTGCGCGCGCCGGTCGGCCGCGCGCTCGGCATCGGCGCGGTTGCGCTCCAGGTCGTAGAGGCGAGCGCGGAGCAATTCATAGGCGCGCGCCTTGTTCTTGTGCTGGGAGCGCTCATCCTGCACCAGCACGACGGTGTTGGTGGGGATATGGGTGAGGCGCACGGCCGACTCCGTCTTGTTGACGTGCTGGCCGCCGGCACCGCCGGAACGCAGCGTGTCGATGCGGATATCGGCGTCGTTGAGAGCGATGTCGACCTCGCTTGCAAGCGGCAGCATGGCGACCGTCGCGGCGGAGGTATGGATGCGTCCGCTCGCCTCGGTATCAGGCACGCGCTGGACGCGGTGGACACCGGATTCGAACTTCAGGCGGGCATAGACGCCGCGGCCGTTGATCTCGGCAATGACTTCCTTGTAGCCGCCGACCGTGCCTTCGCTCTCGGTCAGGATATCGACGCTCCAGCCCTTCTGCGCAGCGTAACGCTGGTACATCCGCAGCAGGTCGCCGGCGAAGAGAGAAGCCTCGTCGCCGCCGGTGCCGGCACGGATTTCGAGGATGACGCCGCGCTCATCGGCGGCATCCTTCGGCAGCAGCGCGATCAGGATCTCGCGGGCGCGCGCCTCGATCTCGGCACGGGCGGCATCGCGCTCCTCGTAGGCGAGATCGCGGAATTCGGGGTCGGTCGCAGGATCGGCGATCAATGTTTCGGCTTCGGCCAGGGTCTCCTGCGCCTGGCGCCAGGAGGCGATGGCCGCGACCACCGGATCGAGCTCCGAAAGCTCCTTCGCCAGCTCGACGGTGCGGGTGGGATCGCTCGCGTGGTTGATCTCCTCGGTGGCGGCGGCGTGACGCGCCACGATGCCGTCGAGACGATCCTGCGGAAGCTGTAGGGACATGGGATAACTCTTGAAATCACGAAATGCGGGTCGCGCGGCGAAGAAGCGGCGCTAGACCGGCACCTTGAACTCGGAAGCGAAGGCGGCGAGCTGCGGGCGCAGATTGATCATGCCTTCGGGCGAGGCGAGCATCCAGTCGAGCCTCTCGCGGAGCTTGCCGGCATCGAGTGCGCGCAGCATGGCCTTCACCGGGCCGATCGAGGCCGCCGACATCGAGAAAGCGCGATAGCCCAGCCCGATCAGGGCCATGGTCTCCAGCGGCCTGCCGCCCATCTCGCCACAGACCGTGACGGGGCAGCGAGCCTCGGCCGCCGCATCGGTGATCGACCGCAGAGCACGCAGGGCCCCGACGCTGAGCGGGTCGAAACGATCGGCGACGCGCTTGTTCTCGCGGTCGGCCGCAAACAGGAACTGCATGAGGTCGTTGGTGCCGATCGACAGGAAATCCGCCTCATGCACGATCTCCTGCAGCTCGAAGAGCAGCGACGGCACCTCGACCATCACGCCGACCCGCAAGTCCCGCGGCGGCGCGACGCCCTGCTTCTCCAGCATCGCCTGCTCGCGGTGGAGGATCATGCGGGCGCGGCGAAACTCCTCGGTCGTCGCGACCATGGGCAGCATGATCTTGAGATCGCGGCCGGCTCCGGCCCGCAGCATCGCCCTGAGCTGCGCCCTGAGCAAGCGCGGCTTGTCGAGGCCGATGCGGATCGCCCGCCAGCCGAGCGCCGGATTCTCTTCCTCGATCCGCTCCATATAGGGCAGCACCTTGTCGCCGCCGATGTCGAGCGTACGGAAGGTAACGGGGCGGCTCTCGGCTGCATCGAGCACCGCGGCATAGAGCGCCTGCTGCTCGCTGGTGGTCGGCATGTGCTGCGCCACCATGAACTGCAGCTCGGTGCGGAAGAGCCCGATGCCGGAAGCCGCCGTCGCGGCGATGTTCGGCATGTCGACGATGAGGCCGGCATTGATCTGCAAGGTGATGTCGACGCCGTCCCTGGTG
>JARYGW010000182.1:0-11547 GCA_033792295.1 Allobosea sp.
ATCACATAGGAGATGCCGGCGCGCATCACATCGGCGCGCTGGCCGTCGGCGAGCGGGCTGTCGCCGCGCCAGCTCTCGTCGAGAATGCGCTCATAGGCTTCGCCGGCCTCGCGCCAGCGACGGCCGGTCCAGTAGACGTCGGCGCGCAGCCGGTCGACCTCGGGGCCGCGCTCGCGTTCCAGCATCTCCAGCGCCTGGTCGGTGCGGGAGAGGTCGGATAGCGCCTTGGCCTCGAGCAGCAGGCGCGCGCGCCTGACATCGGCCGGCAATTCGACGAGGCGCGTGGCATTGAGCGCACGCACGGCGTCGGCCGGCTTGCCGCTCATGAGATCGATCATCGCGAGGCGTGCGGCGACCGTCGAACGCGCGGCGCCGGTCAGACGCCGGTCCATCTGGTATTTCAGGATCTCGGCCGCCTGGTCGAGCAGGTCGAGCTCTACCAGCCGGTCGGCGAGCAGGCGGGTGATCTCGTCGCCACGCCGGCCGATCGGCAGGAATTCCTTGAAGTCATAGAACAGGGCGAGGGCGTCGATGCGCGGCAGCTTGTTGGCGGCGCCATCCGCGAAGAGCTCGGCGAAGCGCTGCGCCGTCTCGTCATGCATGCGCTGTGTCAGCGGATCGTCCGGAAAATTCTCGTTGGCACGGCGCGCGACCAGGAAGGCGTCGCGCCAGCGCTGCTGGTCGGTATAGAGACGGTTGAGTTCCGCCAGCGCCTCCATCTCGATGCGGCCGCCGCGCCAGATCACCGAGACCGTTTCCAGCCGCGCGATCGCCTCGTCCTGTCTGAGATCGCCGCGCTTGTCGGTGTCGGCGAGCTTGACGGCACGCAACTGCGCCTCAGCCGCGATCGGGCGGCTCTTTGCTTCGAAGAGCGGGCGGTAACCGTCCATCGCCGCATCGGCCCGGCCGCTCGCATCGTCGAGCATGGCCTGCAGCAGGGCGAGCTTCTCCGGGTTGAAGTCGTCGCGCGGCATGTCGGCGAGCGTCTGCAGCTGCCGCTGGGCCATGCCCATATCCTGCGTCGCCAGGGCGGCGCGCATCATCGCTTCGCGGAATTCGCCCTGGAGGTCGAGCGGATAGCGCTCCAGCAGAGGCTCGCCACGGCGGAAGCCGGCGAGCGCCTGGGCGTTACGGTTGAGCCGCTGCTCGGCCAGAGCATGCCAGAGGCCGGCCTCGACATCGTCCTTGAGGGGGGCTGCCTCGAAGGCCGCCAGCGCCTCGGTGTTGCGGTGCATCTGCGCTGCCGCAACGCCTTTGAGGAAGAGCGCCTCACGATTGGTTCGCATCGCGAGGTCGTCGGCCATGAGCGCGCCCAGTGGGCCGAGGGCTTCGACGGACAAGCCGTTGGCGACATAAAAGCGCGCGAGTGCCAGGCGCGCCTCCGATTTATGCGCGCGCGACGCGCCAGCGACCTCCTGCATCAAAGCGCGCGACTGGTCGCGCTGCGAACCGAGGCGCAGTGTGGCCCAGCGTTCAGGGTCGAGCAGGGGCGGCGGTGACGGTTCGCGGGCTTGCGCCGTTGCCTTCGTCTCGTCAGGACCAGTCACGTCGAGCGAGACGGTGAGGCCGCCGGCGCGCCCGATGCGGACCTCGTTGGTACCTGTCCGCGCGACGATGTCGTCCGAGCGCGGCTGGATGGCGAGGCCCTGCGCCGTCGGCAGCAGGCCGAATTCGACGAATTGATAGGGTTTTGGCGTCAGCCGCGTCGGGCCGAGCGTCGTGGCGACGGCGATGGGCAGGCCGGCCGGCCCGGCCTCGAGCCAGTGCACGCCGGTGAGACCCGGCATCGGCACGGCGAGGATGGTCTGGCCGCGTTCGTCGACCCCGCGATGGGGCTCGACCGCCGCTGTCGGTCCGCCGCCATCCTCGCCGAGGTCGAGCGACCAGTTGTTGCCGTCGGCGAAGAAACGGGCCAGCGGCTGGCCGGCGAGGCGCAGCTTGACGAGCGTGACCTTGCCTTCGCGCGAGACCGTACTCTCCGGAATCTGCTGCGGCAGGAGTTTTGCGAGATCGGCGGGGTCGATGGTGTCGCGGGTGTCGAAGGCCAGCGTCATCGTGCCGGCGTCGAGGAAGGCGGCGGCGCCGGTCGGGCGAGGGAAGCGGAAATCGAGACGCTTCTCGGCCGCGGCGATCACGACCTTGGTCGGGGCCGGTTCCGGGGCGGCTGGCGCCGCAACGGCCGGCTTGACCTCTGCCGGAGGAAGCGGGCCGGCAGCGGGTTGCGTCACGGGCGCCGGCCCTGGCGGAGGCAGTGACGCTGCGGGCGGGGCAGCCGGCTCGGACGGCTTGGCCAGCTCCGCCAGCGAGAGCGCGGCCGGCCTTGCCGGCTTGAGCAGGTCGACGACCAGCCCGGTCTCGTCATCGAAGCTGCGTGCCTGCCAGTCCTTCGGCAAGGCGAGCGTGAGGCTCAGCTTTTCCTTGCCGGCGTCGAGCGCGGCAAGGCTGATGCCTTCCGGCAGGACGGCGCGGATGGCGCCCTCGTCGGCATTCATCGCGCGATCGAAGGTGATCTTCAGCTTGTCATCGGCGAGATCGGTCGCCAGGGCCGTGCCGGCAGGAGCCTTGAAGATCAGGCGCTCCAGCGTCGGCAGGCTCGCGGTTCGCATCGAGAGCAGGGCCGGTGGGGCCTGCGGCTGGCGCATGGCTTCCTTCGCCCGCGCCTCGGCCAGACGCAGGCGCTCGGTGAGCTCGGCGATGGCCTCCGGTGGCGGGCCGGGCAGCAGGCCTTTCCAGTTCTCGGGGAGGAGGTCGATGAAGGCCTTGTCGCCGGCCTCGATCAGATTGGCCTTGTAGGTCTGGGTCAGCGCGAAGCGCATGCCACGCCCGTCCGGGTCGACGCGGGCGATCGAGACATAGTTCGGCAGTTCGCGCGCGATCTTCGCGACGTCGATCGTGACAGGATCGCCGAAGGCGACGATCAGCACGCCATTGGCCACGCGTATCCGTGTCTGTGTGGGCTGGTCGAAGGCGAGGGAGAGGCGGCCGAAGCCTGCGGCCATGGCTTCGCCCCGCAAGGTCGCGCCGGCAGCCATGGCGCACGTGCTGAGGCCGGCCGCGAGTGTAAGCGCGGTCAGCCCAATACCGAAAGCGAGGGAACGCGACAGACGCAAAACCGGAGACTCGACCCAACGCAGCAGGCTGGACTCGCATCCCGAGAGATGCGCCAGCCTGCTCGCAGGCTAGCGCATCAAGCATAATGGCTGCTTAACGGCGCCCTTCGCTTTCGTGACGTCAGTGGCGCTTGCAGTCGTCCCGGAAACGCTTGCGCGCCTTGCCGTGGAGGCCTTTCTGATCGGCCTGCGCCGAGCATTCCTTCGACTTGGCGGCCTTGTCCGCGGCGCTCAGCGTGGTCTTCTTGCCGGTGTCGGCCTGGGCCGGAGCCGGCGCGGTGACGGCGGGCTTGGTGGTGGGGGGAGCAGGCGTGGCGGTCTGCGCAAAGCCATAGCCCGTCGTCATGGCGAGAGCGGCAAGCGGGAGCAGGTAGCGGGCCAGTTTCATGGACGTATCCGTCAATAACCCGGATGATCGGTTCCTGGCAGTCGCCGGGCCGGCTGTCGGATAACGGAAATTCGCGCCCAACCGGTTGAACGGCTCCTGAACGAATCTGGGCTGCAATGGGGCAGGCTCGCCAGAGCATCGGACCGAAAAGTGGAACCCACTTTTCGGAGCCATCCGAAGCGAGAACGATGATCCAGTGTGCCCGCACCGCAAAGGCGGACGGCGCGGATCTCCTTCGGCTTATCTGACGAAGAGAGGGTGCCGCGAAGGGCGGGCGGCAGCGGGTCAGCGCATTCCGGGCGCGATGGCCGGCAATTCGTTCCCCGGCAAGGGGCCCTCGCTTGCGACCCGGTCCAGCGCCGGGCCGCGATTGCTCGTCGCCAGCGCGACGGTCAGCTTCTCCGCCCGGTCCGGCGACATGGCCGCCAGCACTTCCGACATCTTGCGCGGGTTCATCTGCTGGACGACCGGCACGAGGACGTCGAGGCCGAGACGGTCGAAGACGCGGGCGGCATCCTTGGGCTTCATCGCCTCGTACATGATGACGAGATTCTTGATCGCCTTGGTTTCTTCGGCGGCGGCCTTCGCGGCCGGGTTCGCTTTCTCTTCCAGAGCCTTGAGGTCGCCCGCGCGGCCGTCGAGCTTCTTCTCGGCGGTATCGAGCAGGCGCTCGCGCATTTCCAGCTCGCGCATCCGGCCGTCGAGTTCCTCGCGGCGCTCGCCCAGGCGCTCCAGGAGCGCCTTCTCGGCTGGCGAGACGGGCGGGGCCGTGCCGTTCATGACGCCGGCCTTGTTGTTGGGGTTGGCCGCACGGGCGGCTTCCGCCTTGGCCTCCGCCTCCGCCTTATCCTTTTCCTTCTTCGGATCGGGCGCCGGAACCGAGCCGGTCGTCTCCGGATCGAAGGTGTCTGGAGCCTGGGCGCGGGCGATGTTCTTGGCGGGGCTCCGGACCTCAGGCTCCGGCTTGGTCCTGGCGGGGGCGGCGAAGGCCAGGGGGCTCACCGGCACCGTCCCCGGATAGGGCTCCGCCGTCCAGGCAAGCAGCTTCAGCGCCAAAAGACCCATGGCGCCGAGGATGACTGCCGGCAGGAGGCGGGGACGCTCGATCACGCAGCCTGTTCCTCGAGGCGGCGGGCGGCACGGGCGCGGATCGCGGCAGCGGACTGCGCAGCGCTTTCGAGCAAGGTGAGCGGCGCGGGCTGCGGCGCTGCGGCCGGCTGCACTTCCGCTGCGGGCTTGGCGACGAGCGCGGCGGCGGAGACGATCTGGCCGATGCGCTCCATCACGGCCTGCCCGGCTTCGACCTGCGCGGCGAGGTCGGCGGCGTAGCGCTCGGCGGTGCGCAGGCGCTCTTCCAATGTGCGGTCGCAGTCGCCCAGCGTGTTCTTGAGGCCGGCGATGGCGCGCTCGGCATTGTCGGTGGCGGTGACGAGCGCGCCGACGGTCTGGCGCATGCCGGCTTCGTCCGCCTTCAGCCGCTCGATGCGCTTGGCGAGGATGTAGCAGGTGATGATGGTCGCAACGAGCAGGCTGGCGACAAGGGCATCGGCGATGAGGTTGATCGTCATGTCTGTCCTGCTCAGTTGGTGGCGCCGAGATGGCTGGCGAGGCTGTCGAAGGCGGCGAGCGTGGTCTTGGAGCGCCGGAGCGGGCTCACGACCTGCACCGCGATCTTGCCGTCGACGCGGCCGATGCGGCCCTCGGTAACGATGAAGTCGCCGCAGCGTAGCGACACGGTCGAATCGGGGCGGGCGTCGAACATCAGCGTGTCGCCGATCTCGAGCTTCATCACGCGCTTCAGCGGCATCCTGGTTTCGTGCAGCACGCAGGTGACGTCGACATCGGCCTGCCAGACTTCCGTGGCGAGGTGGTTCTCCCAGATCGGATCGCGCCCGAGCTTCTCACCCATGAAGCTTTCGAGCAGCAATTCGCGGATCGGCTCGATGGTCGCATAGGGCAGAAGGATGTGCAGCGAGCCGCCGCGGCCTTCCATATCGAACTTCAGCTCGACGCGGATCGCGGCATTGGCCGGGCGCGAGATCGAGACGAAGCGCGGGTTCGACTCGACCCGGTCGATGGTGAAGGTCACCGGCGAGAGCGGCTTGAAGGCGGCTTCCGCATCGCTGAGGACGAGCTGGATGACGCGGCGGATCAGCCGGATCTCGATCGAGGTGAAGGGGCGGCCGTCGATGCGTGGAGCGGGCTGGCCGCGCTTGCCGCCGAACATCGTGTCCAGCACCGAATAGGTGAGGGCGGTCTCGATGGTGACGAGGCCGAAATTGTCCCATTCCTCGGCCTTGAAGACCGAGAGCAGCGCCGGCTGCGAGATCGAGTTGACGTAGTCGCCGAAGCGCACCGAGCGGATGCTCTCCAGCGTCACTTCGACGTTGTCGGTGAAGAAATTGCGCAGGCTGGTCGAGAGCAGGCGCACCAGACGCTCGAAGATGATCTCGAGCATCGGCAGGCGTTCATAGGCGACCGAGCCGGAATCGACGATCGCCTGAATGCCATTGCGGGAGGCGCTGTCCTCGCCGTTGGAGAAACCGAGCATCGTGTCGATTTCGTCCTGCGACATCAGGCGGTCGGTGCCGCCTTCCTGCTCGCCATCCTCCTCGACGGTGGCGGGCATGGTCGCCCATTCCGCCGCCATGGTCTCGGGCGTGGGCTGCTCGTCGCGAGGCTTGTCCGGATTGTCGAGGCTCATCGGGACGTCGTCACTTCTTCTCGGGCGTCGGGGCGGCGATGGCGCTCATTGCACCAGCAATTCCTTGAACAGCACGGCATCCACCTTCGCCGGGTAGACCGTCACGTTGACGCGGCGCAGCAGCTCTTCCTTCAGCCGGTACATGCCGGCCGAGCCTTCGAGGTCGGAGGGGCGCAGTTCGCGCATGAAGACCTGGAAGGCATCCTCGACGCGCGGCAGCAGCGGCTTGACCTCTTCGGAGACCTTCGGATCGGCGATCTCGAGCACGACCTTGATCTTCATGATCGGCTGGCGCTCCTGCTGACCGCCATTCGACATGCCGATCATCATGTCCTTCATCTCGAGGAAGGTGGCCGGCTTCTTGGCCTTGGCGGCAGCTTCAGCCGCGGCGACCTCTTCGGACGAATGGCGCTTGAACAGGAACCAGTAGCCCCCGCCGCCTGCCGCCAGCAGCACCACGGCCGCGACGATCATGATGAGCTTCTTCTTGCCGCCCTTCGGGGCGCCTTCGCCGGCGGCGCCTGCGTCTTCGGTCTTGGCCTTCTTCGCCATTTCTTCGAGTCCCGGGCGGTCTGGGGCGGCGTCCTGCCGACCTCTTCCACACCTTCTCCAGTTACGGTTAACGCGTCGTTAAGGGCGGCAGATTTTGCCGGGCCATTCTTGCCGCCGCGACGGCTCGTGCCGGGCTGGCGAAGTGCTTGTATTTCTTAAAAATTACGTAAAATCAATATGTTAAGTGAATTAACCATGCTGGCATGGCACTTGCGGGATGTCCGGCGTGGCGACTGCGCTGGGGAGCGTCGAGGTCGCCGCGGGACATTATCGGGAGTCGAGCCGTGGAGAACGCCCTTCTCATCGGCCTCTCGCGTCAGGTCGCCCTGTCGCGGGAGCTGGACGTCATCGCCAACAACATGGCGAATGTCGGGACGAGTGGTTTCAAGGCGCGCAGCGCGCGCTTCAATGAATTCGTCATGCCCAAGGCCAAGGCCGAGGCCTTCAAGCCGGCCGACCAGCGGCTCTCCTACGTCATCGACAAGGGCACGCCGCTCGATCTCTCGCAGGGCGCGACCGAGTTCACCGGCAACCCGCTCGACGTGGCGCTGAAGGGCGACAATTTCCTCGTCGTGCAGACGCCGGCCGGCGAGCGCTACACCCGTGCGGGCTCGCTGACGATCAACCGTCAGGGCCAGCTCGTGACGCAGTCCGGTCAGCCGGTGATGGGCGAGGCGGGGCCGATCAACTTCGGCAACACCGAATTCGACATGCGAATCGCCGCCGACGGCACCGTGACGAGCGACCAGGGCACGCGCGGCAAGCTACGGCAGGTCCGCTTCGCCGATGCCCGCGCACTGGTGAGCGACGGCGCGAACCTGTTCTCCTCGCCGACGCCGCCGCAAGCCGCACCGGCCGGTACGCGGCTGGAACCCGGCGCCATCGAGCGCTCCAACGTCAAGGCCGTCACCGAACTGACGCGGCTGATGGAGGTGCAGCGCGCCTACCAGAACGTCGCCAACATGATCAGCCGCTCCGACGACCTACGCAGCAAGGCGATCTCGCGCCTGGCTGACCAGCAGGCCTGAGCCGGAAAGGAACCGTTCCCATGCGCGCCATGCAGACAGCTGCCACCGGCATGATGGCTCAGGAGATGAACGTTCAGGTCATCTCCAACAACATCGCCAACGTCCGGACCACCGGCTACAAGCGCCAGCAGATCCACTTCCAGGATCTGCTCTACGAGAATTTCCGCCGCGCCGGCTCGGCCAGCTCCGACCAGAACACCCAGGTTCCGGCCGGCACCTTCATCGGCTCGGGCGTCAAGACGGTCTCGACCGGCCGCGTCATGACGCAGGGCAATATCAGCCCGACGGAGAAGCCCTACGATCTCGCCATCCGCGGCGAGGGCTTCTTCAAGATCCGCATGCCGGACGGGCGCACCACCTATTCGCGCGACGGTTCCTTCGACCTCGACGCTCAGGGCCAGCTCGTCACCCGCGACGGTTACCTGGTCGAGCCCGGCATCACCGTGCCGAACAACGCCACGGCCGTGAACATCAACGCCCAGGGCACCGTCGAGGCGACGATCCCCGGCCAGACGGCGCCGCAGCAGCTCGGCCAAATCCAGCTCACCCGTTTCGTCAACAAGGTCGGGCTCGAATCGATCGGCGACAACCTGTTCATCGAGACCGCGGCTTCCGGCCAGCCGATCGACGGCTTCGGCGGCGGCGAGGGCTTCGGCACGCTGCAGCAGAACTATCTCGAAGAGGGCAACGTTCAGGCGGTGACGGAGCTCTCCTCGCTGATCGCCGCGCAGCGCGCCTATGAGATGAACTCCAAGGTCATCACCGCTGCCGACCAGATGATGTCGGCGACGACGCAGATGTTCCGCGGCTGACCGGGAGGATGAGCAGCATGATCCGCCTCTCTCTCTCCGCCCTGCTGATCGCCGCCACAGCGCTTGATGCGGGCACGGCGCTGGCGCAACAGGCGCGCGCCCGGCACACGCCGGTTTCGATCGCTTCGGCTGCGCCGGAGCAGGCCGCATCCGTGCTGCCTGCTCCCAGGTTGAGGCTGCGTCCGGAGATCAATCTCGGTCGCGACCTCGTCACCTTCGGCGACCTCATCCAGGGGCTTTCCGGCGATCTCGCCGGTATGGCCGCCTTCCGTGCACCAGCGCTCGGCGAAACCGGCACGATCCAGGTCGGCCGCATCGTCGAGGCGGCGCGTGGCGCCGGGGCGATCCGTGACGGGGCGGACCTCGAGAGCCAGGGCTTCGCCCAGGTGGTGGTGACGCGTGCGGCGCGGCGGATCGGCGCCGCCGAGATGGAGGCGGCAGTGAAGATCGGCCTGCAGGAGCGCTTCGGCGTCGATGCCCGGCTGTTCGCGCTCGCCATCGATGGCGGTGCGCCCGCGGTTGCCATCGAGCCGGAGATGCTCGGCGAACTGACGGTGTCCGACCTCTCCTTCGATTCCCGCAGCCGGCGATTGCAGGCGCGGCTTGCCGTTCCGGGCAGCGCCGCCATGCGGTTGAAGCCGCTGCGCATCTCCGGCCAGCTCGTCGAAACCGTCGAGGTGGTCGTGCCGAAGCGTGCGATCGCGCGCGGCGAAACCGTCGGCCAGGACGATGTCATCGTCGAGCGGCGCCCCCGCGACGGGCAGGGAGGCGAGATCATCAGCGATGCCCGCGCGGCGATCGACAAGGTGGCGCGCCGGGCTCTGCTCGCCGGCGTGCCGCTGCGCAGCGGCGATGTCCAGCGTGAGGAGATCGTCGCCAAGGGCGAGCTCGTCACCATCGTCTACGAGGCGCCGGGGCTGCTGATCACCATGCGTGGCCGGGCCGGAGAGTCCGGCGCTATGGGCGATGTCGTCTCCGTCACCAATCCCCAGTCCAAGCGCTCGCTGCAGGGCACGATCACCGGCCCGGGTCGCGTTTCGGTCAAGCCGGCCATCGGCCGCGTCGCCAGCGCCCAGTGAGTTCAGTCGTGGAAAGCGTCATGATCCCCCACCGCATCGCCAAGTTTTCCGGCCTCCTGCTGCTGACCGTCTCGCTCGGCGCCTGCGGCATGGGCGACCGCCTCGCCAATGTCGGGCAGGCGCCGACGCTCTCGCCGATCGAGGACCCGACGGCGGCGAAGGGTTACAAGCCCGTGCAGATGCCGATGCCCGCGATGGAGCACGCCTCCTATGCGCCGAACTCGCTCTGGCGCACGGGCTCGCGCGCCTTCTTCAAGGACCAGCGCGCCCGCAATGTCGGCGACCTCGTCACCGTCAAGGTCAAGGTCACAGACAAGGCCCAGCTCAACAACAACACCAAGCGCAGCCGCAAGAACGGCGAGGATTTCGGCGCCGAGAACATCCTCGGCTTCGAGAGCAAGCTGCCCAATAACGCCAAGGCCTCGTCGCTGCTCAAGCTCGATTCGGACACCTCCAGCGACGGGGCGGGCTCGATCAACCGCTCCGAGACGCTGGCGACCAACGTCGCGGCGGTCGTCACCCAGAACCTGCCGAACGGCAATCTGGTGATCGAGGGCAAGCAGGAAATCCGCGTCAATTTCGAGGTGCGCGAGCTGATCGTCGCCGGCGTGATCCGGCCCGAGGACATCGAGTCGGACAACACCATCGATTCGACCAAGATCGCCCAGGCCCGTATCGCCTATGGCGGCCGCGGCCAGATCACCGATGTCCAGCAGCCGCGCTACGGCCAGCAGGTGATGGATATCCTGCTGCCGTTCTGAGCCTTCGCCCTTCCCGGAATCCGGCCGGCGCGGAACGCTCCCCCTTGTCTCCGCTCCGGCCCGGCCGGCGGTTCCTCCCGAGCCGCCGACAGGCATCGGATCGAAAAGTGAACGCCGCTTTTCGGAACAATCCGATGCTTGAACAAAAGCCGGATCGCCACTTCGCGTCCGACGGGACGCGCGGCGATCCGGGCCCTCGGCTGCCCGCCACGCTCCCCAAGCTTCAAAGGCTGGCGGCCCGAAGCCCGACGCGGGGCTTTTTCGCGGATGGGCAGACGACATTCCGGGAAAGGAACGTCAGGCTCATGCGCCATGGGCGCAGCCCGGCGGTCTGGCCTTACCGGGTCAGCCAGGACGGCACGACGTATCCGACGCAGCGGGCCTCTCCTGGCCGAGGGTTCATCACTTCGAAGGCCGGGACCGGGCAATTGTTCCCCGAGACCGGTTCCCTGAGCTGCGAGACATGGCTGTTTCCGGAGCCGAACTCGCGATAGACCGCGATCGAGCCCCCCGGGTAATATTGTCGGGTGACGACGAGGCCTTGGGCGAACGCCCCCTGATTCGTCAGCGGCGCCGACAACGCGACGACGCTCGCCCCGCCGAGGAGGGCGCCGGCGATCTTCACCGAAATCGGCCGGACGGGCTCCATCATGCCGCCTGCGTCCGTTTTTGGGTCGTTCTGTGTCATGTAGAGGCATCCAGCGTTGCACTGGGCCTCGATGCGCAATCGCTGCGCCATGACGTAGGGTTCGCTTGACTCGCGCTCCGGTGCTAAACGCGAAAGGCCCCGCGCCTTGTGACGCGGGGCCTTTCGAAAAGTCTGGACGGTCCGTGGTCTCAATCGTCGCGGAAGACGCGCTCGTTGCGCTCGTGCCGCTCCTGCGCTTCCAGCGAAAGGGTCGCGATCGGACGGGCTTCCAGGCGCTTCAGCGAGATCGGCTCGCCGGTTTCCTCGCAATAGCCATAGGAGCCGTCGTCGATGCGGGCGATCGCTGCGTCGATCTTGGCGATGAGCTTGCGCTGACGATCCCGGGCGCGCAGCTCGATGGCGCGATCGGTCTCGGAAGAGGCCCTGTCGGCGATGTCGGGATGATTCTCGCTCTCGCTCTGGAG
>JARYGW010000183.1:0-11526 GCA_033792295.1 Allobosea sp.
GACCTGGCTGTCGATGAACACCGTCGTGTAGGCGTTGCCCTTGCCGTCATAGGCCGTGTGCAATGGCCCCAGGCCGACCTCCGGCTCGGCGACCACGACATCACGCGGCTTGATCTTGTCGTCGAATAGATCGTCGAGTTTGCGGGCGTCGAAGACGGTGACGGTCGGCGAGAGCTTGCCGTTGGCGACGAAATGGATGCCGTCGGGAGCGGTATTGATGCCGTGCGGGCTGTTCGGCACAGGGATGTAACGGGTGAATTTCGAACCCGCGTGCCCGTCGAGAACGGGCACACCGCCGATCGTCTCGAACTCGCCCTTCTTCACTGCCTCCTCGATGCGCTTCAGATTGAAGACGACGACCCAGTCCTGCTCCTTCGCCATCATTTCGGCGAGAGTCACACCCTCCTCCGAGTTGTAGCAGGTCGCCCAGGCGTATTTGCCCTGGTAGTCCGCATCGACATTGTCGAGATTGCCGTCCACCTTGACCTGCCAGGCGACCTTCATGGTCTCGCCATCGACGGCCGAGAAGATTGACACATATTTCTTCGGATCGTTCAGGATTTTGCCGTCGTTGGGGACCGGCACCCGATCCTCGCCGTTGCAGAAGACGTAGCCGGTCTTGGGGTATTTCTGCACGCGCAGACCGTGAACGGTATATTGGTTCGGGATCTGGACGATCTTGTCGCACTTCATGACGTCGAGGCGGATGCGGCAGACGCGCGTGTTCGCCTTGTCATTGGCGTAAAGGTAGCGTCCGTCATAGGTGCCGTCGGTGAACGACGGATGAGGATGGTGCAGGTCACCGTTCTGATAGACGCCGCCCCTATCTTTCAGGAACTCGCGACTTTCCGGCGTGAGCCCTTCGGTCAGCACGCGCAGGCTCTCATTTGTCTGGCCCCAGCCCGTGGCGCTGTCGCGGTTGAACACGGGAATGCGCATCAGCTCGCGCATCGAGGGACAGCCGACGATGCGGACTTCACCCGTCTGGCCGCTGGAAAAGAACACGTAATACTCGTCGAGTTCGCCCGGCTTCACCTCGTAGTGATTGCCAACCGCGGGCCGTGCGGCTGGCGCGGCCGGCCTGGTCTGCGCTTCCGCGGATAGAATTGCGCCCGACTGCGAGAGCCCGATGCCCCCTGCGACGCCTGCCGCTCCAGCCGCACCGACCGCCGCGGTCGTACCCAGCATGTCGCGCCGGCTCAGTCCCTTCTTCCTGGTCTCTTCTGACATGACAGTCTCCTCGTTGCTCGCGTGTCGGTGGCCGGGGCGTCAACTCGCAGGCGGGGCCTCGGCCGGGCCGGCGTCCTGAAGTGATTTTCCCATATGGGTGATGACCGGCTTAGCAGGCCCCTGCCCTCCTTCTTTGATCTGGCGCATAGACGGAGATGACAGCGCCTCGCGCCGTTCACGCTTCAGCCGCACCTGGATCATGTGCGGGCAGCGGTGATCATCGTGATACAGCTCCTGACAATGCATGCAGTAAATGCACTCGTTCACATTGATCTGACCCTCGGGGTGGATCGATTGCACGGGGCATTCGTTGGCGCAGCGTTGGCAGGGCGACCCGCATTCGGGCCACCGCTTCAACCACTCGAACATGCGAATACGGCCAGGGATCGCGAGCGCAGCTCCCAGCGGACAGAGATAGCGGCAGAAAAACCGCTCGATGAACAGGCCAGCCGAAAGCAGCGTCAACGCGTAGATCACGAACGGCCAGTCGCGGACGAACTTCAGGATGATCGCGGTCTTGAACGGCTCGACTTCGGCGACGACTTCCGCGAGCGCAACCGAATAGAGCGACAAGCCAAACAGGCCCAGGAAAATCACGTACTTGATCGGCCAAAGCCGCTCATGCAGCCCCCACGGTACCTTGATCTGTGGCACCTTCAGCCACTGGGCCAGATTATTCGTCAGCTCCTGCAGTGCCCCAAAGGGGCAAAGCCAGCCACAGAAAGGACCGCGGCCCCAGAACAATAGCGCCGCGGCGATGGCCGCCCAAAGAATGAAGATCAACGGCGCTGCCAGGAAGAACTCCCAGTTGAAGCCTGTGATCAGGGCGTTCGTGAAGGTTAGGACATTGACCACCGAAAGCTGCGCATTGGCGTACCAGCCGAGCCAGACGAGGGTGAATGCTAGATAGCCGCGACGGACCCAAACATAGGTTCGCGGTCTGCGGACCAAGGCGTCCTGGAAGAAGAAGATGCCAGTGAGGACGACGATAGCGAAGGCCGCGATTCCGACCGAGACCGCGTTGGTCTTCCAGATTCGCAGCCACAGCGGCTCGTCCAACTCGCCACCTAGAGAGTCGGCTGCTGTCTGCTTCGATGCCGCGGAATCCTGTCCGGCCTTTTGCGGAGCTTCCGATGGCGCGGGAACTACGGCTGGCGCCGCGGGTTTCTGGATCCGCAGGTAGCGGTCCGGGAGCGCATACCCGACTTCGTAATTCAGGAACGCCTTGTCGCGCGCCCCGATATTGCGCTGGACCAACAGTTGCAGCTGCCAAGGCTCGACGAGGTCGAGCTTGAAATCTTCGGGAATGACGAAAAGAGCAATCTCCCGCAGATCCGGCGCGCCCTCAGCGGCTATGGAGCCCAGGCGGGTGTGGTTACGATCGCGAAAGCGGGTGGTTTGCCCATCCTGGAGGAGCTCGATCCGATCGAAGATGCCGCCACGGACATAACCCGAGCCCTTGAAAGAATAGGCGCCGTTCCCCGCAACTAGGATCGCCTGCTGGTCCGGCTTCAGCCGAGCACGCAATTGCTCATACGCCGAATCCCCGAGGAGGCTGCGTCCGATGGTCGGTACGCTGACAGGAGCTACATAGAGGTCGATGAACGGATCATTCGGATCCCCCGGCTCCGGGTTGTCCGCAGCAGCCTGATTTCCGGCCTTTGCGAAAGCTTCGTTGACTTCACCAATGGTCAGGGAGAGGCGACGAACTGAGCCATCGCCGACGAGCGCCTCCCAGTCGCGCACCTCGCTTTTTTCGACGTCGACGGTCTTGACCGCTGGCGCCACTCCGGACACCGGCCCAGGTTGGCCGCCAGAACCGAGTCGTCCGCTCTTGATCAGGCGCACCGCCGAGCGCACGACGCTGTCGCCCATGACCAGCACCGTTACGGTCGCGCCGCTGACGATATCGACTTGCGGTGGCCGCTCGGACCCGGAGGCGACCGGACGGAGATCTTTCCCGATGAGCCGGTTCATTGCGGCGACGATGCGCTGCTCGGGAATGCCAATCAGAACGATAGGTTCTTTATGATCGACGAGTTTCAGTCCGCGGACGACACCCTGCGTGTCGATGCCGACCAACACGTGGATCGGCTTGCCGGAATAGCCCGTCGCATTGGCAAAATCGGAATTCAGATAGACGAAACCGAGAAGCTTATCGCCACGGTAGGCCGGGATCAAAGGCGGGTCGCCTTGCACTGCGCCGAAGCGGTCTGCCTCGGCAAAAAACTCGCCGGACTGAATCTTCGGAAGATAGTCTTGGACCTGCCCTGCTGCCAGGCTTCGACCGGCAACCAGGGACATGACTGCCACGACGATCGCGGCCAACACCAGCCGTGAGAGTCCTGCGAGGTTCAGCTTTTGAAACGGCTGCGAGTAGGCCAACGGGGATCATCCTATGCCGAACAAGGTTCCCGGAGAACGTATGGGTAAATGACCTGGGGAACGCGGCCACGATCGGCGGGTTCCTCCGTTTGGAGTTTGAGCCAAAGTCTGCTCGGCGTCACCACACTACTGGCGCATATGAGCCCGGCAAGATTTGACATACCGCAAATTGCAGGCGGTAGAATTCGGCCAACTTCCGATGGCGGGCCCCACCGGGGGCGAAAGGGAGGTCACATGTCGCTGCTGAAAACTGAACCATCGACCCCGGTGAAGACATTGGAGGAACTGTTTGCGATCGCGCACGCAATGGAGCATGAGGCGGCCGAACGCTACGCAGACATCGCCGGACGGATGAACGATGAAGGCAACCCTGGGCTGGCTGCGGTTTTCGAGCGACTTTCGGCCGATGAGAAGGGGCATTTGGACCAAGTGGCGCATTGGTCGGAGCAGGTCAGAGGCAAGGCTCCTGATCCGGCGTTGATTCGATGGAAACTTCCTGAGACATTCGACGATGAGGGGGCCGCCACGATCGATCCCCGCCTCCAGAACGCATATCGCGCCTTGGCAATGGCGGTGCGCAACGAGGAGCGAGCCTTTGCCTTCTGGAGCTATGTCGCGGCACAGGCGACGGTGCCCGAAATCCAGCAGGCGGCGGAGGCGATGGCGCGCGAGGAACTCGGCCATGTTGCGACGCTCCGGCGTGAACGACGCCGTGCTTTCCATGCGAACCGATCAGCGGACGCCGGAAATGTCGGCGACAAACCGGTTCAGGATGCCGCCTTTCTCGAACAGCGGCTTGCCGAGCTTCTCGAACCACTCGCAGCTCTTGCGCCGGCTCCCGAGCAGATTCGCCTGCGCGCATTCATAGAGGAAGCGAGAGGACACGCGCTTGAGCTTGAGCGTGCGCCGATCGCCACACCCGCCGGCTCGCTCTTGCAGGTGCTCCCGGATAATCCGATCGCCTTAGCGGAGCTGCTGACCGAACGATATCTCGAAGCGGCGGACAGCCTGCGCGACGAGGGCGAACTGCTGCGCGTTCAAAGGTTCGCCGGGCAGGCCATTACACGTCTCGCCTGGTTGCGATCGGATTTGCCCGAATTGCGCCGCAGCGAGGAGCGTTGATCGAGATCAACCTGCTGCCCGCTTCAGCAGACGGGTCCACTCGCCTCCTTCGCAAAAGACCAGTTGCGCCGCGACACGACTGCGACCGCAAGCGCGAAGCTGGCCAGGGCCACGCCGGTCAGGACGCCGCCGGCTGCGCGACCGGCGCCCCATTCCGCCAGCCCAGAAGCCACTCGCAAGGCGACGGCCCCCTGCAGCAGGAACAGGGGGGCGTACAAGATCTCAGCATATCGGACGCGCAAGCGGACGATTGCGGGAAGGATGAGCAGGGCGTGCCCGAATACCGTCGAGAGCACGAAGCCGGTTAGAATGGCGTGCAAGGCGATATCGTAGCCGAAAGCGCTTGCGCCGGGCGGTAATCCAATCAGGGCAACGCCGGCGACGCCGATCCATGCATATCCCAGCAGCATGCAGAGAGCCACAAACCGCGTCTGCCCCGTTCGACGCAGGCTTGGCAACGAAATGTCATGTCGTAGGAGCCATGCCGTCGTAACGAGCAGGGCGACCCCGAACAGGGTCGAGCCGTTTTTGCTCATAATGCCGTTTTGCGCTCCGGCGAGGAGAATGCCCAGTGCGAACAAAAACAGCGCCTCGCTGCCCCGCCTCGGCGGACGAAGACGGCTGAGTGCGAGGCGCTCGGCGGCGATCGTAAGAATCAGGAAGGCCAGCCACCAACCGACCACGTCTGCGATCGGACTACCCATGACCCAGAGGAGATTTCCAGCGAGCCAGGCCAAAGCGCCGAACAGGAGCGTCCCCGTGAAAAGCGCCGGCTGGAGCATGACGATCACGAGCAAGCCGCCCACGAGCACCGCGGCGGCGAGGACGTAAAGTCCCCCAGCCACCGGGACCGGCGCGCCTGCGAGTAAGGAAATCGTTCCCAGTGCCGCCAGAGCTGGCGCCGCATAGGCCCAGCCACGGTCCAGCGCAACAGCTCGCTCAAGGCAAACCAGGATCCCGAACAACCCGCATATCAGCAGCGGGCCGTGCAGTTCGGTCAAAGCACTCACATGAGGGATCTCCCACCCGAGCCGGCCGAAGCCCGCGCAGACACCCGCCAACAGTGCGATCGCGGCCGTTGCGAGAAGGGGAACCCGAACAGCGCCCCGACGGTATAGAGATCTTCCGACCGGCGCTGGGGCAAGGCTCATGTTGGCGTGTGGGATATCTGTTTCTTCCTCATAAGGCCGCGCCATCAGGCTACTTCCTTAGTCTTGAGGCCAAGCAGTTCGCGGCCATGATCGCTGATGAGGTCTGGTTTCCACGGCGGATTCCAGACTAGGCCAATGCCAATCCGGGAGACGTCCCGGAAACGCTCGGCCAAGCGCTCGCGCGCCTGCTCCATCAGCATCTCTCCGAGCGGGCAGGACCGGGCGGTCAAGGTGAGCTCCACGTCGATGCCGCTCTCGTCGCGTGTCGCGCGATAGACGAGCCCAAGGTCGACCACGCTCAAACCAATCTCGGGGTCGGTTACATCGAGAAGGCATTCGAGCAAATCGGGATCAAGGCTGTGTTGCGCTGTTCGGCTCATGACGGTCCTGCTTCAAGGCTGGACCATGCCCGTATCGATGCCGCCGCTCTTTGCGTTCTCGCAAACAGAAACTGCCGAAAATTTCTGAATGGGCTTGGAAGTACTCGGATGAGCGACTCCTGCCCCTGCGGATCAGTCAGTCCGGTGCGCCGGCGTTACCGCCATGCTCGCCAAGCCCATCCGCTGCTCGGCCCTGATCGCAAGGCCGTCGAGGCCAATCCAGCCGACCGCGATCTTCTTTGCGAAATATCAAACTGCCACTAGGCGACCGGGCGTATCAGGCCCCCGAGAGCTCGATGCGGCTCGCGGATTTTATTCAAAAGGAGACGACAATGCGCAAAATCATGATGCTCGGCGCCCTCGTGGCGGGGCTTGGAATGGCTGGCATGGCCCAGGCGGCCGAAGTCCAGATCAAGATGCTCAACAAGGGCACGGAAGGCGTGATGGTATTTGAGCCCGCCGTCGTCAAAATCGCGCCCGGCGACACCGTCCGGTTCGTGCCGGCCGACAAGGGCCATAACGTCGAATCCATCGAGGCAATGCAGCCCGAAGGGGCGCAGGCTGTCGTCGGCAAGATCAGCGAAGAAGTTGCCGTCACCTTCGATAAACCCGGCGTCTATGGCTACAAGTGCAAGCCCCATTACGGAATGGGCATGGTTGCCATGGTCGTCGTCGGCGACGCTCCGAACCTCGACCAGGCCAAGGCTGCGACCCATCCCGGCAAAGCGAAGCAGGTATTCGCCGGCTTGTTCGATAAGCTGGCCACCCTGACGGTGGCAGCAAAGTAAACTCGGCCGATCCGACCGCCGCCATGATCACGTCGTGGCGGCGGTCGGAATCATGCTGCCTTTGAACGGCCCCCGGATCATTCCCGTGAGAGTTGGCTCGACCAGATCATGAACGCTTCAGCGTACGCGGACGAGCGTCTTCCTCGTTACACGAGCTACCCAACCGCTCCTCAATTCCATGAAATGGATGGCGCTCTCTATGCGAGCTGGCTCAGCTCGCTGGCGCAAGGCACTCCGACATCCTTGTATCTGCACGTCCCCTTCTGCCGCTCCATGTGCTGGTACTGCGGCTGCCACACCACGGTCGCGCTACGAGACGGCCCGATCGTCGACTATCTCGCAACGCTGCGCGGCGAAATCGCGCTGGTGGCCGAGGCGCTTTCCGCACCGCTCGACGTGCGCCACGTCCATTTCGGAGGCGGCACCCCGACCATCCTCGAACCGGCGGATTTTGTCGCCCTCGTCACGTTGCTGCGGCAGCGCTTCCCAATTCATCCGGACGCTGAGATCGCCGTTGAAATTGACCCACGTCGGCTAGAACCGCCGATGACGGCGGCCCTGGCTGCGGCTGGGGTCAATCGCGCGAGCCTGGGCGTACAGAGCTTCGACCCAGTTGTGCAGAAGGCCATCAATCGCATCCAAAGCGTCGAGCAGACTGCCGCCGTGACAACCGGTCTGCGCAACGCCGGAATCGCGGCAGTCAGCTTCGACTTGATCTACGGGCTGCCGAAGCAGACATTGCAATCCTGCCTCGACACCGTCGAGCAATGCCTGTCGATGCGACCCGATCGTTTCTCGATCTTTGGTTATGCGCATGTGCCGGAATTCAAGAAGCACCAGCGCCGCATCGCGACGGCGGACCTGCCGGACGGCGAGGCGCGCCACGAGCAGGCCGAACTCATGGCACACCTGCTCACCGAGGCGGGCTATGTCCGCATCGGACTCGATCATTTCGCCCTCCCGGACGACCCGATGGCTCGGGCGCTATCGGAGGGGCGACTTCGTCGAAACTTCCAAGGCTACACGACCGATCCCTGCGAGGCGCTGATTGGATTTGGAGCCTCCGCGATCGGCAAGCTGCCGCAGGGCTATATCCAGAACGAAGTCGTCATCGGCCGCTATGCGGAACGGATCGCCGACAGCGCCCTGCCCACCCGCAGGGGCTATCGCTTGACGCCTGAGGATCGTCTCCGGGCAGAACTGATCGAGCGGATGATGTGCGACCTCACTGTCGACATCGATGCCATCTGCACGCAGCACGCTGTCGATGCGCGGGTGCTCGCACCCTCGCGGCGCAAGCTTGACCAGTTGGCGCAGGAGGGTCTGATCGCCTTCGATGGCAGTCGCGTACTCCTTCCGGAGAATGCGCGCCTGTTGGTCCGCAAGGTCGCCTCGGTCTTCGACGCACATCTCAACCAGCAGCAGCGGCAGTACAGCCGAGCCGTTTAAGCCGTCTCATCGTGCCAGTCCGAGAGGCCGTCGGTAAGCCGCAACAAAGAGCAGAAAAGCCGCACTCCAGCACAGTGCTGCAAGGTGCAGCAGAAATGGCATGCCGAGCTCAGCCAGCAGCCGCAACGGTGCTGCACCAAGGCCGGCGACGACCATCGCCAGCGAGCCAGCCGGTCGAGAAAATGCCTGGCGCGATTGCCGTCGGGCCATGCTTGCCATGGCCGCCAGGCAGATGGCGCCGATGGCCCCCGCCGCCCAGGCATGAAGGATCGCGTTGCCGCTGACATCAAGCCCCGTGCTACGCAACGCGTTCAAGCCGAGACCCAGCGGGATCCACGCATAGGCGAGATGAATTGCCACAAGCCCTGGCTGACCGACGACGCGCCAAGGCCGCCAGGCGAGGAAGCGGGCCCCCTGTAGCACCGCCGCCGCCAGACTCGCAGGCCCTTGACCGTCAGCGTCGAAGGACCAGAGCCCGAGCGCTATGACGAGCGAGAGCGCAGCAGCGACCTCGAAGGATTCCGGTAACTGCCCGCCGAATTGCGCTTTACGCAACGCCAGATACGAGGCTGTCAGCGCGGGCGCGATACGGCCGCCGATCACAGCGATGAGGCCAAGGATCGCAGCCAGCGCGAGCCGGAGGCGAAGATTTGCTGGCATCACATCGAGCGCAGCCGCCGCCATGGCGAGGAAAATGAGGAGAGAAACGACCTTGATTTCCCGGATGGCGCCGGACTTGACCACGCGCACGGCCACCAGGATCGCGATAGAGAGGATGAAACTGGCCGCGATGGGAGCGGCAACTTCCGGCGACCAGAGATGCACCAGCCGCCCTGCCAGCCAAAGCGCCATAAGGACATGCACAACGCGCCGCGGGACGGGCAGCGACCGGGTCCAGCGCGGCAGCGCGGTCAGGAGGAAGCCAGCCAATACCGCTGGCACCATTCCGAATAGCAGCATCTCGCGATGCCAGACGACGGCGGTCATGCTAACCGGCCAGCCCCCGGTGAGCCATGGCAGCACGCCCGCCGATGCAGCGCCTGCCGCCAGGACGAAGAAGATCCGAAAGGGCTGGCTCGCGCAGGCAGCGCAGCCATTCGTGGTTGTCACGCTTGACCGCTCTGCCACTCGATGATCGGTAGCGCCTCGAGGTCGAGATCGAGCAGGCCGATGGCGCGCAGCGCGATCTGGTCGACGATCGCGGCGATATCGCGTGGCTTCAGGTAGAAGGCCGGTACGGGTGGCGCAACGATCGCACCATATTCCGTGACCTGGGCCATGGCACGCAGATGGCCGAGATGCAGCGGGCTCTCGCGCACCAGCAGCACGAGCCGCCGACGCTCCTTGAGTTGGACATCGGCGGCGCGCGCCAGCAGGTCTCCCAGCTGGCCATAGGCGATCGCACAGAGGCTGCGCATCGAGCAGGGTGCGACGATCATACCGGCTGTACGGAACGAGCCACTGGCGATGCTGGCCCCGATATCGCGGTGATCGTGGCAATGAGAGGCCAGCGCCCGTGCCCGCGCGGGGGCGTCCAGGCCGATCTCCGCCGCGAGCGTCCGTTCGGCTGCGGGCGAGATCACTACATGGCTTTCGATCTGCCCCGTTTCGGCCAGCCGCTCCAGAATCCGCAGCCCGATTGCAGCGCCCGAGGCGCCGCTGATTCCGACGATGATGCGGACGGGCCGGGTCATGGCTGAGTTCCGGGAGGGGTGTCTAATCCGAGTGCCGGCCAGAGCGCGTCGATCCGAGCGCTTACGGCCGGATCTATCGCCATCGGCCGCCCCCATTCGCGATCGGTCTCGGGCGCCAGCTTGTTGGTGGCGTCGATGCCGAGCTTGCCGCCGAGGCCCGGTTTCGGCGAGGCGAAGTCGAGATAGTCGATCGGCGTGTCGGCGATGCTGACGAGATCGCGGCTGGAATCGGCGCGGGTCGCAACCGCCCACATCACCTGCGCCCAGTCGCGCGGATCGATGTCGGCATCCACGACGATAACGAGCTTGGTGTAGCTGAACTGCGGCAGCAGCGACCACAGGCCGAGCATGAGCCGGCGCGCCTGGCCGGGATAGCGTTTGGCGATCGCGATGACAGCGATCCGGTAGGAGCAGGCCTCGGGCGGCAGCCAGACATCGACTACCTCGGGGAACTGCCGGCGCAACAGAGGGAGAAACAGCACATTGAGCGCTTCGCCGATGCGCGAGGGTTCGTCCGGCGCCCGGCCGGTGAAGGTCGAGAGATAGAGCGGTGCCCGCCGCATCGTCACCGCCGTCACCCGCATCACCGGGAAGGGTTCGACCGCGTTATAGTAGCCGGTATGATCGCCATAGGGCCCTTCCGGCGCCGTCTCATCCGGCGAGACGAGGCCTTCGATCACGATCTCGGCCTCGGCGGGCACCGACAGCGGAACGCTGACGCAAGGGACAAGCACCGGTCGCTCGCCGCGCAGCAGGCCGGAGAAGCGCAGCTCTGGGACCGTCTCCGGCAAGGGCAGCACGGCCGAGAGGATCGTGGCCGGATCGGCGCCGATCACGACGGCGACCGGCATCTCGCGGCCGAGCCGGCGCCATTGCGCGTGGTGGCGTGCGCCGCCGCGATGGGCGAGCCAACGCAGGATGGTGCGATCGCGCCCGAGCACCTGCATGCGGTAGACGCCGAGATTGCCTTCGTCTTCGGCCGAAGGCTCGGGCGGTGCGGTCACCACCAACGGCCAGGTGATCAGCGGCGCGGGCTCGCCCGGCCAGCAGAGCTGCACCGGTAGGGCGGTGAGGTCGATCGCATCTCCCTGGAAGACCAGCTCCTGCGCCGGAGCGCGTCGCGCGCTACGCGGCCGCATCGACAGCGCGGCGCGCGCCAGCGGCAGAGCCTGCCAGGCTTCAGCGAGACCGCGCGGCGGCTTGGGCTCGCGCAATTCGGCGAGCATGCGGCCGAGCGCTGGCAGGTTGTCCGGGCGGATACCCAGACCCCAGCTGACGCGCTCGACTGTGCCGAACAGGTTGGTCAGCAGCGGGATCGGCGAGACCG
>JARYGW010000184.1:0-11526 GCA_033792295.1 Allobosea sp.
GCAGGCAGTATTCCTTGGCGTAGCTCTTCAGGCCGCTCTCGGTGATCTTCTCGAGGACATGAGCGGGCTTGCCGGCGTTTTTCTCGGCCAGGATCGCCTTCTCGCGCTCCAGAACCTCCGGGGCGACCGAAGCGAGGTCGAGTGCGACGGGGTTCGTCGCCGCGACATGCATGGCGAGCTGGCGGCCGAGCGTGGCGAGCTCGTCGCCCTTGCCGGTCGACTCCAGCGCGACGATCACGCCGATCTTGCCGAGGCCATCGGCGATCGCGCCGTGGACATAGGAGCCGATCACGCCGGCGGAGACCTTGAGCGAGGCGACGCGGCGCAGCGTCATGTTCTCGCCGATGGTGGCGATGGCGTTGGCGATCGCGTCCTGTACCGAGCCGCCGCCCGGATAGTGATGGCCGAGCAGCGCCTCGACATCGCCGCCACGCTCAAGCGCGACATCGGCGATGGTCTTGGCGAGCGCCTGGAACTCGGGATTGCGGGCGACGAAGTCGGTCTCGGAGTTGACCTCGACAACCACGCCCTCATGGCCCTGCACGGCGACGGCGACGAGGCCCTCGGCGGCGACACGGCCAGCCTTCTTGGCGGCCTTGGCGAGGCCCTTCGCACGCAGCCAGTCGATGGCGGCCTCGAGGTTGCCGTCATTGGCGGAGAGCGCAGCCTTGCAGTCCATCATGCCCGCGCCGGTCTTGTCGCGGAGTTCCTTCACGAGTGCGGCGGTGATCGCTGCCATTGTCTCAAATCCTTGCTGTCGTTGCGGCGCAGGCCCGAGAGCCGGCCGCGGATCGGAATGTCCGGACGCCTTATGGGGCAACGCCGACGCTCCGTTTCCGGTCGCCGGCGCTGGTTAGCGTCAAATCGAGAGCCTGATTGCGACGCGCCGATGACGCGCCGCGGTCAAGCGACCTGCATCAGGCGTCGGCGAGCTCGCGCGCCTGGGCGACCCAGCCCTCGCGCTCGATCTTGCCACCGAGCTTGAGGTCATGGTCGACCTTGCTCACATCGGCCGGCGACATCGCGCCGATCTGCCAGAAATGGTAGATGCCGCCATCGTTCAGCTTCTGGACGGCGTCGGGGCCCATGCCGGAGAGCTTGGTCAGATCGTCCGGAGCGCCGCGCGGAGCGGTCAGCGTCTCGAAGACCTGGCCTTCGGCGGCGACCGGCTCCAGGGCCTCCTCGACGACAGGCGCCTCGGCGGCGCCGACGTCGATGCCCTGGTCGCCCGAGGCGCGGCCGATGCCGTCGATCGCCGAGCGGGCGATCAGGTCGCAATAGAGCTGGATGGCGCGGCCGGCGTCGTCATTGGCCGGGACCGGGAAGGTGATGCCGTCCGGATCCGAGTTCGAATCGACGATGGCGGCGACCGGGATGCCGAGGCGCTGAGCCTCCTTGATCGCCAGCTGCTCCTTGTTGGTGTCGATCACGAAGATCATGTCGGGCGTGCCGCCCATGTCCTTGATGCCGCCGAGCGCCTTCTCGAGCTTGTCGCGCTCACGCGACAGCATCAGGCGCTCCTTCTTGGTCAGGCCGGTGCCGCCGCCATTGAGCAGCTCCTCGACCTTGCGCAGGCGCTGGATCGAAGCCGAGATGGTCTTCCAGTTGGTCAGCATGCCGCCGAGCCAGCGGGAATTGACGTAGTACTGGGCCGAGCGCTTGGCCGCGTCGGCGATGGCGTCCTGCGCCTGGCGCTTGGTGCCGACGAAGAGGACGCGGCCGCCCTTGGCGACGGTGTCCGAGACCGCCTGCAGGGCGCGGTGCAGCATCGGCACCGACTGCGACAGGTCGAGGATGTGGATGTTGTTGCGGGTGCCAAAGATGTAGGGCGACATCTTCGGGTTCCAGCGATGCGCCTGGTGGCCGAAATGGGCACCGGCCTCGAGGAGCTGGCGCATGGAGAGATCAGGCAGAGCCATGGTATTCTTTGTCCTTCCGGTTGAGCCTCTGGAGCGCGAATGAACAGGCATGAGCTGCCACGTCACCGGAACGCCTCATGAGAAAGAGGCGATACGCTCCATGTGGAATGGCGTGCGCCTTACAAGGGATAACGCCGCAATGCAAGCCGGCCGGAGGCGGAAATCCGCCATAGCCGACGAAAAATCCCGCGCGAGGGTTCGCGCGGGACGATATTTGCGAAACCGTTGCTTCGCCTGAGCCTTACTGCGGAAGCTTGGCGCCCATCTGCTTCACGAGGTCGCCGATCTGCTTGCAGTAGGCGGCCGGAGTGGCGTTCTGGGCCTTGGTGATGGCCTCGATGTCCTGCTCCATGCCCATGGCGGAGATCTTGCCCTTGCGGCCGGCGGCCTCGGCGGTATCCCCGCCGCTGAGGTCGGCCGGAGCCGGAATCAGGGCGATCAGCTTCTTCTGCACATCGACGGCGCCGTTGTCGGTATAGCCCTTGTCGACGCAGTAGCCGAGGATGCCGAGCTGATTGCGCGCAGCCTGATAGGCAACCTTGAGCTGATCGGCCTGCGTCTGGGCGAAGGACGGAGCAACGGAGGAGAGCAACGCGGCCGCGGCGACGGCCATCAATGACTTTTTCGAGATCATCTTGAGGTATCCTTTAAAGTTTCAAGCCAAAAGCATGACAGACATGCGTTCTAATCCCCCGCGCCTCGTGGTTATCTTGCTCCATCCACGCCGACAACCCTTGTTGCTGAATGGTGCACAGACGGCCCGGTCGGAACAGCCGGAGCCCCTGATCGGCGCGCCAGAGGTGGAGCCGGCATGATTCTCGACCTGCGCACGATCTTCGTCACGGGCGCGCTGACCTGTTTCATCATCGGCATGATGCAGTTCGCGACCTTCGCCACCGGCCGCTACAGCCGCAGCCCGATCTGGTGGGGCGTGAGCAGCCTGTGCATCGGCATCGGCCTTTTCGGCACCGCCTTTCGCGGCGAAATACCGGATCCGATCTCGATCGAATTCGCCAACACCACGCTGCTTGCCGGCTGCCTGCTGCTGCTGTTCGGTATCCGCCATTTCGCCGGACGGGAGCTGCACTGGGTCGGCTTCGGCGTTACCCTGCTCACGATCTGGATCCTGCTTTCGATCTTGCCCGGCGAACAGGGCTATCCGCGGCGCGTCATGGTCTTCGCCGCCGCCATGGCGCTCTGCGATGCCGCCATCGTGCGGGAAGCCGTCCGCCTTGCGCGACTCGAACGGCTGCGCTCGGCCTGGCTGGTGGCCATGCTGTTCGCGCCGACGGTCGCGATCTATAGCGGGCGCGGCCTGCTGGCGGCCTTTGATCAGGTCGGCACGGAGCTCTTCCCGCAGAATTCCGGCGCCGCCGGCTGGCTTGCGGGAACGGGCGTCGCCTTCATCATCCTACGCGGGCAAGCCCTGTTGCTGCTCGCTGCCGAACGCAGCAACGAAGCCCTGGCGACGCTGGCGCAGCGCGACCCGCTGACCGGCGCCATGAACCGCTCGGGTCTGGAGCAATGGCTCGGCCAGCAAGCCGGCCGCCAGCAGAGGGCCGAGCAGCGCGCCTCGATCCTCCTGGTCGATATCGATCATTTCAAGCTGCTCAACGACACGCTCGGCCATGCTGCCGGCGACGAGATCCTGCGCCTGTTCGCCGACGCGGTGCGCGAGCAGTTGCGCGGCAGCGACGTCCTGGCCCGACAGGGCGGCGACGAATTCGCGGTCATCCTGCCCGGCATCGGCATCAACGAGGCCGTCCGCGTGGCCGAGCGCGTCCGCAGCGCCTTCCGAAGCGCCTCGGCCGGGCTCGACCCGCTGACGCCGGCACCGACGCTCAGCATCGGCGCGGCGGAAGTCGATCTGCGCGGACGCAGCGCCGACGCCTTGCTGACAGAGGCCGACGACGCGCTCTACCGCGCCAAGCGGCTCGGACGCGACCAGGTTCACGCCCGGCTCGTCGAGGCGGCGGCTTGAGCCGTCTCCAAGTCGCGCCAGAGGCGCGTGGCCGCTCACGTCTCGTTCGGAAACGGCCAGAACACGCGCAGGCGGTGACCGTCCGGATCGCGCGCCGTGAAGGTGCGGCCGAAATCGAGATCGGTCGGCTGCTGCAGGATCGCGATGCCGCGCCCGCTCCAATCGGCACAGGTCGCGTCGACCGCCTCTGCGGAAGGCGCGACCATCGCGATCTCGGCCGCTCCGCCCTGCGCCGCTGCAGAAGGCTCGACAGTATGGCGCGACCAGAGGCCGAGGCGTGCTCCCGAAGGCAGAGAGAACATCGCGAAGGTCGGCGACAGCTCCAGCGGCTCCCGTCCGATGAGATCGGCATAGAAGCGCGCGCTTGCGGCTGGGCTCTCGACATAGAGCAAAATGAAATGAGCATCGAACATGATGAGCTCCCGCCATCCGTTTGGGGTTTCAACAGGCGGGAACGCTAGAATCAGATGCTGCCAATTTCCGGCAGCGTCTGTCATTGAGGCGGCGGAATGCCTTCCTTCTCCCGCCAGGCCTTGAGCAGCGCGCCGCGCCGCTGCGGATAACGCTCCTCCAGCGGCGCGAAGCGGATGATCCTGTCGGCACGGAAATGCCGGAAATCCTGCCTGAGCTCGCACCAGGCGACGAGGATACGGACATGGTCGAAGAAGGACAGCGCCAGCGGCCAGACGGTTCGCTCGCTCGTCCGCTCCTGCCCGTCGCCATAGGCTATCTGCGCCTTGCGCTCGGAGCGGATGGTGCGGCGAACGAGGGCGAGATCGATCGCAGCGCCGACCACGATCCCACGCCCCGGCCCGAGAAGCAGCACGGCATCGTCGACGCGGCGGGTCATATCAGGAGGCAGCACCGCGACGATCTTGGCCATGGCGTCGCGCGCCGCGAGCGCCAGCGGCCCGTCCGCCCGGTCGGCGACCCAGCGCGAGCCCAACAACAACGCCTCGATCTCGTCCTCGCCGAACATCAGCGGCGGCAGCATGAAGCCGGGCTTGAGAACATAGCCGAGGCCCGGCTCGCCCTCGATCGGCGCGCCCTGCCCCTGCAGCGTGACGATGTCGCGGTAGAGCGTGCGGATGCTGACGCCGAGCTCGTCGGCCAGCTTGCGTCCGGACACCGGCCGCCGATGGCGGCGCAGGAGCTGAACGAGATCGAGCAGCCGCTCGGCGCGCGACAAGGCGAATCCTTCAGCCCGGCAGGTCGGCCGTCTTGATGCGGCTCACATCGTTCTCGGCCATCTCGGCCCAGGCCTTCGCCAGGGAGCCTTCGAGATCGATGGCGCGGCAGGCATCCTCGACGACATAGGTGTCGAAACCAGCGCGTGCCGCATCCTGCGCCGTCCAGTTGACGCAGAAATCGGTGGCGAGCCCGACGATGACGGTGCGCAGGATGCCGCGCTCGCGCAGGTAACCGGTGAGGCCGGTCGGCGTCGTGCGATCGGCCTCGACGAAGCCGGAATAGCTGTCGATCTCCTTGCGGTAGCCCTTCCGGATGATCGCCTGCACCGGCGTCACATCGAGATCGGGCCGGAAATCCGCCCCTTTCGTGCCCTGGACGCAGTGATCCGGCCAGAGCACCTGCTGGCCGTAAGGCATCGCGACCATTTCGAAAGGCTGCCTGCCGGGATGGCTGGAGGCGAAGGAGGAATGCCCCGCCGGGTGCCAGTCCTGCGTCATCACCACATGGGAAAAGCGCTTCGCCAGGGCGTTGATGACGGGAACGACCTCGTCGCCCCCCGGAACCGCCAGCTTGCCGCCGGGACAGAAATCATTCTGGACGTCAACGACGATCAGAACGGTCCGCTCATCGATCACCGGCTTCTCCTGCGCCCTTGCGCCTCTTGCGGCCGTCGCGGCGCCCAATGCCGTCGCTCCCGCGATCAAACTACGTCGGTCGATCCCGAAAGCTTCTGCCATGGCCGCCTCCCTAAACATCGGCCGGGGCACGATGCGACCCGATGAACCGATGCGACGCCTGACCGATCCAGCCTGCTTCAGCGCCGCAGCGACAGCAAGAGCCGCGACGCCACGATCCGCTCAACAATCCGGGAGCTGTTGCTTCTTCAGCGCAGCTCGACCGAAACCACGCCCGGCGCGGCGCGCACGGCATTGGCCACCTGCTGGCTGACCGGATATTTGCCCGGCAATTCGATTTCGACCTCCTGCGCCCCGTCGTCGAGAATCATCACGATCGAGACCTTGCCATCCGAACGTGAGGCCTCGCCGCGTGGACGAATGCGCTCGGCGATCGAGGCCACCGCCTTATCGTCGCGCAGATAGATCAGCAAATCCTGCTTCTGGCGCGAGGCGAGGTCGTCGAGCACCTCGACATCCTCGATACGCGGCCGGACCTCCTCGCCATCGAGCACGGCGGACAAACGCAGCACCAGCGCCCTGCCCGGCTCCAGCAGGTCGCGGAAGCGCATCAGCCCTTCCGAGAACAGCACGGCCTCGAACTGTCCGCTCGGATCGGACAGGTTGACGATGCCCATCTTGGAGCCGGACTTGGTGCGCCGCTCCGACTTGTCGATGACCGAGACCGCAACCTTGCCGACGCCGGTGCCGTTGGCCCGCACCGTCTGGGCGAAATCGGCATAGCGCTGCACGCGCAGACGCTTGAGCACATGCTCGTAATCGTCAAGCGGGTGGCCGGAGAGGAAGAAGCCGACGGCCTCGTGCTCGCGTTTCAGCTTCTCGGCCGGTGCCCAGGGCTCGACCTGCGGGATACGGAAAGCTTCCTGAACGACGCCACCGCCCAACAGGTCGAACTGACCGGCGGCCGCCTCGTCGCGCGTGCGGTTCGACAGCGCCAGCATGCCGTCGATCGCGGCCATGGCGCGGGCGCGATCCTCCTCCAGCTCGTCGAGCGCGCCGGCGGCGATCAGGGCTTCCAGTGTGCGGCGGTTGACCAGCTTCGTATCGATGCGCCGCGCGAGATCGGCGAGGCTGCGGAACGGGCCGCCGGCCTGGCGCGCCGTCACCACCGATTCCACCGCTGCCCGGCCGACGCCCTTGATGGCGCCGAGCGCGTAGAAGATCTTGCCTTCGGCCACGTCGAACTCGACGCCGGACTGGTTGATCGCCGGCCGCTCGACCTTGATGCCGAGGCGTTCGGCGTCGCGGCGGAATTCCGAAAGCTTGTCGGTGTTGCCCATGTCGAGCGTCATCGACGCGGCGAGGAACTCGACGGGGTAGTTCGCCTTGAGATAGGCGGTCTGGAAGGCGACGACGGCGTAAGCCGCCGCGTGGCTCTTGTTGAAGCCGTAATCGGCGAACTTCGCGAGGAGGTCGAAGATTTCGGAGGCGACATCCTTCTTGATGCCACCATCCACCGCCCCCTTCACGAAGCGGTCGCGCTGGGCGTCCATCTCCGCCTTGATCTTCTTGCCCATGGCACGGCGCAAGAGGTCCGCCTCGCCGAGCGAATAGCCCGAGAGCGCCTGCGCCACCTGCATCACCTGTTCCTGGTAGACGATGATGCCGTGGGTCTCGCGCAGATAGGGCTCCATTCCCGGATGGAGATAGGTCGGATCCTCCAGCCCGAGCTTGCGGCGGCAATAGGTCGGGATGTTGTCCATCGGGCCCGGCCGGTAGAGCGCGACCAGCGCGATCAGATCCTCGATGCGGTCGGCCTTCATCTCGACCAGCGCCTTGCGCATGCCGACCGATTCCACCTGGAACACGCCGACCGTCTCGCCGCGCGCCAGCATGGCGTAGGTCGGGGGGTCGTCGAAGGGCAGTTTCGCCAGATCGATATGGATATCGCGCTGGGCGATCAGCTTCACCGCCGTGGTGAGTGTCGTCAGCGTCTTCAGGCCGAGGAAGTCGAACTTCACCAGCCCGGCCTGCTCGACCCATTTCATGTTGAACTGGGTGACGCGCATGCCGGTGCGCGGATCGACCGAGAGCGCGACGAGCTGCTCCAGCGGCCGATCGCCGATCACCACGCCTGCGGCGTGGGTCGAAGCATGGCGGTGAAGCCCTTCCAGCTTCTGGCCGATTTCGAGCAGGCGGGCGACGATCGGCTCCTCCGCTGCCGCCTGCTGGAGCTTGGGCTCGCCTTCGATCGCGTCCTTCAGCGAGATCGGCTTGGCCGGGTTCTGCGGCACGAGCTTGGTCAGCTTGTCGACCTGGCCATAGGGCATTTCGAGCACGCGACCGACGTCGCGCAGCACACCGCGGGCGAGCAGCGTGCCGAAGGTGATGATCTGGGCGACGCGCTCCTGCCCGTAATGATGCTTCACATACTCGATCACCTCTTCACGCCGGTTCTGGCAGAAGTCGATGTCGAAGTCGGGCATCGAGACGCGGTCGGGATTGAGGAAGCGCTCGAAGAGCAGGCCGAAGCGCAGCGGATCGACGTCGGTGATGGTCAGCGCATAGGCGACGAGCGAGCCCGCGCCCGAACCACGCCCCGGCCCGACCGGAATGTCATGGGCCTTGGCCCATTTGATGAAGTCCGAGACGATCAGGAAATAGCCCGGAAACTTCATCCGGGTGATGATCGAAAGCTCGAAATCGAGCCTCTTCTCGTAATCCTCGACGGTGAAGCCCTCGGCCGGGCCGTGCTTGTCGAGCCGTGCGGCGAGGCCGGCGCGGGCCTGCACCTCCAGCTCCTCGGCCTCGTCGCGCCCTTCCTCTCCGAAGCGCGGCAGGATCGGCTTGCGGGTCGAGACGCGCCAATGGCAGCGCATCGCGATCTCGACCGTGTTCGCCAGCGCCTCCGGCAGATCGGCGAAGCGCTTCTGCATCTCGGCGCGAGAGGCGAAATAATGCTCTGGCGTCACCCGCCTGCGTTCGCCATCCGAGACGAGCCGCCCTTCCGCCACGGCCAGCAGCGCGTCGTGCGCGTCGAAATCGGCCGGCTTGGCGAAGAACGGCTCGTTGGTCGCGACGATCGGCAGGTCGGCGTCGTAGGCGAGACGCAGGAGATGCGCCTCCAGCGCCGCCTCGTTGTCACGGCCATGGCGCTGGACCTCGACATAGAGCCGATCGCCATAAATGCCGGCAAGCGTGGCAAGGCGCGCCGCCGCGACCGGAATCTGGCCGCCGCGCAGCGCCGTGTCGATCGGCCCGTCGCTCCCCCCCGTGAGGGCGATGAGGCTGTCGTGATAGGCTGCCAGGCGCTCGATCGTGGTGATCGGCTGGCCGGCTCCGCCCGTCGCCAGCGCGGCCTCGCTGACGAGCTTCATCAGATTGCCGTAGCCGGCTTCATCCATGGCGAGCAGGACGATATGCGGCAGGCGCTGCGGCTGCGCCGGCCTGCGGCCGCCCTCGCCTTCATCGGCGAAATCCACGGAAAGCTGCACGCCGGCGATGGGCTGCAAGCCGCCGCCCGAGAGCTTTTCGGAAAACTCCAGCGCGCCGAAGAGATTGTCGGTGTCGGTCAGTGCCAGCGCCGGCTGGCCGTCGGCAGCGGCCATCTTGGCAAGCGTCGAGACGGTCATCGCGCCTTCGAGCAGCGAATAGCTCGAATGGACATGGAGATGGACGAAGCCGATCTCCGACAGGATGCGCGCCTCGCCTGCTTCCCGCCCCATGTCCCTCTCCTGTCGCGGCGTCGCGACTCGTCGACCCACCTCTACCGCTTATGACGCCGCGGCCGTGTCCACGTCGAGGCCGATCCCGCAGGCACGGCCGATCTGTGGATGACTCCTGCCAGGATCAGACATGCGGGCCGGAGAGAAGAGCCGCCCAGAGCCAGATCATGCCAAGGAACACGCCCAGCGAGGCGATCTCGGCCAGGCCGGCGGCGAATTTGCGCGCTGCAGTCATGACGAACCTCTGTCGTTCTCGATGGGTTCATCTTAGTTCACTCTTTGTTCTCGTCAATCGCGATACGTCAACTGCGCGATGCGCATGGCAGAATCAGTTAACAGAGCCTTGCCGCACCGCTCGACCGATCCCCGATCCTCAATTTCGCCACCTCCTCCGGTCATCGCAGGTCGAAGTGTCTTCAGGCCGACGTGGTGGCGGCGGCGGCACGAAAGGAGGCAAGGCTTGATCGATCTGCGGGTCTCCGGAGCTCTTCTCCTTGCTGCGATCGCCTTCAGCGGATGTCGCGACGCAGAGGCACAGGGCGAGGATTTCCTGCCTCTGATCCAAGCCCATTTCGACAAGGAGCCGGTCTGCGTCGCCGTTCGGAAGTTCCCGGTCGACAGCAACGATCCCTGGTTCCAGGGCAATCTGCGGGTACTGGTCGATCAGGGGCTTCTTTCCGAAGAAGCCCCACCGAGCGAAGTTTCAGCCTCGATCGGCCCTTCCCGCCGTTTCACGCTGACGCAGGTCGGGGCGGGCTTCTACCGGCCCGAAGGACTGCCGGAGATACCGCGCCAGCCCGTGCTCTGCTTCGCCCGCCGCCAGATCACGGGCATCGTCAAGGCCGAGGTCGAGCCGCCGCGCGACGAGGACGACTACGCGCCGGAGCCACGCAAGGCGCGCATCACCTTCAGCCAACGTATCGTCGAATCGCTGCCTGGGCGGAGGCCAAGCCCGTCCAAGCCGCCTTCTCTGCCATCCCTGTCCAGCTCCAGACCTCCGGCGAGGAAGGCAAGATCGAATTCATCTGGAAGGACGGCAAATGGCTCGCCCAACCGAGCTATGCCTTCCCGCTCAGGGATGCACGGCAGCTCGGGCGCTAGATCCTCGCGCGTCCTGCCGGACGCGGCGAGGATGACCTATCTCATTGCTGACGCATCGGATTTTCACGAAAAATGGATGCCGCTTTTCGGTCCGATGCTCTAGCGGATTTCAGGCGAGCGGCACCACCAGCCCCTCGCGAATCGTGACCTGGCGGTCCATCCGGCGGGCGAGATCGAGGTTGTGCGTCGCGATCAAGGCCGCGAGCCCAGAGGCGCGGGCGAGCGCGATCAGCGTGCCGAAGACGTGCTGGGAGGTATGCGGATCGAGATTGCCGGTCGGCTCGTCCGCCAGCAGCAGCCGTGGGCCGTTGGCGACGGCGCGGCCGATGGCGACGCGCTGCTGCTCGCCGCCCGAGAGTTCGCCCGGCAGATGGTCGAGCCGCTGGCCGAGGCCGAGGAAGCTCAGAAGCTCCGTCGCCCGCTCCTCCGCCACCTCCCGGTCGAGGCCACGGATGCGCTGCGGCAGCACCACGTTCTCCAGCGCCGTGAACTCCGGCAGGAGATGGTGGAACTGATAGACGAAGCCGATCTCGGTGCGACGCAACCGCGTACGGCCCTTGTCGTCGAGCTTCGTGGTGGCGAGCCCGCCGACGAAAACCTCGCCACCATCGGGCTTCTCCAGAAGACCCGCGACATGCAGCAGCGTCGACTTGCCGGTGCCGCTCGGTGCCACCAACGCGACGACTTCGCCCGGCCAGAGCGCGAAATCGACCTTGCGCAGCACCTCGAGCGGTGCATCGGCCTGCGGATAGAAGCGCTCGACCTGCGAGAGGAAGAGCGTCGGCGTCTCCTGTGCCATGCTCAACCCATCCTCAGCGCTTTGACCGGGTCGAGCCGGGCTGCCTTCCAGGCAGGATAGAGTGTCGCCAGCAGCGACAGCACCAGCGCCATCAGCACGACACTCGCGACGTCACGCCAGTCGAGGACGGAGGGAATGTCACTGAGGAAACGCACCGTCGGGTCCCAGAGATTGG
>JARYGW010000185.1:0-11502 GCA_033792295.1 Allobosea sp.
CCCAGCAAGGCGGTGTCCGGCAGCGCGTCGCGCGCGAACAGAAGGCCACCCCAGCCGGTGTGCCCGATCACGACATCGGGCGGGTCGCTCGCCGCAAGAGATACCATAAGCCCGGCAACGGCCTCGCCGGTCCGCAGATGATAATCCGTGGCGACGAGTGCCGGATGCTGCGTCGAGGCGTCACCGACCGTGTAGGCGAGCTGGCGCAGACCGGGCAGCTCCGGCGCGGGGTGCTCGGTGATCAACGTAACCTCGTCGCCTTGGGCGACGAGGCTCGCGATCAGAGCAGCGAATTGACCAGATCCTGAACGATGAACGAATAGGATATGCATGAGGCCAGTACGACGCCGCCGTAACGGAGCGAATCATTCCACCACTGCTCAAGCCGGCGCAGGGTTTCGTGTGTTGTCAAAAAATCGGCATCAATCCCATTGCCGGCGCGTTGGCCGAGCGGATTGGCCTCGTCGAGCAGGCGCAGCCGCTCGCATAGCATTTGCCCTTTGAGCGAGAGCGAGATGCGGGCAAGCCGCCTGTCGCGCGGAGAAGCACCCCGCTCCAGATAACCGCTCTCCACGAGTTGCTTGAGATTGTAGGAGGTGTTCGAGCCGCCATAGTGTCCGCGATCCAGCAGGTCGCGCACCGCGATCTCGCCTTGCCCGATGGTGAGGAGAATCATCACCTGTGCCGGTGAGATGTCCTCGATGCCGAGCTTGCCCAGTTCGAGGCGCAGATAGTCGAGGAAACGTCGACTTACACGCTCGATGACTCGAGCCAGGTCGAACGCCGAAACCCGTCGATCCGGACCGTCTTCCAACTCGCCATCGCCGTTGGACCGGTGATGGCCATTCAAGGACCTGCCTGAAAATTGCCCGCCGCCATGCAATTTGAAGTGCATTCCTTACCCCACTTGATTGAAGTTTGAACAATCCATCCCTTTTTCTTCCCTTCCTTTATGGAGATATAGGCAAAGTACATGCCATGCGTCGTGGCTAATTGATAAGATTTTATAAATTTGGAAATGGCTGTGAACTGCTTCGGATTTTGAAATATTGCACAATCATGCCTCATTGTCTGTGACTCTGATCACCAAGGTAGGGGTCTAATCTGTCATAATCTTGACACTCCTTCCGTATCTCGTTGTCAATCGCTGACGCCGGGGCAAAGCGGGGCGATCGTGTTGCCGCCTCTCTGCCCAACCATCCTTGCTTCCGGAGATATGTATGAAGGCGGTGAAGCCGGCTCCCGATGCCTTGATCAGGGATTTGCAGCGGTCGTTCGCCGGCGGCCTTGGCTATGCGGGTCTTCTCAGCCTTTGCGTGAATCTGCTGCTGCTGACGGTGCCGCTCTTCATGATGCAGGTGCAGGACAGGGTGACCGTCAGTCATAGCTACGACACGCTGACGATGCTGCTGGTCATCGCGGTCGGGGCGCTCGTGCTGTACGGCACGATCGAATTCATCCGCTCGCTGACCTTCCAGACGATGGCGAGCATTTTCGCGCGGCGCCTCAACCTGCCGGCCTTGCAGGCGGCCGTGAGCGCCTCGCTGGAGCAAGGTTCGGGTCAGGCGACACAGGCGATCCGGGATCTCAACGACATTCGTTTCTTCATCGCGAGCTCGGCTATCGCGACACCGCTCGAGGCCGCCTGGTCTCCGGTCTTCCTGTCGGTGTTGTTCCTGCTGCACCCGATCTATGGGCTGGTGGGACTGGCCTCACTGATCATTCTGCTGCTGCTTGGCGTCCTGTCGGACATGCTCACGCGGCGGGTTCTGAAAGAGGCTAACGAAGCCGGCGTCGCCAGTATCAATGAGGTCGGCGCCAGCCTTCGTCATGCCGAAACCATCGAGGCGATGGGCATGCTGCCGGCGCTGGCGCGACGCTGGCGTGGCCAGCAGCTCGCGATGATCGAACAGCTCGACATGGGGACGCGCCGCGGCAAGTTCATCGCGGCGGTGACGCGCTCGTCGCGGATGACGATGCAGCTTGCGGTCTATGCGACGGGCGCGGTCCTGATCATCCGCAACGAGGTCACGGCCGGCACGTTGATGGCCGCGAGCATCCTGCTCGGCCGGCTACTGGCGCCATTCGATTCGATGATCACGGACTGGCGGCAGTGGGTTCTGGCCGCGGCAGCGTGGAGGCGCGTGCGGGAGCTCGTCCTGTCGCGCAGCTCGCAGCGGCAGACCGTTCCGACGCCGCCTTGCCAGGGCGATCTCGTGGTCGATCGCGCGATATTCGCGCCGCCAGGGTCGGAGCAGACCGTCATCAAGGGCGTGTCCTTCTCGCTGGAGCCCGGCGAGGTTCTCGGTGTCGTAGGGCCGTCCGGTGCGGGCAAATCGACATTGGCTCGGCTCCTCGTCGGCGTCCTCAAGCCGAATGCCGGCGGCGTCTATCTCGATGGCCACAGCACCTATCTCTGGGAGCGCGGCTCCTTCGGGGCGATGGTCGGCTACCTGCCGCAATCGGTTTCTCTGTTGAACGGCACGATTGCCGAGAACATCGCCCGCATGCAGGACCCCGATCCGCATGCCATTCTGGAGGCGGCGCGCATCGCCGGGGTGCACGAACTCATCGGGCGGCTGCCGCTCGGCTACGACACCAGCGTCGCAGACAGCGACTTCAAGCTTTCCGGCGGCCAGAGGCAACGCATCGGCCTGGCGAGGGCGCTCTATGGAATGCCGCGCCTGATCGTCCTCGACGAGCCGAACGCCAATCTCGACGCCGAAGGCGAGCAGAGCCTGATCCGCGCCGTGGCGGCTGCGCGCGAGAGCGGGGCGATCGTCGTCCTGATCGCGCACCGTCCTTCGGTGATGCAGGTCGTCGACAAGCTGCTCGTCCTGCGAGATGGCCGCGTCCAGCAATTCGGGCCGCGCGCCGCGATCGCCGGCATGATCACGCCGAGCGGGCGGGTCGAGATCGAGCCCGCCGCACCGGGCGCCGCCTCGGCGCCCGCAGTCCGTGGAGCGACAGTGTGACTGGCAGCTCCTTGATCAGGCGTCCCGAGAGACCCCTTGTCGCGGCGCCGCTGCCGGATGAGCCGGAGGAGCGCACGCCGAGCCTACGCAGCCTCGTCCTGGCGGGCTTTGCGGCGATCGGTGTCGGCTTCGGCGGCTTCGGCGCCTGGGCGGTCACCGCCCGGCTGGACAATGCCGCCGTCGCGAGCGGTATCGTCGCCGTCGATAGCAAGCGCAAGACGGTCAGCCATCTCGAAGGCGGTATTCTCAAGAGCTTGCTGAAGGCGGAGGGTGAGCGCGTCGTCAAGGGCGAGCCGCTGCTGCGGCTCGAGGACGCCCGCGCTCGCGCAGAACTGCAGCAGCTGCAGGCCAAGCGCGTCGGCCTCATGGCAAAGCTTGCCCGTCTCAGGGCCGAGCAGTCGAAAGCTGCCGAAGTCGACTTCCCCGACGATATCGAAACGGCCGACACTCCGGTGACACGCGAGGTGCTGCGGGCCGAGCGGACCTTGTTCAAGTCGCGTGCGCAGGTCCATGAGGGCAAGATCCAGATCCAGCAGCGCGTCATCGAACAATACCAGGCCGAAGCGGAGGCGCTGAAGGCTCAGATCGACGCCACCGACCGGCAGCGTTCGCTGATCGACGAGGAGGTCAGGATCCTCACCGATCTCTACGAGAAGCGCTATGCCAAGCGCAGCCAGCTCGTCGAATTGCAGACCAAGCAGAGCGAGCTCGCCGGCCGGGCCGGAGAATATGCCGCGCGCAAGGCCAAGGCCGAGCAGGCCGTGGCCGGTGCCAATCTGGAGATCCTGTCGATCAGCCTCGACTGGCAGAACGAAATTGCCGGGGACATACAGGAATCCCAGCTGATGCTGTCGGAGGTGATCGAGCGCATCGTCCAGGCCGAAGACGTGCTACGCCGGCTGGTGGTGACGGCCCCGCAGGAGGGCATTGTCTCCAATATCCGCATGCGCACTGCCGGCAGCGTGATCGCGGCCGGCGAGGCGATCCTCGACATCGTGCCGGAGAACGAGCCGTTGGTCGTCGAGGCCAAGGTCGATCCACGGGATATCGATGCGGTTCGCGTCGGAGCGGCGACGCGCGTGCGGCTGACGGCGTTCAATTCGCGCCTGCTTCCGCCGCTCGAAGCGAAGGTCACCTATGTCGCGCCTGACCAGCTCGTCGACGATAAGACCGGCTTTCCATACTTCGTGGTGCGCGCCGAGATCGATCCCGTGAGCCTGAAGGACCATAAGGTCGCTCTGCACGCCGGCATGACTGCGGAGGTGATGATCGTCAACGGCGCCCGCCGGGCGATCGATTATCTGATTTCGCCCTTCACCGACAGCTTCAACCGCGCTTTCCGCGAGGATTGAGCTGCCTTGCTGTGGTGCAGGATGTTTCGAATTTGGAAGTATATCCGTACGAATAACGATGTAATTATCGACATAAAGAAAGTCTAAATTATTTTGCATCGCAAAATGGTCATAATAAAATAGTTGATGCGCTGCACGCATTGCGTAATCCTTAGGATGTCGAGCGGTGACACGACCCTTGTCATGTCTCCGGAACAGTATCCGGATATGGAGAGCCGCGGCGAGCCTGCCGACAAATCCGGGTTCATCAACCACCTAGGAGGCGCCGAATGGCGACGATCGAAGGAAGTGCATTCGACGACTTTTTGATTGGCACTCGGTTCAGCGACGTGATTCTCGCTGGCGGCGGCCATGACATCGTGCATGGCGGGGACGGAGTCGACTCGCTGTTCGGCGAAGAAGGCAACGACCTGCTTTACGGGGACGGCGGCAATGACGCGCTGTTCGGCGGCGAGGGCGATGACATCCTCTTCGGCGGACAGGGCGATGATTTCCTCTCCGGCGACGAAGGCAACGACACCCTGTTCGGAGGGCAAGGCAACGATGTCCTCTCCGGCGGAGATGGCAATGACGCGCTGTTCGGCGGCCAGGGCGACGACACGCTCCTCGGCGGTGCCGGTGACGATATTCTGCAGGGCGGTGCCGGCAGCGACATCCTCCAGGGTGGCGCTGGCAACGACATCCTGCAGGGCGGTGCCGGCAACGACATCCTCCAGGGCGGTGCCGGCAACGACATCCTGCAGGGTGGTGCCGGCAACGACATCCTCCAGGGTGGCGCGGGCGACGACATCCTGCAGGGTGGCGCGGGCGACGACATGCTGTTCGGCGGTTCTGGCAATGACGTCCTGCAGGGCGGCGCCGGTCACGACACCTTCGTCTTCGCCGGCGGTGGCGGCAACGATGTCGTCCTCGATTTCGAGGCGGGCTCGGACATGCTGCAGATCGCGGCCGATATCAACGGCACCGGCGTCCATTCGGCGGAAGACGTGGCGGCTCGCGCGACCACGGTCGGCGGCAACACCGTCATCGATCTCGGCCATGGCGACACCCTGACCCTCGTCGGCGTGACCGCCGAAGACGTTCAGGCCGATCCGCACTCCTACTTCTCGGTCGCCTGATCGCTTTGATGCGAACTTCCGTCCGGTCGCCAACGGCCGGACGGAGAGATTCGTATCCCGACATCGTCCCGGAGCGCAGTCTTTTCCGCGAGATGGGCTTCCATCTCCGGCCTCCGCTCCGGGCTCCTTTCGTGCCGCAGGAACGCCTTCATGCTTTCACTTGCGCCCGTCGCCTCGGCGGTAGCCGCCTCGACCCAGCTCGAACTCCACCGTCTCAGCGGCTCGGTCTTCCTGCTGTGCTGGACGCTCGAAGCCTCGCCCTTCGGCAAGCCGTCGATCGCACTGACGAGCGGTGGCCGTCGCCTCGCGGCTGCTTCCATTTCGCTGGGATTGCGCGACGGACGCGAGCGCCTCGCAGTCGCCTTCCGCGTCTCGGCGCAGGACGGCATCCTCGCGACGCTGTCCGACCATGGTCCGCAAGGCGATGTGACGGCGACCTTCGATTCGGCGCTTGTGCACGGTCTCGCCGATCCGAAGGAGATCCTGAAGGATCTCGCGCCGCAGGCGCGGCTGACCCTTGCCAACGCCTTGTTGCGGGCCTGGGCGCCTCTGTTCGGCCTCTCCGCGCAACCGAACTATCTGTCCTTTTTGCGGCAATTTCTGCTGCTGTTGTTTCCGAAGCCGGCGGCGATGCAGCCGAGTGCGGCGTTGGTCGATGGACAATGGTTGTGCGAGACCATTGTCTCCAAGGATTTCAATGGCCTGCAGACGGCTTCCCGCCTCGACGGTGCCGGCCTGACGCGCCTCGACCTCAAATCGCGCGTCGGCATCGCCGATCGAACCGGCAAGCGCGAGCTTCATCTCGTGATCGACGAGCCACCCATTCGTGGCGCTGGGCTGCTGATCCTGCAGAGCGAGCGCTCGCTCGTGGTCAGGTCGCTGCCCGGACGGCAAGTGGCACCGTCCCTCGGCCGTTGGTGGGCCGGCAAGGCGGCTAGCCGCGACGGATTGCGCAACTGGGTCGTCGAGCGGCTTTCCGGCCTCTCCGAACAGGGCCGCCTGCTCGCGGTCGAGATGCAGCGCCGGGTGCCGCTCGCCGTTCAGCATGTTCGCCGGAACGACGATTTGCCCGCCGCCGAGCTGGATCTCGCGGTCTGCAATGGCGCGGGTCTCCTCATCGGCGGGTGGTTGCGGGATCCCGACGAACTGCTGGAAGAGGTGCTGCTGCATCGCGGGGCCGGGGAGCCCATCGCCATGTTGTCGCGCCTGCAGCGTTTCCCGGTCAGGCTGCCGACCGGCGAGGAAGGCGAGACGCGCGCCGCAACGGGCTTTGCAGGCTTCGCCTCGGATTATGCCGCCGGCGCGCCGGTGCTGCAGCCGCGCTGCGAGATCAAGCTGCGGTCGGGGACCACGCTGACGCTGCGCCCGCCGGTCCAGCCGGCCGATGCGGCGACGATCCGTGCCCGGGCCTTGTCGGCGATCCCACCGCAATATCTCACGGCCGCAATGCTGGAGGAGACGCTCGCGCCGATCCTCGCAGCCTGCCAGGAAGAGCTGCGCGAGAACCGGCTGAAGCCTGTCGTCAAGCGGTTCGGGCCAGTCTCGATCAAGCCGAAGGCCTCCGTCGTCATCCCGCTCTATCGCGTCTATGATTTCCTGCGCGTGCAGGTGGCGGCCTTCGCCGGGGATCCCTGGTTCGTCGAGAATGCCGAGCTGATCTATGTGCTCGATTCACCCGAGCATGAGGCCGAGGTCTCGCACCTCCTCGGCGGCCTGCATCTCGCCTATGGCCTGCCGATGCAGCTCGTCGCGATGCGACGCAATGGCGGCTTTTCGGCGGCCTGCAACGCGGGCGCGCTACAGGCGCGCGGCGAAGCGCTGGCGCTGGTCAATTCCGATGTGATCCCGGCCGGCAATGGCTGGCTGCCGGCGCTGATCGCCAAGCTCGACCGGCAAAGGCGCGTCGGTGCCGTCGGGCCGAAGCTACTCTACGACGATGGTTCGCTGCAGCATGCGGGGCTGTTCTTCAAGCGCGACAGAAAGGGCACCTGGCTCAACCATCACTATTTCAAGGGCATGCCGGGCAGCTATGCGCCGGCCAATGTCGAGCGCCCCGTTCCCGGCGTCACCGGCGCCTGCATCGTCATGCTGCGCGAACTCTTCGACGAGCTCGGCGGCTTCGACGAGAGCTATGTGATCGGCGACTATGAGGACAGCGACCTGTGCCTCAAGATTCGCCGCGCCGGCTTCGGCATCGTCTATGCGCCGAGTGTCGCGCTCTACCATCTCGAGCGGCAATCGATCTCGCGCAGCGCCGATTACATGCGTGGCGCCGCCTCCCAGCACAATGCCTGGCTGCAGACGCGGCGTTGGGACGCGCAGATCGAGGCGCTGATGCTGGCCTTCGAAACCTCGGCGGGAGAACTCGCGCTGCCCGAACCGGGGCCAAGCGCGCCTGACCTTGTTCCCCGCTTTACCTTCAGGAGAGCGACCGCAGCATGACGGCAATGACGGCCTTGAGAGAGATCGTACCGGAGCAGGCGCCCGCGGAGGCTTCCGCCGGCCCCGAGCTCGACTGGGTACTGACCTCGCTGCAGACCAACCGCTTCATGCCGCACCCGCCGCCGGATTCGATCTTCGTCGGCGATGGCGACTATCGCGCGATCGGCGCCGAGTTCCTCGGTCACTTCATCCGGATCGGCCGGTTGAAGCCGCATGAGCGCGTCTTCGACATCGGCTGCGGCATCGGCCGCATGGCGGTGCCGCTGACGCAATATCTCGACCCCGAGCGCGGCAGCTATGACGGCGTCGATCCGGTGATGGAAGGCATTCTCTGGTGTGCCCAGACGATCACGCCCGCCTATCCGCGCTTCCGCTTCCAGTGGCTCGATATCGCTCATCCGCTCTACAACCCGCAGGGTTCGCTGCCCGGCATCGAGGTTCGCTTCGGCTTCGCCAATGGCAGCTTCGACTTCGTGACGATGACCTCGGTGGCGACGCATCTGCCTCCCGAGGAACTCGTGATCTATCTGCAGGAAGCTTCGCGGCTCCTGGCGCCGGGCGGGCGGCTCTTCCTCACCGCCTTCGCGATCGACGGCACGGAGACGGGCCAGGAGCGCCTTTCGTTCAAGCGCTGGCAGGACGGGCCGGGCTGGTACGCCATCGACGAGGCGCCGCTCGCTGCCGCGGGCATCGACAGCCGTTTCCTGCTGGAGCGGACGACACAGGCCGGGCTTGCGGTTGAAGCGCTGCGTCCGGGGCATTGGCGCGGCATCGCGGCGGCCCATTACCAGGACCTGCTGATCGCGACGAAGCCGGGAGGCCGGGCATGAGCCGCCGCGTTCTCGTCGTCGCGCACAACCACCCCGCGCTGCATCCGGGCGGCACCGAGATCTTCGCGCATGATCTCGCCGGCGCCTATCGCGAGCAGGGGTGCGAGGTGTTGTTCCTGGGCGCGACCAATGCGATCCACCGCGAGCCGCATCCCGGCACGGCGCTGCAATCCATCGGCGACGATGTGGTGCTGTGGAGCGCTCACTACGACCGCTTCCATATGAGCCAGATCGATCATTACGGCACGCTGCAGGATCTCGCATCGCTGCTCGAGGAGTTCCGGCCGGAGGTGATCCATGTCCATCACCTCGTGCTGATCGGCGCCGAGTTCCTGACGCTGGCGCGTCGCCTCCTGCCGCAGACGGCGATCGTGATGACGCTGCACGACTATTATCCGATCTGCCATCATGACGGGCTGATGGTGCGGCCGGGCGATCGGCAGCGCTGTATGGGCTCTTCGCCTGCCGCCTGCCATGGCTGCTTTCCCGAGATTGGCTCCGACCGCTTCCTGCTGCGCGAGCGGTTCATCAAGACGCATCTGGCAGCCGTCGATCGTTTCGTGGCGCCGAGCCGCTTCCTGCGCCAGCGTTATGTCGAATGGGGCCTGCCGGCGGAGCAGGTCGAGGTCATCACCAACGCCCGCCCGGCACAGGAAGCGGTGCCGCATCGATCAGCCTCGGGTCGACGCACCAGCTTCGGCTATTTCGGCAATCTCAACCCCTGGAAGGGCGTGCTGCCACTGCTGCAGGCGGCCAAGATCCTGCAAGCTTCGGGTGAAGACGGCTTCAGCCTGCGCATCCATGGTGGCGCGCCGTTCCAGAGCGAGGCCTTCACCGATGCGCTGGATGCAGCGCTCGCCGGGACGGCGGGGGTGGTCAGCCATTCCGGACCCTATGGCCGGGAGGAAGTGCCGTCGTTGATGGCCGAGATCGATTGGGTGGTGATGCCGTCGATCTGGTGGGAAAACGCTCCTCTCGTCATCCAGGAAGCCTTTCAGCATCGCCGGCCACCGATCGTCAGTGCCATTGGCGGCATGGCTGAGATGGTGCGCGACGAGATCGACGGGCTGCATGTCCGGCCGGGCGATCCGGCCGCGCTCGCCCGCACCATGCGCCGGGCGATGGAGGAAGCCGGCCTCTGGCAGCGCCTCGTCCATGGCATTGCCGAGCAGCCTTCACTCGCCGAATGCGCCGGCCGCCATCTCGCCCTCTTCGATAGCCTCAAGCTCGCGGAGGCCGCATGACAACGGCTCAGTATCAGGACCAGGAGGCCCGCCTTCCCAACGTCAATCCGGCACGGCTCAACGGGCGGATCGACGCCCTCGACGGCAATCGCCTGCATGGCTGGATCTGGGACGAAGCTCGCCCCGACCAGGCCGTCACGGTGAAGCTCTACTGTGACGGCAGGCTCGCCGGCGAGACCGCGGCCGATCAAAGCCGTATCGATTTGCGCCGCAACGGCATCGGCGATGGCAAGCATGCCTTTTCCATGGAACTCGACGAGGCGCTGGTCGCGGCCCGTAGTCGCCTCAGCGTCGTCGGTGTCTCGCCGGAAACCGGGGCAGAGCTGGAGCTGCGTCTGCCGGCAGCGGACGAACTTGCGGCCGAGGCCGCGATCGCCGTGCCGCTCGCGCGCTTCTTCGACAAGGTCGAGGTCCTGATCGCGCTCAACCGGCGCGGGCAACTCGCCCAAAAGGAGCTCAACGAGAAGCTCGATCGCATCGCGGCGCGTCTCGAAGAGAATCACGCGCTGGCCGAGGCAGCCAAGGCCGAAGCCGAGAGTCAGAGCGAGATCATGCGCCGCATCGCCGAGCTCGACGTCTTCCAGCTGCGTTTCGACGGCACGCTGCGCGCCTTCGACGAGCGCCTCGCCGCGATCCGCAAGGAGGCGCGTGCGCCGCTTCGGCAGGTCACCGTGATCCTCGGCTTCCTGTCGACGCTCTCTGCCGTGATGTCCTTCGTCACGCTCGCTGTCACTCTGTGGGGAGGCTGAGTTCGATGAGCGAGGTCATCGTTCCCGAGAGTACAGCGGTCGCCCCAGCGCCGACCGTGGCATGGACGCCGCTCGGCGAGAACGCCATCCTTGTCCGCAGCGCCTGTGACGCCATCCCGGCCAAGGTCCCGGTCGCGGTCGATGGCAATCCGCGCAACCGTGCGCAGACCATGGTGCTGAGCTGGCGTCGGCCTGGGGCCGAGGCCCCGTCGGCCAGTGGTTTCCTCTGCCTGGCCCCAGCGCCCAGCGTTGACGCGAGTGGCAGCGGAGCCCTGTTGATCGGGCGCCCTGGCCGGCCGCTGCGCCTCATCCTGGCGCCGAAACCGCAGCCGCTGCAGGCCTTCCTTTCCGATCTCGCCGATGATGCGGGGCAAGCCTTTCCCAGCGTGGTCGATGGTTTGCTCGAAGTGCTGCTGACGGGCGCGCCCAATCCGCGCCGTCTGCGTGCAGTCGCGATGCTGCTGCAGACCGTCGCGCGGCCGGGTGGCTTCGTCGAGGTGATGGGCGCACTCGACGAAGGCGCAGGATCGGGCGGTGGCATCTTCCTGCAAGGCTGGACCTCCCATTTCGCCGCGGGGCGCGTCAAGCTGTTGATCTCGCATGGCGGCTTGTCTCCGGCCCATCTCGAAACCGGGACCTTCGAGCGCGACGACCTGGGCGAGGGTGCGCGCGGCTTCTTCGGCCTGCTCGAGGATTGCCATGCCGAGCGGCCGGGCGAGATCGAGCGCCTCTATTTCCGTAGCAATGACGGGTGGCGCGCGCTCGAAGTCTATGAGCGCTATGTCCTGCTCG
>JARYGW010000186.1:0-11470 GCA_033792295.1 Allobosea sp.
TCCGAGCCGGGTTGCGATGCGCAGCGCAGCGAGCCTGCCGCGCGGTTCTGCAGCTTCGGCGCCGCCAATGCCGGCGCCATCGCCTGCGACGAAGATATTGGCCTGCGAGGTTTCGCCCCAGGCGTCGAGCACCGGCACCTGGCAATGCTGGCCGGCATCCCATTTCACTGCGCAGCCGAGCGCCAGCGGCGCATGGATGTTCGGCACCACGCCTTCATGGACGAGCAGCACCTCGGCGGCGGCTTCGTCCTCACGGTCGTCCGCTGTCCGGTAACGCAGCCGCTGGAGGCGTCCATCGCCCTCGGCGCGCAGTTCCGTCACATGGCGAACGATCGGGAAGCCGGCTCGCTTCAGCGCCAGCGACCAGGATAGCCCCTTGGCGAGGTCGCCGATCCGTCCAAGCCCGCCGGGTAGATGGCGCAGGGCTGCGCCGAGGCGCGCCTTCGGCGTGGTGTCGAGAAAACCCGCAATCTTGCCGCCGGCCGCGAGCAGCTGGGTCATGTAGAGCAGTGGCAGCGGTCCGCAGCCCGCGATCCAGACGGGCTTGTCCGGCACGGAATCGGCGGTCTTGAGCAGGATCTGCGCCGCGCCGACGGTCAGCACGCCCGGCAGCGTCCAGCCGGGGAAGGGGGCGGGCCGCTCCTGCGCGCCCGTGGCGAGGATGACAGTGGTGGCCGTCATGCTGCGCGCCTGACCGTCGCGGGTCAGGAAGGCGCGGAAGCCCGGCTCGATCTGCCAGAGCTGGCTCTGCGGTTCGTAAAGCGCGCCACAGGCCCTGAAGGCCGCGGCACGAGCCACGCCCGCGCGATAGGCCTCGCCTAGGCGCGCCAGGCGGGGCGAGGCGGCGACAGTCTCGATACCGCGCCAGATCTGTCCTCCCGGTGCCGGCTGGTCGTCGACGACACGCACGGTGAGGCCATGCCCGCGGGCGGTGACGGCGGCGGCCATGCCAGCCGGTCCGGCGCCCACGATCAGGAGGTCGGTATGGTCTTCACTCATGCCGAAAGGCTCCTGCGCCCCTGTTGGCGAACGATGCGCATGCCGTCCCGCACGGGCGTCAGGCATCCCTGCACGGAACCGTAGCCGTCGATCTCGACCAGGCATTCGAAGCAGACGCCCATCATGCAATAGGGTGCGCGCCGGCTTTTTGAGACCGGCGTGGTCCGGCTCCAGCCCTCGGCCTGGCGCAGCAGCACCGCTGCGACGCTTTCGCCGGCTTCGGCGATGACGGGTTGCCCATCGATATGGACCGTGACGGCGGCCGGCCCCGGATCATGCAGCTTGCGAAACATCGAAACGACTCTGATGGAAGGAGGAGAGCGTGTCCGGCAGGGAACCCGCGGCGATCGCTTCGGCCAGAGCCTCGGCGTGGAAGGCGGCGAGCGTCACGCCCGAATGGCACAGTGCGACGAAAGCGCCGGGATGGCTCTCGGACTGGGTGTAGATCGGATAGCCGTCGGGCGTCATGATCCTCAGTCCCGCCCAGTGCCGGACGAGCCGCGCGCTAGCCAGGGCGGGTACGATGTCGACGGTCTTGCGGCTCAGCCAGGCGGAGGCCTGGGTCGTCGTCGAGACGTCGAAGCCACTGCGATCCTTGGTAGCGCCGATCATCACCGTGCCTTCCTCTGTCTGGCGCAGGCCGCTCGCCGGCAGCGGCAGGAAGGGGGCGAGGCGCTCGGTGACGAGCACCTGACCCCGCTCCGGCTGGACCGGCACTTCGAGGCCCACCTGACGGGCGAGGGCCGGCGAGCCCAGGCCTGCGGCGATGACGATCCGCGGCACCGTCAGTGTCTCACCGTTGAGGAAAAGCTGAAAATCCCGGCCGGCGGTCCCGATGCGCTCGACGCTCGCCTTGTGCCGGATGCGGCCCCCGTGCCGCAGGATTCCTCCATGCAGTGCCGCGAGCAGGCGCAGTGGATTGCAGTGGCCGTCTCGTCGGCCGAAACTCGCCCCCGAAATGTTCGGCCCGAAGGCGATTTTCGGCACGAGCCTCTCCAGGGACGAGCGGTCGAGCATCTCCCAATCCGGTTCGCCCTCGGCATATTGATTGTGCAGGCGCGTGAGTTCGAGGCGGCGCCCTTCGAGTCCTTCCTCGCCGAAGCAAAAGACGAGGCCACCATCCCGCCGATAGCAGAGGTCGATTCCGGTCCCGGTTTCGAGCGCCGCGCGAAAGCCGCTCCAGCGCGCGATGCTGTCGCGCGTCAGAGCCTGATAGGCGGGCATGCCGAGGCCCTTGCCCTGTAGCCAGACCAGGCCGAAATTCGCCCGCGCCGCGCGGAACTCGCCATCATCGCCATCGAGCAGCAACACCTTCTCGCGCCGGAGGGCCAGCCCATAGGCCACGGCAGCGCCGACCGTTCCCCCTCCGATGACGATGATGTCCGGCCGCATGCGAAATCCCCTTGCCGGCTTTGACGTTAGGGAGCCATGTTGTATTTCGTCAAAGTCGTTTTTCTCTCGACATCATTCTTCAGGGTTATGGAATCGTGCGGCGGCTCAATCTGCGTCAGATCGAGGCCTTCAAGGCTGTGATCGAATATGGGACGGTGAGCCGGGCCGCCGAGATGATGAACATCTCGCAGCCCGCCATGAGCAAGCTGATCGCCCATCTCGAAGAGGACACGGCGCTGCGGCTGTTCGATCGCGTGAAGGGGCGGCTGGTGCTGACCCGGCGCGGAATGCGGCTCTACGAGGAGATCGACCGGATCTTCGCAGGCGTTCGTCAGGTCGAGAACGCGGTGGAAGCCATCCGGCGAGACGAGCAGAGCCGGTTGCTGATCGGCGTCATGCCGGCGCTGTCCGGTTCCTTCATTCGTCAGGCGACCATGCGTTTCCGCGCGCGGCAGCCGCGTGTCTTCTGCTCGGTGCAGTCGCGCAGCTCTCAATGGATAGCCGACGGGCTCCTCACGCGGAAACTCGACGTCGGTTTTACCGTGACGCCGATCGACAACCCCTATATCGCGACCGAGCGGCTGATGGCCCATCCGGTCGTCTGCATCCTGCCACTGGGGCATCCGCTGGCGGAAAAGAGTGTGATCACGCCCGAAGATCTCGATGGCACCGCCTTCGTTTCCTTCGATCCGGAGAGCTTCACGAGCCGGCGCATCGGGCAGGTGTTCGAAGCCCATGGCGTGGCGCCGGATGTGGCCATGGTGGTGAGCGTTTCTCCGTCGCTCTGCGAGTTCGTCGCCGCCGGTGTCGGCGTGTCGCTGGTGCACCCCTCGGCCGTTGCTGGCATGCGGGGCCAACTCGCCATACGACGGTTCGAGCCGGGTATTCAGCTCGACTACCAGCTTTGTCATGTCCGCGACGCCCGCAATACCCGGCTGATCGCCGCCTTTCTCGAAGGCGCCAGGGAGGCGGCAGCCGAGGTTTCGCGAACGATCCTCGCGCCGGAATGACGACGCCGGCGGGGGATGTGAGACACCGCCGACGGAGCTGGATCATCGTGACTGCGATTTGAGGTCGCTCAGCGGGTGCCCAGCGTCGTCGCCTCGGTGATCGGCGGTGCGAGATTCAGCGAGCCCTTCAGCGCATAGCCGAGGTTCAGCTTGTCGCCATGGGCCCAGACCTGCCGCAACTCGAAGAGCGGGACGGCACAGACATTCTCCATGATCTTTCGCTGGGCTTCCTTCCAGAGTGTCTTCTGCGTCTCGGCATCGGCGGCAGTACGGGCCTGCTCGATCTCCTTGTCCGCAACCGCGCAGTGCGAGAAGTTCGTTGCGGCGGTCGGGGTGTTGACGATGGCGCGCGAGTGGAAGAACTCGCTGAGATAGGTGTCCGCGATCGGGAAGCGCGCGGCGCCGTAGAAGACGAGGCCGCTCAGGTCCTTGCGCGTCTGGCTCTGATAGGTGGCGTGGTCGACCACCTGCATGTCGAGCTTGATCCCGGCCTTGGCGAGCTGAGCCTGGATGATTTCCATGATCGGCTGCTGGGCCGAGACGTTCGAGACGATCGCCTTGATCGTGATGCCGTCCTTGTGGCCGGCCTCCGCGAGCAGCGCCTTGGCCTTGGCGAGATCGAAGCTGTAGCGGACCGAGCAATCCTCGCCGAGATAGCCGGGCGGGACGACGGAGCAGCCCTTCGGACCGACATCCTTGCCGACATAGCGCACGAGATCGTCGACATTGATCGCAGCCGCGATGGCTTGCCGCACGCGGATGTCGTCGAGCGGCGGGACGCTCTGGTTGATGTGCAGGATCCGGTATTCGCCGGGCTGGAAGATGTCGATGTTGAAGCCGGAGCGCCGGCGCGCGGAATCGACCCAGCGTTGTTCGCGCTTGGCATACATCAGGTCGAGTTCGCCGGAGGAAAAGGCCAGCTCGCGCGCGCTGTCGGACGGGATGACGCGGACCATGATCGTGTCGATCTTGGGCTTGCCGCGGAAGTAGTTCGGGTTGGCGGCGAGCTTGACGTATTGCTGGGTCACCTGCTCGACGAAGGAGAACGGGCCGGTCCCGACCGGCTGTGCTCCGAACCGGTCGCCCAATTCCTCCGCCGCCTTGCGGCTGACGATGTTGCCGCCGTGATAATTCGAGACCCGTCCGAGGAAGTTGACATCCGGATATTTCAGCGTGACGCGGACGGTCAGGTCGTCGAGCTTTTCGATCTTGTCCACGGCCGCGAAGTCCGACGAAAAGGTCGAGCGCTTCGGATCGGCCGCGCGCTGAAGCGAATAGACGACGTCGTCGGCGCCGAGTGTGCCCCAGTCTCCCTGGAACTTGACGTCCTTGCGCAGGTGGAAGGTCCAGACCTTGCCGTCGGGCGATGTCTCCCAGCGCTCGGCGAGATCGGGCTCGATATCCTTGGGGTCGGCGCTGCCGGGCTTGAAGCGGACAAGCCCGTTGTAGATCCAGCTCACGACGGCGACATCATCGGTGGCGCTGGCGCGGTGGGCATCGAGGGTCGAGACGTTTGCGCCTCCCGTGCTGACACGCAGAACCGTCTCTTGCGCCGAACTCTTCAAGGGCAGGAGCGCAACCAGTACCGTGCCGGCAAGCCCGAGAACCCGATTTCTCATTCCTCTATCCCCTCGCTTTTGGTTGGCTCGATGATGGCCGGCGAGGTTCCAGGCTGTCCAAGTCGAAATCGGGGATGACTTATTCTCAGGAGTTATGGATCAGGCCGATCCGATCGCGTTGGTCCCGATGAAGAGATGCGTCGAGGGGCGATCTGTCATCGCGGTCGGGCGCCATGCCCGCGGGAAAGGGGATTCGCCGGGCAGCCCTCAGATCGCTTTGCCGACGAGGGACCCCACCGCCGCTGTCAGGCCCATTGCAAACGCTCCCCAGAAGGCGACGCGGATGGTGGGTTGCAGAATGGCGGCGCCGCCAGCCTTGGCGCCAAGGGCGCCGAGTGCTGCCAGGAAGATCAGCGACATGCCCGACACGATGGCAACGAGATGGCTGGCGGGTGCCAGCGTCGCGGTGACGATCGGCAGGGCGGCGCCGGTGGCGAAGGTCGCCGCCGACGTCAACGCAGCCTGGATCGGCCGCGCGGTCGTGACGTCGGTGATTCCGAGCTCCTCGCGGGCATGCGTGCCCAGGGCATCCTTCGCCATGAGCTGCTCTGCGACCTGCCGCGCCAACGCGGGAGCGACGCCGCGTTCGACATAGATCTGGGTGAGTTCCTGGAGCTCGAACTCCGGCTGGGTGGTCAGTTCCTGCCGCTCGCGCGCAAGATCGGCCTTCTCGGTATCCGCTTGCGAGCTGACCGAGACATATTCGCCTGCCGCCATCGACATCGCTCCGGCGACGAGCCCGGCGACGCCTGCAACCATCACCTCGCTCGATGAGCTCGCCGCAGATGCGACGCCGACCATCAGACTGGCGGTGGAGATGATGCCGTCGTTCGCGCCCAGAACGGCGGCTCGCAGCCAGCCAATCCTGGAGACGAGATGGTTCTCATTTTGAAGACGGCTCATGCCCGATCGTCCTTTTCGTGCCTGGACAGTCGCATCCTGTCGGCGGCCGGCAGGAGCCGTGCCGAATTCGAGATGAAGATCAGCTCTGATGAAACATGTATGAAGGCGGCCAGGAGCGGGTTCAGGAAGCCGAAGGCGGCCAGCACGATACCGAGCGCGTCGACCGTGATCGTGCCAGAAAAATTCTGCCAGATCACGTGGCGGGTGCGCCGCGCGATTCGAAGCGTCTCGACGAGGCGCTCGAGATCATTGGCGAGCAGGACGATGTCGGCGCTTTCCTTGGCGACATCGGTACCCGATCCCATGGCGATGCCGACACTGGCGGCGGTCAGGGCCGGCGCATCGTTGATGCCGTCGCCGAGCATGGCGACCTTGGCGCCGGACGAGACCAGCGCTCGCACGCGCTCCAGCTTCTGCTCGGGCAGCATGCCGGCCTCGACGGTGCCGATTCCAAGGCTGGCGCCGACGCTGGCGGCGACATCGGCATTGTCTCCGGTGAGCAGGAGCGTCCGGATCCGCATGGCATGCAGGGCGCGGATCGCGGCGGCGGCCTCGGGGCGCACCTCGTCAGCGACGGCGAACGAGCCGGCATAGCGCCCGTTGATCGCGACATGGATCTCGGACGAAATGGCGCCGCCCGTGTGGTCCGTGGGGACCTCGATGCCATCGGCCTGCAGAAGCTTCACGCTGCCGATCAGGATGCGGTCGTCGCCCAGCCGGGCGGCGACGCCGCGCCCGAGGCTGTAGTCGAAGCTGTCGGGCTCCGGCACCGCGATCCCGCGGGCGCGCGCTTCGGCGACGACCGCCTTGGCGAGCGGATGCTCCGAGCGCAGCTCGGCCACAGCCGCGAGCCGCAGGAGTTCCGCCTCTGTGTGGCCGGCGACCGGATGGATCGCCAGAACCCGGGGTTCGCCGAAGGTCAGCGTCCCGGTCTTGTCGAGCACGATCGTGTCGATCCGACCGAGGGTTTCCAGGTGCTTTCCACCTTTCACGATAGCGCCGTTGCGCGCGGCGCGGCCGATGCCGCCGAGCACCGCCAGAGGCGTGCCCGCCGCGACGCCGCAGGCCCCGGCAACGATGATCACCGAGATCGTGTCGCGGATGTTCCCGGTGAGCAGGTAGGTGAGGACCGCTGCGGCGAAGGAGAAATAGACGAGATAGCCAGCGAGCTGATCGGCAAGGCGCTGGACCGGAGCGCGGGACTGCTCCGCATTCTCGATCGCATCGATGATGCGTCCGAAGCTGGTGTCGCGCCCGATGCGGTCCACCTGGACATCGAGCGCGCCGGACTGGTTGATCGAGCCGGCGAAGACGATGTCGCCTTCGCGCCGCTTGATCGGCATCGACTCGCCGGTGATGCGCGCCTGATCGACGTAGGATTCGCCCGCCTTGACGACGCCGTCGACGGGAATGTTCTCGCCGGGCGCGACCAGGACTCGATCGCCGATCGCGATTGTTTCGATCGGGACGACGGTGATCGCCCCGCCGCGACGGATGGTTGCGCGGCGCGGCATCACGTCGATGAGATCGGTGATCGCGGCCCGGCCGCGATCCACCGTCAGATGTTCCAGCTCCTCGGCCACGAGCACGAAGAAGGTGACGACCAGTGCAGTGAAGAATTCGGAGATCGCGGCTGCGGCCACGATGGCGATCGCCATGGAGAGTTCCATGGTCATCCGCCGCTCCCTGATGTTGTCGAGCGCCTCGCGGAAGATGGGCCAGGCTCCAAACAGCAAGCCCACGATGCCGACCATGTCCCAGCCGGCGACGGGGCGGCCGAGCTGGAACCAGACCAGCGCCGCCGAGATCGCGACGACCGCGATGCGTACAACCTCGATGGTCTCGATATCATGGCCGCAGAAGGCCAGTGTGCGCGGGACGCGATCTCTCAGCCAGCTCCGCACACCTCCAGCATGTTCCGCCGGGCGGGCCGGACAAGTGCGGTCGAACGGGCGGTAGCAGGTGCAGGGCTGCGCGCTGGCGGGGCACAGCGGCGCGGTCTCGGTCATCATGGCAAGACATTCCGATCAGGCGGAGGCGGCGTTGTCTCGGATGATTAATTTAGAATTATTCTAATTACAATATATGGCATGAGCAGCCGTGGCGCCGGTGACAGCGGGGCGAAACGACGGTGGAGCCGAACCTCGCGGCCTTGGTCGGTGAGGCGAGGGGCCTAAGCCCTCATTGCGAAGAGTTCCTGATGGAATCGCTCCGTCACCGGCAATCCCGCGGCGGCGAAATTCCCGCGCAACGCCTCTCCGAAGCCCGATGGGCCGCAGAACCAGATGCTGGCGGCGCGCCATTCCGGCACGGATGCGCGAATGCGGTCGCCAGTCAGGCGGCCGTCGCGGGCGTCGACGAAGATATGCAGGCGGATGTTCGCTGCGGCGGCGTCCGTTTTGAGCTTCGAAAGCGCCGTCTCGTCGACATCGGTGGTCGGATGGAACAGGTCCACCTCGGGTGAGGGCTGGTTCGGCCGTTCCGACAGCTCCCGCGCCAGGTATTTCATCCTGGCGAGGAAAGGCGTGATGCCGATGCCGGCTCCGATCCAGATCTGTCGGGGCTGGTTGTCATCGAAGTCGAAACAGCCATAGGGTCCCTCGACCTTCACATTCTGTCCGACACGCAGCTTCTCCCGCAGTCGGCTCGTATGGTCTCCAAGCTCCTTGGCGATGAAGGTGATCCGGCGGTGATCGTCATGCCATGCCGAGGCGATGGTGTACGGGTGGGCGCCCTCGCGAGCATCCGAAGTCGCGAAGGCGAATTGCCCGGGTCTGTGGCCGGGCCAGCCTTCCGGTACGCCGATCTCGACCTCGAGGACGCGCACGCCGGGATAGTGTCGGAGCGAAGCGATCTGGCCCTCGACTTGCTGACCGGCGCCGACGCGGCGCAGCAGAACGATCGCTGCCGAATAGCTCCCCGAGACCAGGAGCAGGGCCATCATTACGCCGAGCGGCGAGATCCAGTAATCGAAATCGGTCAGGACGACGGTGTGGAACACCAGCACCAAATACGTGACCGCGAACAGGCGGTGCGTCTGGTGGAAGAAGCGGTAAGGAACGTACCGGACGAGTGCCAGCGCGATCAGGAGAATCGCCGCGTAGAAGGCCCACTCGCCAAGCCCCTCAGCCGTACCGCGGAGGTTCGAGAAGGCCTGCTCGATCGGATTTTCCAAGGGCGGGCGCTTTCCGCGCACGGGCCGGCTCAACCAGCCCCAGCCGACCGCCCATTTCGGGCCCTGGCTCCAGAGCCAGTGAATCACCGATATGACGAGCGCGGCTATGCCCAGCCACTTGTGCAGGCGATACATCTTGTCCAGCCCGCCGAGCCAGCGTTCAGGCCATCGCGGCCGCAATGCCAGGATCATCGCCACACTCATCGCGACCATGGCCAGGATGCCGCTGTACTGGACCATGGCTCCGCGCAGGGCGAAGAAATTCGCTGGCTGGAACACCGTCGGCTCGGCGGCGAGCCATAGAACGCTCGACAGGCCCAGCAGGCCCCAGAACGCATATTTGATGTTGCGCATCGCCGTCGAAATTCCCCGGGAAAATGGGGACTAAACGCTGCGCGCCGCCAGGTGAGTCATTGACCAAGGTCAACCGAACGAGCGCCGGCGGGTACTCCGGTGCCGAAGCTTGACATCACATTGGGGGCGTATCCAATTGAAGAAACTGCCTGGATAAAGGTGGAAACTGTGATGGAAAGCATCCAGAAGGAGGAGTGGGAGCGCTTCCGGGCCTTGGGAAACGTTCCTCCGAGCATCCGAGAGATCGTGCTGAGATCGTGGATCAGATCTCAGGAGAGAATGGGGGTGCACGCGCTCGCCCGCGCCCCGACCATCGCGCAGGACGAGCTGTATGAGCTGCGCTCCCGCAACACACGCCTCCGAAAGGCGGCGCGCTCTGCCGTTCATCGTGCCGGTTATCTGCTCGAAGGTGCCGGAGCAATGTTATTGCTCTGCGATCGGGCCGGCGTCGTCATGGACGCCACGGGCGATGCGCAGGTTCTCTCGCGTGGAGAGGAAAACCACCTTCACCCAGGCGGGCGGTGGGAAGAGGCCGGTATTGGCACCAACGCCATAGGCACCGCTCTCCATGTGGGGAAACCCGTCAGCATCAGCGGGGTCGAGCATTTCTGCGAGGCGATCCAGCGCTGGTCCTGCGCGGCCGCGCCGATCCGCGACCCGGCCAGCGGACATCTCCTGGGCGCCATCGATATTTCAGGGCCTTCCGATAAAAATTTCCAGCAGGCATCGGCGCTGTCTGTGGCCCTGGCTCTGCAGATCGAGGAAGCGCTGCACGGCTTGAACCTGCAGGAACACAAGGCCCTCATCGACCGCCTGTTGCGGAGACGCAAAGTCTATGGCGGCGACGAAGCGATCGTTCTCGATCGCTACGGTCATGAGGTCTGGTCGACCACCTCGCTTCAAACGGCGGTCGATGGAAGCCTGGGGGAAGCCCGGCCATTCAGCGAGCTTGCGTTGGAATGCGACGGGGATGCCGATCGGTTGGCCACGCGCATGCGTCAGATCCTGCCCGAGGCCGAAGTCGATCTGATTTCCGAGCAGGGTGACTCCATCGGCCTGATCATCACCCTTACGTGCAAGCGTTCGCGGCGCTCCGGCGCCTTTTCTGGCGACGATCTGCCAACGATCGTCCAGCCCGGTTCGGCCTTGAGAGAGGTCTACGATCTTGCGAGGAAGCTCGTCGCCAATCGAGTGCCCCTGCTGATCAAGGGCGCGGCTGGCAGCGGCAAGGAAACCCTTGCGCGTGCGTTGCATGCCGACGGGCCGTTGGCCTCGCGCCCCTTCGAGGTCGTGGAGTGCGGCCTTCTGACTCCGGAAAGATTGCGGAGTGGATTTGGCCGGGAGGCCGGTTTTGCGGAGCTCGCCCAGACCGGGGGGACGCTCGTCCTGGACGAACCGGCGGAGACGCCGCGTCTGGTTCAACCCTTGCTGGCACAGTCGTTGGCGCAGCTCTTTCGGAACGATGGGCCGCCGCTCCAGCTCGTCACCTTGTCCTCGATCCCTCTCTCGGATCTCCTGGAGGCGAACACCCTCCGCGCAGACCTGTATTTCCGGCTGGTCGGCGCGACGGTCCGCCTTCCTGCCCTGGCCGAACGCCGGGGCGATCTCCCGGGGCTCATTCGGCATTTCGCCGAGCGATATGCGGAAAGGCGGCAAGGCAAGACGCTTCGATTCACACCGGCCGCCATGCTGCACTTGCAGGCTTATGATTGGCCGGGAAATCTGCGCGAACTGCGCAACCTGATCGAGACGGTCTCGGCGACGTCGCTCAGTGGGCTGATCGATGTGCCGGACCTGCCGCCTGCCATCCGCGGCGTCGGATCATCGCGCGAAGAGACGTTGCGTGATCGCGAACGTGCCGAGATTCTCAACGCCGTTTCGGCCACCGGCGGGAATATGACCGAGACCGCCCGGCGCCTGGGCATCTCGCGGTCGACGCTCTATCTCAAGCTGGCCCAATACGGCGTCTCGCGCAGCCGCCGGCATTAGTCTCCCGGCTCGCCGTGTGGGCGGCGCCT
>JARYGW010000187.1:0-2460 GCA_033792295.1 Allobosea sp.
AGGCAGGCGCGCGCCGGCCGTCAGCGCCGAACGCTCGTAGATCGCGGTTTCGACATAGCCGCCAACCTCCGGGAAGAAGACGGGCCGGGAGCCTTTGCGCTCCACAACGCCGGTGGCTCCGTCTGTCGCCGACGCCACCGGGCCGGCATGCGCCGTGGCAGGGCCGGAGACCGTCATCCGGCAGGTGATGAGCTCGACCGGCAGATGCCTGTGCGCATGGCCGTAGCGGAGCGTATGGGCGTCGTAGAAGGCCTGCGAGATTCCCGCGAGATCGCCCGAGGCGAAGACCTCCTCGCTGATCTCGACCGAGACTTCGCGCCCCTGGCCGAGATGGCGCAGATCCATGAAGCGCCGTGCGCTGGCCCCGCTCGCACCGTCCACTCCGGCCTCGGCGAGGATGCCTTCGCCCTCCTCCGCCATCGCCTCATAGACCGCGCGGATCGCTGTCCAGTCGGCCTGGCCGAGATCAGCGACATGCGAGCGCACGAGATCGAAGGCGACGGGGCTCGCCACCAGCCCATAGGCGGAGGCCGCGCCGGCTCCCGGCGGCACGACGACCCCGCGCATGCCGAGCGCTCGCGCCAGCTCGTAGGCATGGACGGGGCCGGCGCCGCCGAAGGAGAACAGGTAGAAGTTCCGCGGATCCTCGCCACGCTCGGCGATATGGACCTTGCAGGCCGAGAGCATGTTCTCGTTCACGACCTGGAAGATGCCCTGCGCGCAGCGGGAGACATCCATCCCGAGCGGCTGCGCCAGCCTGGCTTCGATCGCGCGCTGTGCGGCCGGTGCATCGAGCACCATGTCCCCGCCGAGGAAATTGCTCGGGTTAAGATAGCCGAGCACCACATTGGCGTCGGTCACGGTCGGCTCGCCGCCCCCCCGCCCGTAGCAGGCCGGTCCGGGAGTCGAGCCGGCACTGCGCGGCCCGACCGAGAGCAGGCCCAGTCCGTCCACCTGGGCGATGCTGCCGCCGCCGGCCCCGATCTCGATGAGTTCGACGACGGGCAGGCGGATCGGCAGACCGCTTCCCTTCTGGAAGCGCGAGACGCGCCCGACCTCGAAGACGGTCGATTTCTTCGCCTCGTGATTGATCACGAGACCGATCTTGGCCGTCGTCCCACCCATGTCGAAGGTGACGAGATTGGGCATTCCCATCCGGCGCCCGTATTCGATCGCGGCGAGGACACCGGCGGTTGGCCCCGATTCCAGCATGCGGATCGGCAGTTGCTTCACCGTCTCGGCGCTGGAGACGCCGCCGGAGGAAACCATGACGTGGAGCGGGCGCCGATAGCCCCGTTCGCTCAGCGTCGCGCTGGTCGCATCGAGATAATCGGCCACGATGGGCTGCACATACGCGTTCGCCAGCGTAGTCGTGCTGCGCTCGTATTCCCGGATCTCGGGCGAGACCGTGCTGGAGCAACTGATCAGCAGGCCGGGCACCTCCGCCGCCAGGATCTCGGCCGCCCGCCGCTCATGCGCCGGGTTGCGGAAGGCGTGGAGGAAGACGATCGCGGCCGCCTCGACCTTCAGGGCGCGCAGTTCCGCCGCGATCCGCCTCACCGCGTCCTCGTCCAGCGGCACCACCACATGGCCGTCGCGGTCGAGCCGCTCGGCGACGTCGAAGCGCAGGTCCCGTTCCACGAGCGGCGCCGGCATCTCCATCTGGACGTCGTAATTGTCGTAGCGCAGTTCCGTCGCCATCTCGACGGTGTCGCGGAAACCGGCAGTCGAGATCAGCGCAGTGCGGGCGCCCCGTCGCTCGATCAACGCGTTCGTGATCAGCGTCGTGGCGTGGACAGCGACCTCAAGCGCATCCGCATCGACGCCGGCAGCATCGAAGAGTTCCTGCAGGCCGCGTCGTACTCCCTCGGAGGGATCGTGCGGGGTGGTCAGGCATTTGGCGATCGTCTGCCGGCCGGTCTGAGGGTCCAGCAGCACGAAATCGGTGAAGGTGCCGCCGATGTCGAAGCCCAGTCGAAGCATGCCCATCGTCGTCACTCCACTGCCTTACCGTAGAAGGCCGCCGCGGCATCGGGCGTCACGAAGCCCTTGCGCAGATCGGCCGCCAGCGCCTCCCCATTCCTGCGGGCCGGATCGCCATAGCCGCCGCCTCCGGGCAGCTTCAGCGTCAGGACCTGGCCCTCCTGCAAGCTGAAGGGCTCGAACGGCGCTTGTTCGTCATCGATCAGGAATTCACCCGTCGCTCCCGGCAAGCCCCCATCGAGCCCTGGCGGCGGGATGAAGACCTTGTCTGGCCGCAATGTCAGGTTGGCGGCGCCTTTCAAGGTCCGCAGCCGGATCGTCTGGCCGAGTCCACCCCGGAACTCGCCCGGACCACCGGAATCCGGACGCAGCGAGCGTTCGAGCAGCAGCAGCGGCGCACGATTCTCGATGATCTCGATCGGCGTCAAGCTGCCGTTACCGGGAAAGGCCATGGTCGCGAACCCGTCCTTGCCGAGG
>JARYGW010000187.1:2470-11413 GCA_033792295.1 Allobosea sp.
CGCCATTCGGCAGGACATGGACCGAGTAGACATCTCCCGCCTCGTCCCGGCCGGAGCAGGTCATCCACCAGAAGGAACCGCTGCCGGCCTGCACCTTATCCGGTACGAAGGGGCGCAGCGCGCCGAAGATCGCGTTGTGCAGGTGGAAGCTCGTCATCGAGCGGGCGCGAACCGGCGCCGGGAAGGCTGCGTTCAGGATCGAGCCCTCGGGAGCAACGGTTGAGATCGGGCTGAACAGGCCTTCATTGTTCGGCACGGTCGGGCAAAGCGCGCATTTGACCGCGAACATCGAATGCGCGTGTGTGACGTTCAGCACGCAATTGATCGAGGCGTCCGGCCGCTGCGGGCTCGAGCCGGTATAGTCGAGGATGATCTTGTCGCCCCGAACCTTGAGCAGAAGCTTGATATGCGTGGGCTTGCGGAAGCCGTCGCAGTCGATCTCGTAGGGATAGTCTCCGTCCGGCAGCTTCGTGATCGCGTCTCCCATCGCGCGGCCGGAGCGAGACAGGATTTCCTCGGCGATGCCGTCGAGCGCTTCTACGCCATAATCTGCGATGAACTGGGCGCAGCCATGCTCGACGACCTTCGCAGCGCCCGTCATGGCGCCGAGGTCTCCCAGGACGAGACGGGGGTGGCGGCTGTTTGCGCCGATCACGTTCATGATCGCCTCATTGGGCGCGCCGGCTTCGTAGATCTTGCAGGGCGGAAGTCTGACGCCCTCTTCGTAGACGTCGCGTGCGATCAGTTCATCCATGCGGCCACCGACATCCGAGACATGCGCCGCCGCGGCGTAATAGGCGACGATCTCGCCAGCGTGGAAAATCGGCTTGATGACATAGAAGTCTGGCAGGTGGCCGTGGCAGATCCAGGGATCGTTGGTGAACAGCACGTCGCCCGGCTTCAGCGTCTCCGGCGGGAACAGCTTCAGCATGGTGCGCGCGGCGCTGGGCAGCGAGCAGGTGAAGGCCGGCACGCAGATCTGCGCCTGTGCGATCGACCGGCAGTGCCTGTCGAGCAGGATGACGGCATAGTCGCGGGAATCTGCCACGATGGTCGAAAATGCCGAATGCAGCAGCGCGATATCGGCCTCGTCCATGATCGAGATCAGACGATTCCAGAGTATTTGAAGATGAACCGCATCGAATTTCGTCGGAGGCGCCCCTTGTGCTGCGGCGTCGTCAATAAGTCGCGCGTCCATGACCTGCCTGCACCTGTCTGATCGTTATATCACCCTCAAAAGGTTAGATTTTTGTCGGAAGAACTGTCCAATTATAAAACTGGCCATTGCATATTAGAAAAGACGATGATGCCGGAACGGCCGACCGCGGCTCAAAATTAGGGCAGCCCCACCGGGGTGCAGTCCCCTGCCATCGAAAAAGACGGTGTACGGCCCGCGCGCTGTCCGCGCGGGCGAGAGCGAGATCAAATTTGTGGCAGCCCGGACGCGGACCAGGACGCTGCGGGAAGATATCCTGGTCGCCAGCCATGCGATCGGACCATGCCATCCCCGCCTTGTCCGCGTTGACGCTCCCGCTCGCTCCTCTTTCGCTGGGCCAGCACAGCGGAGGTCTTGATGTTCAGGATTGGCGTCGACATTGGCGGCACCTTCACCGATTTCGCGATCTGGCGCGGCGAGGGCGAAGGCTATGTCCGGATCGGCTCGCACAAGCGCCCCACCTCGCGGCCCGATTTGGCGCAAGCGGTGAGGGAGGGCCTCGACGAGATCGCCCGGCACCACCGCCTCACACCGGATAGTCCCTTTCTCGTCATCCACGGCACGACGATCAGCACCAATGCGGTGATAGAGCGCTCGCAACCGCCGGTCGCCCTGATCACCACCGCAGGCTTTCGCGACGTCCTCGGCATCGCCCGCCTGCGGCTCGACAAGCCCGTAGACCTGTTCAACCGCCGCCCGGAACCCCTAGTGCCGCGCGAGCGCGTCTTCACCGTCCGCGAGCGCCTCCTTGCCGACGGGACCGTAGATACCCCGCTTGACGAAGAGGGCCTCGTGCAGGCGCTTCGGGCAGCCCGGGACAGCGGTGCCACCGCCGCGGCAATCTGTTTCCTCCATGCCCATCGCAACCCGGCACACGAAGAGCGGGCGCTCGCGCTCGCTGGAGCGCATCTCCCGGATTTTCCCGTCATGGCCTCGCATCAGGTCTGGGCGCAGCAGGGCGAGTACGAACGGGCGACGCTCACCCTGCTGAACATCTATGTCCGCGGGCTCATGGACGGCTATCTCGGTGAGATCGAGCGTTTCCTCGCCGAATGCTACCCACAGGCGCGGCTCTTCATCACCAAGTCGAATGGTGGCATCATGTCCGCCGCCGAGGCTCGACGGCTGCCGATCCATACGCTGCTGTCAGGTCCCGCCGCCGGCGTGACGGCGGCGCGCGAACTCGGCGGACATCTTGGCCTCGATCGTTTGCTGACCTTCGACATGGGAGGCACGTCAGTCGACGTATCGCTCGTCGATGCCGGACGGGAAGCCGTCAGCGCCCAGGCGGAGATTGGCGATTTCCCGTTGCTCCTGCCGGTGACGGCGGTCGAGGCGATGGGAGCTGGCGGCGGCTCCCTGATTTGGCTCGACGGCGGTATCCTGAAGGTCGGGCCACGCAGCGCCGGCTCCGATCCGGGGCCGGCTTGCTATGCACGCGGCGGGACGACGCCAACCCTGACCGACGCTTATCTGATCGCGGGCTATCTCTCCCCCGAAGGGCTGCTGGGCGGCGAGCTGCCCCTGCGGACGGATCTTGCGGAGGCCGCCTTTGCGCCTGCCGCCGAGGCACTCGGCATCCCCGTCGTCGCCGTCGCCGAGGCTGCGATCGAGGTCGCGACATCGACCATGATGGCCAGGATCATCCCCTTCCTCGCCCGTCAGGGCGTCGAGGCAAGCGATCTCGCGATGATGCTCTATGGCGGAGCCGGCGGCATCCATGGACCAATCGTCGCGGCGGAAGCCGGCATGCAGCGCATCGTCGTCCCGCGCCTGCCCTCGGTGTTCTGCGCCCTGGGCGGCATCGTCTCCGATTTCGTCTATGACGCGATCCGCGTCACCCATGGAGTCGTACCGGAACCAGCCGCCTTCGACGCGCTCGTCGTCGAACTGGCGGCCGAGGGCCGCGAATGGCTCACAAGACAGGGCCTGTCCGAGCAGATCACCGGGTTAGCCCGGATCGACATCGCCGACATGCGCTACGCCGCGCAGGCCTTCACGCTGCCGGTTGACATCAGCCTCTGTGGCATCGCGGGCGCGGCGGACGCATTCCGGCGGGAGCATGAGCGACTTTTCGGCCATTCCGATGCGGAGGCCGCGATCGCCATCGACTCGCTGCGCGTGCGCATGATCGGGCGCCAGGACAAGCCGCACGCAGGCGGGAGCGGCGCAACTTCGCCAGGGAGAGACGCTGTATCCCGCCGCCGCATCTATGTCGGGGGCGCGTGGCACGAGGCCGCCTCCGTGCTGTCCTGGAATGACCTCGATCCGGCGGTGGCGGTGTCCGGTCCGGCCATCATCGAGCGCGATATCGCGACCATTCTCGTCCCACCCGGCTTTTCCGCCAGGATCGGCGCGATGGGCGATCTCGACATCGTCAGGAAGGACTGAGAACCGTGGATCCCGTCCAGACAGAAATCATGAAGAACCGCTTCACGGCCATCGCCGAGGAAGCCTCGACGGTCGCCTACCGGACGGCCCACACGACCTTCGTCAAGCAGACCCAGGATTTCCAGGTCGCGATCGCCAACAGGGAAGGTTTCTTCTTCGCCTTCCCTGTGATGACCGGCGTGACTTCGGGTAGCGGCCAGACCATCGCCGGCCTGACCCAGCACTTTCCGATCGACAATCTGCAGCCCGGCGACGTGCTGATTTCCAACGATCCGTTCAGCACCGGCGGCCTCGTCACGCATATGATGGACATCCATCTCGCCCGGCCGATCTTCGTGGATGGCCAGCTGGCCTGTTTTGCCTGGTCCTTCGTCCATGCCTCCGACATCGGCGGCGCCGTGCCTGGCAGCATTTCGCCCGATCTCTACGAGTGCTTTCAGGAAGGGCTGCGGTTGCGGCCGACCAAGCTGGTCCACGCCGGCCAGCTCAACCGGGACGTCGCCAATATCCTGCGCGACAACTCGCGCATCGGCGATGCGGTCTGGGGCGATCTCGAAGCCCTGATGGCGGCAATGCGCCTGCTCGACAGAAGGGTCAACGAACTCTGCGCGCGGATCGGCATGTCCGCCTTCGAGCGGGGCGTGAGCGATGTCATGAGCTATACGGAAATTCGGGCCCGTCGCGTCATCGCCTCGCTGAAGGACGGCACCTACCGCTTCAGCGACTACATTGAGGGCGACGCGTCCGGCGCGGCCGTGCATATCCACTGCGAGCTGACGATCGATGGTGAAGAAGCCCGGATCGACTTTAGCGGCTCCTCTCCACAAGTGCTGGCCGCATTCAACTTCACCACCGGAAGCCGGACGCATCCGTTCCTCTGCCTCGGTCTCATCAACTACATCCAGACCATGGAGCCGGGCATCGCCATCAATGGCGGGATCATCCGGCCGATCACGGCCCACGCGCCGCCTGGAACGGTACTCAATGCCGAATTCCCGGCTGCGATGGGCAACCGTTTTGTCGCCGTGATGCGCACCTACGACACGCTGATAGGCTGCCTGAACCAGGCCATCCCCGACGGCATCGCAGCCTGCGGCGCTGGACAGGCAGGGATCATATCCTGCGCCTGGACCGATCCCGCCACAGGGCGCAATCGTGTCGCGGTCGTGGAACCCTTCTCCGGCGGTTCCGGCGGGCGCGTGCGCGCCGACGGCGTCGACGCCAACGACACCATGATCGGCTATCTGAAGAGCACGCCTATCGAACATGTCGAGGTTGAGACGCCGCTCGTCGTCCGCCGGCACGAACTCGTTCCCGGAAGCTTTGGCCACGGCCGCTATCGCGGTGGGGCCTCGATCGCGATAGCTTTGGAGTGTCGCGCGCCGGAAGTCGCGATCACGGTGCGCGGGCTGGACCGTTTCCGTTTTAGACCCTGGGGCGCCTTCGGCGGCCAGCCTGGGCGCAACTCGCAGGTGACTCTAAACCCTGGCCGGGATGATATCGCCATCGGCCGCGTCAAGCTTCAGAAGCTCGTTGAGGGCGAGGTGCTCGATCTCGTCTCCTCTTCCGGCGCCGGCTTCGGACCGCCGGTGCAGAGGGAGCCCGAAATGGTGCTGCACGACGTCCGAAACGGAATGCTCGACGACATCGCGGCAGAGATGGTTTACGCGGTCGTCATCCGCGATGGTCGTCTGGACGAGGAAGCTACCCGCCGGCTGCGCAGCTCGCGTGTACCCGCTGAAACCGTTTCTGCCGTGTGCTTCGACGAAACCCGAATCGAGTACGAGCGCGACTGGCCACCGAAGGCTGCTTGCGCTTTCTCGATGGCTCTTTTGGCTGTGCCGGCGGGCCTTCGAAAAACCATATGGGAGCGCGCGCTCCGGCTGCTGCTGCAACGGCCGGAACTGGTTTCGGGCGATATGGAAGAACTTGTGAGGCATGTGCAACTGGATAATAGTCGCCAACAGGCATCAGCACTGGAGATTGATCCTCCCCCGCCGGGACGTCCAAGGTGATTGTTAGTGGACGGTTGGCGTTGGCACCAGCGCGGGCGGCGTAGCCGGTCTGGTTTGCGCAGCCCCCCGCGCGGTCACGGAGGTGAGGAAGACCTCCGGCGCGGGGGGCTTATATCCGAGCGAGCCGTGTGAGCGCAGCGTGTTGAAGCGGCGCCGCCAGCTTTCGACAACGGTCTTCGCCTCGGCAAGTGAGTAGAAGATCGCGCCCCTGCAAATGATTTTACCCTGGTTCGGGGGACAGGGGTTTAGCTCGCTTTCCGCTCTGCCAGTTCCGACGTGCTGTAGCCGAGGGCGGAATGGATGGGGAGCCGGTTGCAGTCGCCTTCGATATACACGAACAGCTCCCGCCGTGCCTCGTCCCCGCGTGGCCCATCGTCAGCCTTCGCCGGTCGGCAGATAGGGGATGTCGGCGAGCCAGACCCGGTTCGGCAGCGTGACCGAGCAATCCTGCTTCAGGAGGTTCGGGACGATCGCGAGGTCGTGACGACTGTCGGTCGTGCACGGCCGGAACCGGGTAATCTCGGCAGCCCGATCGGACGGGGACGTGACAGGGCTCTCGCCGCCCCTCCCGGCCGGAGACGCAAGGCGTCGCCGTTCACGGCCGCTCGCCACTGCCTCAACATCGAGGGCTGGATCCCGAGCTCGGCCGCAATCTGCAGCCGCGGCCGACCGCTGCTCTCGAGCAACGCGAACGCCTCCCGCTTGAACGCGGGCGTGAACTCACGTCTCCTCCTCGCCATCGAACACCTTCCCCCTCGCCCCGAGCGTATCAGAGGCGTCCGCGGAACCAGGCGAAGATCAGTTTTCGATTGTAGCGTTTTGCGCACTCCACCTCGCGCGGGGAAGTCAGCGCAGCACGCGGCGCAAGCCCGAGAGCCGGTCGATGACGACCATCACGACGATGGAGATCAGGATCAGGGAGCTGGCGAGCGCCGCCCCGACCGCGTCGTACTGGAACTTGATATAGGAGAAGAGCTCGACCGGCAGCGGCGTCCAGCCCGCCGGCGCCAGGAAGACCGAGATCGGGAAATCGTTCCAGGACAGGACGAAGCAGAGCACCAGGCTGGAGACCAGGCCGGTCTTGATGACAGGCAAGGTGATCGAGACCATGGTGCGGACCGGCCCCGCCCCGACATTGCGCGCAGCTTCCTCGAGCGAGAGATCGAAGTTCTGCATGCTCGCCGTCAGGATGCGGACGGCGAAGGGCAGGACATGGATCGAATGCCCGATGACCAGCGCCGGGATGCCGGAGCCGAAACCGAGCCGGGCGAAGAACACATAGAGAGCGAGGCTGAAGATCGTCGTCGGGATCAGGAGCGGCGACATGATCAGCAGGTTGATCAGCGCCTTGCCGCGAAAATCGTAGCGGACCATCGCCAGCACGACCATGAAGGCGAGCATGTTGGCGATCAGCGTCGCCGCGATGCCGAGCCACAGGCTCACCCCCATGCCCCGCACGAAATTGTCGGAGGTCCAGGCTTGCCGGAACCATTCCAGCGTGAAGCCCGACGGCGGCAGGATGAACTCCTGCGGGTTCACCGAAACCATCAGGGTGATCAGGATCGGGAAGAACAGGAAGCCCATCGCCAGATAGGTGACGAGCCGTAGCGCCAGCGACCCCAGGTCCAGCCGCATCATCGCTTGGCCTCCAGCCGGTTGAGGATCAGTTTGCCGAACAGGAAGGACATGCCGGTCAGGATCGTCGCATTGGCCAGGATCATGATCACCGACAGGCTCGACGCGAAGGGAAGGTCGTTGTTGAGCAGCGCCTCGCGGTAGATGACGAGGCCGATCATCTGCGTGTCGTTGGCACCGACCATCAGCGGCACCGCGAAGGCCGAGAAGTTCAGGGTGAAGACGATCACCAGGCCGGCATAGAGGCCGGGCAGCGTCAGCGGGAAGGTGACGCTCCAGAAGGCACGCCAGCGATTGGCGCCAACATTGCGCGCCGCCTCGACGAAGGAGGGATTGATCCGCTCGATCGAGTCCAGCAGCGAGAGCACGATATAGGGCATGCCGATATAGACCAGCAGGATGATCACGCCCTTGAGGTCCCACATATAGCGGACCGGCTCGTCATAGACGCCGATCGCGATCATCAGCGAGTTCAGGAGGCCGCCGCCGCGGAATATGACGATCCAGCCATAGACCAGCGTGACGAGGCCGATCAGCAGCGGCGCCAGCACCATCGTCATCAGGATGCTCTTCTGCAGCCCGCGCGTCCCGGCGATGTAAAGCGCGACGGGATAGCCGAGCAGCACCGAGATCGCGGTCGCAACGATGGCGATGCGGATCGAGAACCAGAGCGTGTTGATCAGGTACCAGGAACTGCCGAGGAAGCGGACATAATTATCAATGGTCAGGGCGGAGACCATGTAGGCGCCGTCGACGCCCTGGTTGAAGCTGGTCCGCGCCACCCAAAGCAGCGGCATGACCACGAAGATCAGCAGCGCTACCATCGCCGGAGCGAGCAGGAGCGGAGCCGCCATCCCCTTCCTCACGGCCGGCCTCCCTCACTGCTGATCAGCCTGAAATCGCCGGGCTCGGCGCCGACGCGAACGCCGTCGCCGATCGCGGCGACGCCGCCGGCCTGATGCGTCTCGACATAGACGCTCTCGCCGCCGTCGAGCTGGACGGTGTAGCGGATCGTCGGGCCGTAATATTCGACGAAGCTGATCCAGCCGGGAAAGACGTTCGGGCCGTCCTGGCCGGGCGGATAGATGCGGATGCGTTCGGGGCGCAGCAGCACCCGCACCTGCTCGCCGACGGCGATGGAGGCCGGTGCCGCCACGAGCAAATCGAGATTGCCACGGGTGCGCACGGTCAGGACTCCGCCGGAGGCCGCTGTGACCGCCCCGTCGAAGAAATTGGTGGTGCCGACGAAATCGGCGACGAACTCCGATTGCGGATCGTCATAGACCTCGGCCGGGCGGGCGATGCGGGCGATCTTGCCGCGGTTCATGATCACGACCCTGTCGGACATCGACAGCGCCTCTTCCTGATCATGCGTGACGTAGAGCGTCGTCATCTTCAGGCGCGACTGCAACTGCTTCAGCTCGCGCCGCATCGCGACGCGCAAGGCGCGGTCGAGATTGCTGAGTGGCTCGTCCATCAGCAGGAGCTGCGGCTCGAGCGCCAGCGCCCGCGCCAGGGCGACGCGCTGCTGCTGGCCGCCGGAGAGTTGGCGCGGCAGGCGGTCCTCATAGCCGGACAGGCCAGTGACCCCGAGCGATTCCTCGATCTTGCGGGCGATGAAGGCCCGGTCGCGCTTGCGCAGCTTGAGGCCGAAGGCGACGTTCTCGGCGACCGTCATATGCGGCC
>JARYGW010000188.1:0-11411 GCA_033792295.1 Allobosea sp.
CCTTGTTGTAGGCGATGCCGCCGCCGGTGCCGCCCATGGTGAAGGAGGGGCGGATGATCGCCGGCAGGCCGATATCCTCCAGTGCGTCGAGCGCCTGGCCGAGCGTCTTGATGTGGTGTGAGCGCGGGGTCGAGAGGCCGATCTTGGTCATCGCCTCGCGGAACAGCTCGCGGTCCTCGGCCTTGTCGATGGCCTCGGCGGTGGCGCCGATCATCTCGACGTTGAACTTCTCGAGCACGCCCATCTTCTTGAGCGAGAGCGCGCAGTTCAGCGCGGTCTGGCCGCCCATGGTCGGCAGCAGCGCGTCGGGCCGCTCCTTCTCGATGATCTTGGCGACGATCTCCGGCGTGATCGGCTCGACATAGGTCGCGTCGGCCAGCTCCGGATCGGTCATGATCGTCGCCGGGTTCGAGTTGACCAGGATGATGCGGTAGCCCTCGGCCTTCAGCGTCTTACAGGCCTGGGTGCCGGAATAGTCGAACTCGCAGGCCTGTCCGATGATGATGGGGCCCGCGCCGATGATCAGGATGGACTTGATGTCTGTGCGCTTGGGCATGGTCTCGACCGGTCTTGAGCAGGCGCGCGCAAGGCCGGTCCGATCAGGCGAGCGGAGCCGAGGCGAGCGTCTGAATGAATGCTAGGCGCTCGCTATAGACGGGCAAGGCGGCGGAAGGAAGCTAAAAGCGCTTCCCGCTCCCATCAACGCACAGGCCGTGGTGCCGGCAGCACCAGATCGACCTCGAGCAGCCGCACCGCCTCGCGCTTGCGGCGCATGGCCATGAAGAGCAGTCCGAGCGCCACGAGTTCGCAGGCCGCGCCGGCGAAGCCCAGCGGCCAGGTGCCGGCCCGGTGCATCACCTGCTGACCCAGCGCCGCTCCGGCGGCGATGCCGAAATAGAGCGCCGAGGCGTTGAGCGAGAGGGCGACGACGGTGGCGTCCGGCGCCATCGCCGCCAGTCGCGACATTTGCGAAGGGTGCCCGGCCCAGCCGGCGCCGCTCCAGATCATGATGACGAGCGGAAGCAGATAGATCGCGGTTGCGGGCGGCAAGGTCACCGCGACCAGCGAGGCTGAGACCAGTGCCGCCGTCAGGATCGTCAGCACCACCGAGAGCGAACGCTCGGGGCCGAAGCGGTCGCTCGCGATGCCGCCGAACTGGTTGCCGAGGGCTGAGCCGATGCCGGAGAGGACCAGCGTCGCTGCGAGCCAGGGGCCGGCGATGCCGGCGTGGTTGGTCAGGAAGGGGGCGATATAGGTGTAGAGCACGAAGGCGCCGGTCGTCCAAAACATCGTCGTGCCGAGCGCCAGCAGCACGTCGCCGCGCCCGGCCACCTGCAGGCGCTCGCGCAATGTGTTGGTGCCGTGCGGCAGGCCGGACGGCAGCTTGGCGAGCAGGCCCGCCAGCGACAATGCGCTCAAGGCCGCAACGATCAGGAAGGCGAGATGCCAGCCGCCGAAGCCGACCACGGCGGTGCCGATCGGGATGCCGAGAATCAGCGAGACTGTCATGCCGCCGGTAACGAGCGCGATGGCGCGCCCGCGCCGCTCCGGCAGCGAGATCGCGACAGCGACGGCATTGGCCGCCGGCATGAACACGCCGGATGCCAGGGCCATGACCACGCGCGCGAGCATGACCAACGAGAAGTCGGTCGCGAAGGCGGCGCCGAGATTGGCGAGACCGAAGACGGCCATCGAGCCGATCAGGACACGCTTGCGGTCGGCGTCGCCCAGCACGGTGGAGAGGATCGGCGAGCCGATCGCATAGGCCAGCGCGAAGATGGAGATGAGCAGGCCGGCGGTGTCGATCGAGACGCCGAGGCCGGAAGCGAGATGGGGCAGGATGCCGGTGACGATCAGGCTGCCCGTGCCGATGGCGAAAGCGCCGCCGGCGAGTGAAAGAAGACGGATATCCATGGGATCAATCCCTGCGTTCGAAGGAGATCTTCAAAATTTCAATGATATTTGAATTTTAAGATCACCGAACCGAGGCCGCAAGGGTAATTTCAACAAGTGTTGAAACTTGTCAGGAGCGATGGCTTCGCCTATGTCCGGGACTATGAAAGCGCTCTTTCATCCCGATATCGAAGATGTCGCTCCCGCCGACGTCTTCGCAGCGCTGGCCGATCCTATCCGGCTCGGCATCCTCGTTGCGCTGGCCGACGTCACCGAAGTCGACAAGGCGCGCTGCAGCCATTTCACGGCGTTCGCCTCGCCTTCGCTCCTGTCCTATCACTTCGCCAAGCTGCGCGAGGCGGGCATCACGCGGATGCGCGTCGAAGGGACCTCGCGTTATCTCAGCCTCCGGCGCGAGGAAATGAACCAGCGCTTCCCGGGTTTGCTCGACAGTGTGATCGAGACCGCGCGGCGCGACCCCAACCTGCCGCGGCTCGGCGAGGCGTGGCTTTCGAATGGCGGTACCCCTTAAGAGGTGGGTGGCCTGCCGTTGACAGGCTTCCGTTGGGGTATAACGTTCGTTTTTCCGCGATGGCGTTGAGCCGGATCGCGCGACCAAGCACCGGCCACGCCCGAACCTGAGGAGCATGGCCATGCGTGCTGCCGACCCTCAAAAACTCGATGACCTGATCGGACGCCTCGTCGGTGATGTCGGAGCTTCCGTGACCGGCGCCCTGATCGTGCTGGGCGACCAGCTCGGCCTCTACAAGGCCATGGCCGATGGCAAAGCGATAACCTCGCAGCAGATGGCGGCCAAGACGGGTCTCAAGGAGCGATATGTGCGCGAGTGGCTCGCCGGGCAGGCCGCCGCCGGCTATGTCGATTATGACGAAGGCGGTGACAGCTTCAGCCTCTCGCCCGAGCAGGCCATGGCCTTCGCCGAAGAGGACAGCCCGGCATTCTTCGCCGGGGCCTTCGAGGTCGTTCAGTCGATGTGGGTCGACGAGCCCAAGGTCGAGGAGGCCTTCAGGAGCGGCAAGGGGCTGGGATGGCACGAGCACAGCCGCTGCTTGTTCCGCGGCACCGAGCGCTTCTTCCGGCCGGGCTACAACACCCATCTGACGACGACGTGGATTCCGGCTCTCGACGGCGTCGAGGACAAGCTGCTGCAAGGCGCGACAGTCGCCGATATCGGTTGCGGGCATGGCTCTTCCACCATCCTGATGGCGCGGGCCTACCCGAAATCGCGCTTCTTCGGCTTTGATTATCATGGCCCGTCGATCGAGCGAGCGCGTGAGGCGGCGGCTGAAGCCGGCGTCGATGACCGCATCGTTTTCGAGCAGGCTTCGGCCAAGGACTTTCCGGAGAAGAAATACGACCTCGTGACGATGTTCGACTGCCTGCACGATATGGGCGATCCCGTCGGTGCGGGCCGCCATGTCAAGGAGGCGCTTGCGAAGGACGGGAGCTGGATGATCGTCGAGCCCTTCGCGCATGACAGCCTGAAGGAAAATCTCAATCCCGTCGGGCGCATCTATTACGGCGCGTCGACCATGATCTGCACGCCGGCCTCCCTGTCGCAGGAGGTCGGGCTCGGCCTCGGCGCCCAGGCGGGCGAGATGCGGTTGCGCAAGGTGGCGCTCGATGCGGGATTCTCGCATTTCCACCGGGCAGCCGAAACGCCCTTCAACATGGTCTTCGAGGTTAGGGCTTAGCCCGTCATGATCGCCCGCGGGCCGAGCCGCATCGCAGATCGGCCCGCGATCCCATCTCCCGCCGGGAAAAACGTCGTCCTCCACGGATGAGCGGAGAGCGCGGCTTTCCTTCCGGTCATATGAATGCAACGTTATATCATTGCATATTAACTGGAGCTTTCCGTGTTCTCATCCCGCCCTTCCGCCGCCACCGGCGTCGGCCTCGTCGGCTGCCTCCTCGCTTCGGGCGCCCTCGCGCATGCCCACGCGCCGTTGCGCGGTCGGCTCGTCTTCGCCGATTACGAGAAGCCGGTGGTCCGCATTCTCGATCTCGATAGCGGGGAGGTGACGCACAGCTTCGACGTGCCGAAGGCCAATCCGGGCTTCGCAGGAGTCTCCGGCGGGCGCTACGTCGTGGTGAAAACGGGGGACGAAGCCGGGACGCTGCGCGTCCTCGATATCGGTCTGATCGCCGAATCGCATGGCGATCACGTCGATCTCGACAAGGCCACGCCGAAGCTCCTCGACTTCGCGACGAAGGGCGATCGGCCAGCCCATGTCATCTCGGGGGAGGGACAACTCGCGCTGTTCTATGACGGCCTGCGCCCGTGGGAAGGTAAGAGCCAGCCCAAGGCCGTGCTGATCGCGATCGACAGCCTCGCCAAGAGCAAGCCGGAAGCGGTGATCTGGCAGAGCCCGGCGCCCCAGCACGGCATCGCGGTGCCGCTGCGCGGGCGGCAATGGCTGATGTCGGTTCCCAATCCGGCCTATGCCAAGGGTGACGACCGCAGCGCCTCGCCGCGTCCGAATGGCTTCGAGATCCTGGAGCAGGGCGCCGGGAAGGGTGGCGGCTGGAAGCGTGTCGCCAGCCTCGACGATCCGGCGCGGGCCGATGCTTCCTGCAAGCTCTATCACGGCTATGCGCCGGCGCGGGGAGGGCGCCATCTGCTCGGTTGCGCCGAGGGCGAGGGTGGCGGGCTGCTCGTGCTGACGAGGGTGGGCAAGGGCATCGCTGCCGGCTGGAGCTCGCGCAAGCTCGCCTATCCCGACGAGCGCCGCGTCAGCGCACTCAAATCCCGCGAGGGCGGCCGCCACCTCGTCGGCAACTACGGGCTGAAGGCGCCGTATGACGCATTGCTGAGGATTGACCCCGACGACAAGTTGCTGACCGCCGCCGATGTGCTCGCGGTTCCGGGTGGGCAGGCCGCCTGCCAGTTCGAGCTCAATGGCAATGCCAGCCGCCTCGCCAATCTGACGCCGGACGGCAAGCTCAGGATCTATGAGGTCGCTCCCGCCTGGAAAGAACTCGCCAGTTTCGACGCGGTCGCCCCCTTCGACTGCGCCTATGGCGCGAAGACCCCGACGCCGGGCCTCGCGGTGATCGGCGGCAGCGCCTTCGTCAGCGATCCGACGAATGGGCGCATCCGCGAATACCATGTCGATACGCTGAAGCAGGGGCTCGACATGCCGGTCGGTGGCATGCCGGCCAATCTGGCGGGGAGCGACGCGGGCTGACGGCGCCCTTCCTGGATGCCTCGCGTTATAGCCCATTGATATCGCATCGGATTTTTCCGAAAAGCGGATTCCACTTTTCGGTCCGATGCTATAGGAAGCGCGGATGCTGCTTCGCCGCTATCCGCGCCAGTTCCGTCAGCTCGTCACCTATGCCTTCGCCGGGGGGCTGACGGCGGTGGCGCATTACGGTGTGCTGATCGGGCTGGTCGAGGGCGCGAAGCTCGATCCCGTGCCGGCGACGCTCGCCGGCTTCATCGTCGGGGCGGTGGTCTCCTACGCGCTCAATCGCCGGATGACCTTCGACGCGACGCGCAGCCATGCCCAGGCCGGCTGGCGCTTCGCGCTGATCGCGGCCGGTGGCTTCGTGCTCACCGGTTTGCTGATGCATCTTTTCGTGAGCAGGCTCGGGCTGCCCTATCTGCCGATGCAGTTCGTCACGACCGGAATAGTGATGGTGTTCTCGTTCCTCGGCCACAAATTCTTCAGCTTCGCCGATCGGGCGGCCTGACGGCATCGTCAGGCCGCGTCCGGGCTCACTGTTGCGGCGCGACGGTGAGCATGAGCTGCCGGCGGCCGATGCGGCCTTCCTTGTCGGCCGCCTCGATCTCGATGACATGTTTGCCCGACGGGACGACCACGGAGGGGGCATCGATGCCGGCGGGCGTGATGAAGGGCTTGATGCGCTCGGTGATGTCGACCGGCGGCTGGCGACGGTAGAAGACGCGTACGGTCGCGGGGTCGACCGGCACGCCATTGCTCGACATGAAGCGCACCGAGAGGCGGAACGGCTTGCCGTCCACGCCCTTGTCAGGCGTCGAGAGGGTGTCGATTCCCGGACCGCGGGTCAGGTTGCGAGTACTGGCCGCCGCGCCGGAGGCTGTCGGCAGCCCCGCTTCCTCGCGGGTGATGAGCTGGAGCGGTTCCGCAGCGTGGGCCTGGCCCAGGATGGCGGAGAAGGCGACAGCGGCAGGCAGAATGTGCCGGATAAGCACGGACTTGATCATCCTGTTCTATTTCACTCCCAGAATTCCGGCGACGAGGCCGGCAATGGCAGAGATGACGGTGCTGGCCATCAGGATCGTGGTCTCGATGGTCTTCAGTGTATCCATCGGGATCTTCCCATGAACGGCCTGCAGCCCCTTGCGCAGTTCCGGCAGCGAGACGAGGCCGCGCGCGCTGAGCGCTGCCTGCGTCACGCGCAGCAGCATCCCCGAGAAAATGGAGGCGCCGATACTCAGCGCATAGAAGAACGTCTCGCGCCAAGCTGCCGACCCTTGCGGAAGGAGCGGTATATTGTCGTGCCAACCGAGCCATGCGTTCATGGTGGCGACAGAAAAAATCGCGAAGACGATGGCGACCGCAATATCGAAGGCGATCAGGCGAGGGCGGATGCCGAAATAGATCAGGCCGGTCGCGAAGGGGATTGCGATCGAGGCGAGACGCAACACCCAGAGCGGCAAGTCGAGCCAGAGCACGACCGAGCCATAGGCCCCGAGCAATAGCAGGAAGCCGAGGGGGAGTACCCAGAAACGCCGGCGCGCGACCGGATGGCCGAGCGGCTCCTCGGTTGCAGATACGTCTTCAGGCGGAGCAACCACGTCTTCGGCGCGCGGTACCGGCCTTGCAGCATGGACTGCGCGATCTTCCTCCGCCTTCCTCTCGAAGGCGGCCAGGCGTTCCTCCAGCGCGTCGAGGCGGCTCAGCAGCGGCAGCACGGGCGTCAGGTCACGCCCGCAGCATCGACAGGACAGCACGCCCCGATTGAGCATCGCGTCGCAGTAAGGACAGGCGAATTGATCCTGCACGGCCGTTCCGGACTTCAAGGCAAGCGCGCTCAAAGCCATATCCGCTGCCGCGAATCAAGTCATTCCGCTATGTCCAGTTACGGAAAGGCGAGAAACAATCGCTCCACGCAGGCTCTCAAGCCGGCCTTGCGGCCTTGAAGGTCATCCGATGCGGGTTGTGGCCGAAATTCGCCGGCCGCTGAAGATCGATGAATCCGGCCTCGCAGATGAGGTCGCCGATTGCTTCCGGGGTGTAGGTCGAGAGACCGTATTGCGCCCTGAGCTTGCGGTAATCCGAGAAGGCCGTGCGGGCGAGCCCGGCCAGCGCCGCGAGGAGGAAGCCGCCGCGCCAGCCGAAGGCCAGGAGCTGCGTGGCGTCGGTCAGGGGACTGACATCGGGCGGAATGACATCGGCCAGGACGAGGGCGCCGCCGGGCTTGAGCTTGGCATGCCAGGTCGCGAGCAGGGCCTTCAATTCGTCGCGGGAGAGGTACTGGATCAGCGAGTTGGCGACGACGAGGTCGAGCGTCGCTTCGGGCAGGGCAGCGACCTCTTCCGGAGAGACGACCGCGACCGAATCGAGCCTGCCGAACTGGCCGCGCAGCCTTTCGCGGACATTCGGTGCCGCCTCGCAGAGATAGAGCTTGCCACAGGCTGCGGCGACACGGGCGGCGTCGAGCGCCTCGCCGCAGCCATGGTCGAGCACGGTTGCGTCGCGCGAGGGGATGTGGGCGATCAGGTCGGTTGCGATCTGCCGATAGTGCAGGAGCTTGTGGCGCGGCGAAACATAGATCGCGTGCTCGCCGTTCCAGAAATCGCGCCAGGACATGGGTTCGGTCGATCCTCCGAGAGCATTTGGCTCTAACCGCTTGCGGGCATGCTCTGCAACAGTCGGGGTTTCGGTATGCGGCCGTTTTCGGTTAACTCGTGGGTGTCGCCCCGATGTCCGGGGCAAGACGGGGATGCCGATGCTGCTGTTGCCGCGACTGCTCAAGGGATTTGTCCGGCAAGGGCGCCTGACCGTCGTCACCCCGGATGGCAAGCGCCATGTCTTCGGGCCCGGCCCGGCCGAGATGCTGTTCGCAGGCGTCACCAAGACCGCCCCTGCCGTAACCGTCCGCTTCCATGACAACCGCATCGAGCGCGAGCTCTTCCTCAATCCGGAGCTCGCCCTGGCCGAAGGCTATATGGACGGTCGGATCGACTTCGAGGAAGGTACGATCCATGACCTGCTGACGCTGTTCTGGCTGCAGCGCAAGGAGCTGCGCAAGCATCCGCTGCAGAAGGCGATCCGGCAGGTCCGCTTCAAGATCCGGCGCTGGCGCATGCACAACCCGCTCGGCGTCGCGGGCAAGAAGGTCAAGCATCACTACGACATTCCGACCGATTTCTACCGGCTCTGGCTCGACGAGACGATGACCTATTCCTGTGCCTACTGGCACAGCCCGGAGGTCGGCCTGGAGGCAGCGCAGAAGGCGAAGCTCCGGCATCTGGCCGCCAAGCTGAAGATCGAGCCCGGCATGAGCGTGCTCGATATCGGCTCGGGCTGGGGGGAGCTTGCGATCTATCTCGCCAAGGCCTGCGGGGCGCAGGTGACCGGGCTCAACGTCTCGCCCGACCAGATGGCGGCAGCTTCGAGGCGTGCGGAGGCGGCCGGAGTCGGCGATGCCGTGACCTTCATCAACAAGGATTACCGCGAGCTCGGCGGAACCTTCGACCGCATTGTCTCCGTCGGCATGATGGAGCATGTCGGCGTCGCGCATTACGGCGAATATTTCGGCAAGATCCGCGAATTGCTGACATCGGACGGGGTCGCGCTGGTTCATTGCATCGGCCGGGCCGGGCCGCCCGGCTTCACCGGCCCGTTCTTCGACAAATATATCTTCCCGGGCGGCTATGCGCCGGCGCTTTCCGAGGTCTTCGCCGCGCAGGAGCAGACCGGGCTCTGGGCCTCCGACTGCGAGTTCTGGCGCCGGCACTACCATTGGACGCTCGAGGCCTGGCGCGAGCGCTTCATGGCCCACCGCGCCGAGGTGGTCGACATGATGGGCGAACGCTTCGCGCGGATGTGGGAGTTCTATCTCTGCGCCTGTTCGATCTCCTTCGACATCGGCGGCGACATGGTGTTCCAGCTCCTGCTCGGCCAGCACAAGAGCGCCGTCCCGGTCATCCGCGACTACATCGCGGATGATGAGAAGGCGCTGGCGGCGAGGGGATTTTGAGCGGAAGGGCTCCGGTATCCAGGCGCCTGGACAAATCCTGGCTCGTCTTCGACAGCGTCGAGAACGACGAGCATGATCGTTGCGTCGATCTCTTCTCCCGGCCCGATGGGACGTTCGGTTTCGAGGAGTTCCGGCGCGATGCCGAGGATGGCGGCGCGTGGACGCCCGTCCACTATTACTCGGGCCTAAGCTACGCCATTCAGCAAGACGCCCTGGAGGCAGCCACGCGCGCCGTCCCCTGGCTGCGGGACGCTTTGGCGCGGCAGGCAGGATAGCTCTCCGCCGCGCCGCTGGTTCAACGTTTCAAGTTGACCAGCACCACCCCGGCGAGCGCCATGGCGCCGCCGATCAGGCCGAGGAGCGTCGGCACCTCTCCGAGCCAGAAGAAGCCGATGAGCATCGCCATCGGCGGCACCGCATACTGGAAGTTCGCGGCACGGGCGGCCGGCAGGCGCGAGAGCGTGATCGCCCAGGTGCCGTAGGCGATGAGGCTCGGCACTGCGGCGAGATAGACCACCGACCAGAAGGAGACTGCGGGGGCGATCTGCGCCTGTTCGATCGCGGACGGCAGGAAGGGCAGCAGCACGAAGCCGCCGATCGACATGTTCCAGGCGGCGACATGGAGCGGCCTGTAGCGGCCGAAAAGCGGCTTCTGCACGACCGTGGTGATGGCGTTGCAGAAGGCGGCGCCCAGGATCAGGAGCACGCTCATGCCGATCTCGATATCGAGCCCCTTGCCGAGCGCGATCACGTCGATCCCGGCGAAGGAGAGCGCCGTGCCCAGCCAGGCGGTCAGGCTGAAGCGCTCGCCCAGGATCATCATCGCGAGTACGGCCGTCATGATCGGATTGGTGTTGATGATGAAGGCGGCGGGCCCCGCCGGCACGACGCGCTGGCCGAAATTGAGCAGCAGTGCGTAGCCCGCGATGAAGATCACGCCGCCGACGAGGAAGCGCCAGATATCGGCGCGCTCGGGCAGCTTCGTCCGCGTCGCGATGAGGAAGAGTGCAGCGGGGCCGCCGGCGAGCGCGAAGCGCAGTGCCGCCATCTCGGCCGGACCGAAGCCGGCGAGGCCTGCACGGATCGCCGGGAAGGAGGAGGCCCAGGCCATCACCGTGAAGGTCACGGTGAAGAGCAGCGTCGGGTCAAGGCGTTGCGAGCCGGAGGCGGCGAGGGTGGGAGAGGCGCAGGTTGAGGAGGACATGGCGTCAGTCCATCGGTGACGAAAGTTGCTCCCGATAGACGCTTCGGCGAGCTGATTGACAAACGAACAATTCGCGCATGAGCTGTGAGGATGGATCACAGCTCCAATCTTCCACCGCTCGACACCTTGCGCGCCTTCGAGGCGGCCGCCCGCACCGGCAGCTTCTCGGCCGCAGCCGAGGCGCTGAACGTGACCCATGGCGCGGTCAGCCGGCAGATCGCCAAGCTCGAGCACTGGCTCGGCCTGCGCGTCTTCCTGCGGCAGGCTCGCGGCGTGACACTGACGCCGGAAGGTCAGCGCCTGCTCCAGCGCACGCAGGAAGCCTTTGCCCTGATCGCAGACACCTCGGAGCGCTGGCGCGAGGCGCGGGGCGCCTCGGTGGTGCGGGTCAGCGCGCCGCCATCCGTCTGCTCTTTGTGGCTGATGCCGCGGCTGGCTGTCCTGGAAGCCGGCATGCCACCGCTGCGGGTTGTGCTGCAGGTCGAGCATCGCAAGGTCGATTTCGAGGAGGAGGGTGTCGATATCGGCATCCGATGCGGGCGTGGAGGGGCGCCGGACCGGCTTTCGCTCAAGCTGTTCGAGGAATGGTGCTTCCCGATCGCCTCGCCGGAGCTCGCAGCTGCGATCGGGGAGGGCGCGCCAGAGCGCCTGCTTACCCTGCCGCTGATCCATGATTCCGATGCCGCCGGCTGGAAGGCCTGGTTCGCGGCGCAAGGGCTGGATTACCGCCCGCGTCCGCAGGATCGGCGGTTCGAGGATTACAATCTGGTGCTGGACGCCACCGCCCATGGCCTCGGGGTCGCGCTGGCCCGGCCGCCGCTGGCGCGCGAGCAATTGGCCGCAGGGCGGATCGTCAGGGTCGATGGGCGCGAGGCGCTGAATCCGGTGTCCTATTGGCTTGACCGGCCATTCGGCCTGCTCAGGCCGTCAGCAGCGGCGCTCGCCGGGCGGATCGCACGGGAAGCCGGGGTGGCGCCCGCCGAGATCGAAGCCTTCCTCGGCCGCGAGGCGAAGGCGGCGTAAGTCCCGGCTTCAGCGCAGGCTGTGTCGGGGGGCGGCGAACTCGCCGCGCTGGCTGGCGCGGGCCATTTCGAAGCTG
>JARYGW010000189.1:0-11381 GCA_033792295.1 Allobosea sp.
CTCGGCTTTGCCTGGAGTTGGGTTTGCGGCGATGTCTGGTTCCTCTCCCAGCTCTTCGTCGACCCTGCGCGGCAGGGGCTTGGCATCGGGAACATGCTGTTGGAGCGTACCATGGAGCACGCCCGGACGTCGGGGGCGGTTCACAGGGCCCTGATCACATTCATCTTCAACCGTGTCTCGCAGGGTCTCTACATGCGGCGCGGCCTCTTTCCGAAGATGCCGATCTATTTTTTCAGCGTCGCGCGCGAACGGGTGATGCGAGAGCTGCCGGAGCCGTCGCTGCGCGCCATCCCGATCGATGGCAGCGTGGCCACTCTGGAAAAACTCGGCGCGATCGATTCCCGCGCCATCGGCGTCTCGCGGGAAAAGCATCACCGCTATTTGCATGACGACCCCGTGACCGACGGTTTCTTGTTCCACGCTGGCAACGACTGCGTCGGCTATGGCTATATCAACGCCAACGGACATGTCGGCCCCCTCGCGACCCTGCGGTCAGACAGTCTTCGCGGTACCTTTGCGGCGGCGCTGAAGCTGGCTGCAGAGCGCTCGACCGATAAGGTCTCGGCCTTTCTGCCGGGTACATGCGACAGTGTCCTCGGCCTCGCCGTCGATCAGGGCATGCGGATTACCTTTCCCATGCTCCTGATGGCGTCGGCGGGCTATGGCGACTGGACACAATATCTGCCTCGAAATCCTGGCTTCATGTGATCCTTCACCTGCCGGTGGTTCTTTCGCAGGGCAGGACGTTCGGTCCGTCAACCTGTCGGCGCAGGCTCGTGGAACATCGCAATCGAAAGGCTGTTTCTTCCAGCGAAACCGGCGATCCTTGACGCGAAATATCAGCGGCAACTAGGCTTTCGACGGTCGCGCGGGCTGTTTTCCGGCTTCGCCGGAAGCGGACTGGGGACGCCGCTGCCCTGACGGTTCTCTTCTCCCGTTCCACGGGCACTCGCCATCGTTTTCCGGGAGGTTGTCGTGCGCCTGGCTTTGATCCACATCGTTCAGGAGACGAACGACTTCAATCCGCTGCTGACGACGCTCGCCGATTTCGCGGCTTTCGGCATCTATGAGGGCGAGGAGATCGCCCGGCATTTCGGCGAGATCGGCCAGATCGGCGGACACTATGCTGCGGTGAAGGAGTCCGGCCTCGACATCGAGACGATCCCGATCATCCGTGCCTGGGCCGTGGCGGGCGGGCGCATTTCGCGCGAGGCCTTCGACTACTTCCAGGCGAAGATCCGGGCCGGGTTGGAGACTGTGGGGCCGATCGACGGGCTCGTCCTGCATCTGCACGGCGCCTGTGCGGCCGAGGGCATCGACGATGTCGAGGGCGAACAGGCCGCGCTCTGTCGCAGGATTTTGGGGCCGGATGTCCCGATCCTGCTCGGGCTCGATCACCACGCCAACGTCACCCACAAGATCATGGCGAATTGCACGGCCATCGTCGGGCATCGCACGCAGCCGCATGATGTGTTCGACACCGGCAAGGTCGGGACCGAGGTGCTGCTGCGCATCCTCACCGAGAAGTGCGAGCCGGTGATGGCCTGGCGCAAGATTCCGCTGCTCTCGCATCAGGAACAGTTCCTGACCTCGAAGGGGCCGATGAAGATCTGGTTCGACCGGGCCCGCGCCATCGAAGCCGATCGGCGTGTCCTGCAGGCTTCGAACTATCCGATGCAGCCCTGGCTCGACGTCGCCGAGGGCGGATGGTCGACGATCGTCGTCACGGATGGCGATCAGGCACTGGCCGAAAAGCTGGCTGACGAGCTTGCCGATCTCGCCTGGTCGATGCGCGATGATTTCCAGGTGCGCGAGGCCGTCTCCACCGACGATGCCGTGCGCAGGGCCGATGCCGCCGAGCGCGGCATCGTCGTGGTCAGCGACACGGGCGACACCGTCTTCGGCGGCGCGGCTGGCGACAGCAACCTGCTGCTGGAATCGATGCTGCGGCTCGGCATCAGGAGCAAGGCGCTGATCCCGCTGATCTCGCCGGAAGCCGTTGCTACCCTGACCGCGGCGGGCGAGGGGGCGGAGGTGACCCTGCCGCTCGGAGGCGATGCGGCCACGGCCTTCTTCAAACCGCTGACGGTGACGGGACGGGTCCGGACACTCGGCAGTGGGGCGATCCCGCTGGCCTTTAACCATCAGACCGAGGTCGACATGGGCCGTGTCGCCGTCTTCGATGTCGGGCCGGTGACGCTCCTGATCTCGGAGCTGCGCGGTGTCGCGGGCAATGTCCCGGATGTCTACGAGGCCTTCGGCATCGACCTCTCCCACTACAAGATGGCCGTGCTCAAGACGGCCTCCAACTTCCAGTACTTCGACCGCATCGCCTCCGGGCTGGTGCGTGCCGATACGCGCGGGCCGGGGCAGTCGGATGTCTTCACCCTGCCGTGGCAGCGGATTCCGCGCCCGGTCTACCCGTTGGAAACAATCAGCGACTGGCGGGCGCACTCGTCCCAGTCGGGCGCGGGGATGGGTTGAACGGCAATCGAACCAACAAAAAGGGGAAAGCGATGACAAAGCTGTCGCGACGTCGATTCTGCATCACAGGCCTTGCCCTCGCGGGAGCGGCCCCCCTCGCAACGGCGCTGCCCGCCGCGGCCCAGCAACTCAAGGGCGGGACGCTGCGGGTTGCCGTGCTGAACGAGCTTGCGAATTACGATCCGCAGCAGCTCTCCACGGTGAATTTCCACGTCATCAAGAACCTCTATGACAGCCTGATCGAATATACCCCGGAGGGAAAGCCGCAGCCGAGCCTCGCGACGGAATGGGCTATCGCCCCCGACAAGAAATCGGTTACGCTAAAGCTGCGTGATGGCGTGACCTTCCACAGCGGCAATCCGTTCAAGTCCGATTCCGTGCTGGCGACGCTGCAAAAGGGCGCCGATCCCAAGCGCGGCAAGAACGTCTTCGCGACGATGTTGATCGTGAAGGACTGGTCGGCGCCGGATGAGCGCACCGTCACGATCAACTTCAAGGCGCCCGTTCCCGACCGGCAGGTCCTCGACCTGCTGCAGTTCCTGATCCCGATCGATGCGAAGGGCATCGATACGGTCGAGACCGTGCCGGCCGGCACCGGGCCTTATACGCTGGTCAACCGGGCCGTCGGCCAGAGCCTGACCCTCAAGGCCAATCCGAAATACTGGCGCGAAAAGCAGCCGATCGCGCAGGATCTCGTCTTCACCGTGTTCAGTGAGGATGCCGCGGCCAGCGCCGCACTGGAATCGGGCGCGGTCGACATCGTCTATAACGGCTCCTCGCGCAGTGCCGTCCGGCTGAAGGATGCGGGCTACCAGGTTTTTGCCGGTCCGGGGCAACTGGTCCAGGTCTTTCGCATCAACTCGACGCGCGGCCCCTTCCGCAACAGGTCGTTCCGGCAAGCCTTCAACTACCTGATGGACCGGGCGGGCATCCTGCGCGTCGGTTATGCCGGCATGGGCAAGGTTGTGGCGTTGCCCTGGGCGCCGGCGAGCCCGGCCTATGACGAGAGCTACACCAAGACCTATGCCTACGACCTCGACAAGGCGAAGAAGCTGATCGCCGCTTCCGGCCTCTCCGCCGACGAGATGAAGGACTGGAAACTGCTGGTGAACGGCAGCGACGAGCCTTCGGTCGCGATCAGCCAGATCGTGCAGGGCTCGCTGCAGAAGGCGGGTATCCCGATCGAACTCGACATGCGCCAGGGCGCCGAATACGTCACGGCCCTGCTCGGCGGCGATTTCGCCGCGACCTTCGGCGCGGTCGGCAACGTGCAGAAATTCCCCTCGCGCGTCGCGACCAACTCGATCTACCGCACCTCGGGCAACCCGATCCTGAAGGATCCCCACCCGCATCCCGACTATGTCGCGGCGATCGCCAAGGTCGATGGCGCGGCGGGCGGCGAGGCCGAGGTCAAGGCGGCTTATGACAATCTCAACCGCGTGCTCGTCGACGAGGCCTTCGGCATTCCGACCAATTCCTACGATGTGGGCCTGATCGTCGCTTCGGAGAAGATCGGCGGGGTGACGCTCGACATCGACAATCTGTTCGTGGCGCGCACCATCGGGTTCCGGTGATGCGGCTCGTGGAGCTGCGGTGCCAGGCCGGCACCGCGTGATGCGGGATAGCCTGATCTCGCTCGGACGCCTGCTGCGCCAGCTGCTCGCCCGGCGCGGCGCGGCGTTGAGCATCGCTTTCCTGGTGCTGGTTGGATTGGCCGCGGCCTTTGCCGAGCTGCTGCCGCTCGATCCGCTGGCGCAGAGCATCGCGGATTCGCTAAGGCCGCCTTCGCCTGGAAGCTGGTTCGGCACCGACGAACTCGGCCGCGACATCCTGGCCCGTGTTGTCTATGGCGCGCGCACCTCGCTGGTCACGGCCTTCGGCGCGGTGCTGATCGCGGCGTTAATCGGCGTGCCGGTCGGGCTCGTCGCCGGCTTCTACGGCGACTGGCGGGATTCGCTGCTGATGCGCGGCATCGACGTGCTGCTCGCCCTGCCGAACATCCTCTTCGCCATGGCGCTGATCGCGGTGCTGGGGCGCAGCCAGAGCGCCGCGCTGATCGCTGTCGGCGTCGCCGGCATTCCCGGCTTCGCCCGCATCGCCAGGGCGCAGGTGATGGCCCTGCGCTCGCTCGACTTCGTCACGGCGGTGCGCGGTTTCGGCGGAAAGCCGGCTTACATCATGTTCCGAACGATCCTGCCCAACGCCTTGAGCCCGCTGGTGGTTCAGGCGATTGTTCTGGCCTCGATCGCGATCCTGCTCGAGGCCGCGCTCGCCTTCCTCGGGGTCGGCGTGCCGCCGCCGACGCCGAGCTGGGGCGAGATGCTGCGCACCGGAAAATCCTATCTCTACGAGGCGCCGACCTATGCGGTGCTGCCCGGTCTCGTCCTGACCTTGACGATCCTCGCATTCGACACGATCGGTCGGGCGCTGACCGCGATCCTCGATCGCGACGAGACCGATGCCTCCGGCGTGACCATCGGGGGGCGGCGATGACGGCCTATGTCCTGCGCCGCCTCGCCCAGATGCTGCCGGTGCTGCTGATCGCCTCCTTCGCGATCTTCGCGATGATCTATGCGGTGCCGGGCGGGCCGGTCGCCGTCATCGTGGGCGAGAATGCCGGGCCGGAAGAGGTCGCCGCTGCGATCCGGCGCTACGGGCTCGACCGGCCCATGGTGATCCAGTACGCCGACTGGCTCGGCAGGGCCCTGACCGGCGATTTCGGGCTCTCGCTGCACAGCCGCCAGCCGGTGCTGCAGCTCATCGGAGAGCGGTTGCCGGCGACGCTGCAGCTCGCTTTGGCGGCGATCGTGGTGGCGCTCGCCGTCGGCATCCCGGTCGCGATCGCGAGCGCGGTCAGGCCGAATTCCTGGCTCGACCGGCTGCTCAGCGGCTGGAGCGCGCTGGCGCTCGGCGTGCCGACCTTCTGGCTCGGCATCCTGCTGATCCTGCTCTTCGCGGTGGAGCTGCACTGGCTGCCCTCGGCCTCGCGCCATGTGCCGCTCTGGCAATCGCCGCTCGATGCCCTGCGCAGCCTCGCTCTGCCGGCGGTCACGCTCGGCGTCTATGTCTCGGGCATCCTCGCCCGCTTCCTGCGCGCCTCGCTGATCGGGGAGGCCCGCGCCGACTATGTCCGCACCGCCCGGGCCAAGGGCGTGCCGGAGAACCGTATCGTCGGCCTGCACATCATGCGCAACGCGATGCTGCCCTTCGTCACCATCGTCGGGCTGATGATGGCGAACTTCATCGGCGGGGCGGTGGTGACGGAAGCGGTCTTCACCTATCCGGGCCTCGGGCGCCTGCTGATCCAGGCGATCAGCACGCGCGACTACCCGCTGATCCAGGGCTGCATTCTGGTGATCCTGGTCGCCTATATGCTGATCAACCTCCTGGTCGACATGCTCTACGCCTGGATCGACCCCAGGATCGAATACCGATGAGCCCGGCATCGAAGCATTTTCAAGCGAAGTGGCCGCCGGTTCGCGTGAAGAAAATGCGACAAGGAAATACCTCAGCCTGTCGCCGCCGGCCGCGAGCCGAGTTGGGTCGAGATGCCCACCGCGACCTCGCGCAGCCTGATGCCGGCCTTGGCGGCCAGCGAATGCGGCATCCGCATCAGCGGCGCCGAGATCGACAGCGCTGCGACCGGATGCCCGTCCTCGTCGAGGATGGGCACGCCGACGCACATCGCCCCGTCCTCGTTCTCGCCCATCTCGGTGGCGTAGCCGCTGCGCTTGACCTGCCGGAGCTGCCGTTCGATCTCCTCGCGTTCCAGCAAGGTGCGACCGGTGCGCTCGGTCAGTGGCAGGTCGAGTTGGCGCTGCCGTTCGGCGTCGGGCAGAAAGGCGAGGATCGCCTTGCCGAGCGCGGTGGAGTGCATCGGGTGGCTGTCGCCGATGCGGGCCTGCATTCGAAGCGAACGGTTGGCCTCGACGAGGTCGATATAGACGACCGTGCCGTTGCCCTTTACCGCGAGGTTCACCGTTTCGTTGAACTCGTGCATCAGCTCGATCATGGCGGGGCGGGCAAGTTCGCGGACCTTGCTGACACTGGCATCGGCCCGGGCGATGGCGCGCAGTTGGGGACCGAGATTGTAGCGGTCGGTCGTGCGGTTATGGTCCAGGAAGCCGGCAGCCGTCAGCGTCTGCAGATAGCGGAAGGTCGTCGTCTTCGGGATTCTGAGCTCTTTGGAGACTGCGGTCAGTGCGATCTCATGGCCGTGGCGGGCGACCAGTTCCAGGACTTTCAGCGCCTTCATCACCGGCTGCACGACGTAAGGATTTTCGGGCTTCTTCGCCATGGCCGTTCCGCCTTTCGGGAGAGTGACGAGCCGGCATAGCCCAGCCTAACGGAATTCCGCAAGGCGAAACCGGCGTTCCTTTACACGGTGAGGGCGGTCTGGTCTGGTCGGGGCAACAGCATCGGAGGCAACGCAAGTGGCAGGCAACGGCACCCAGCAGGCGGGAGCACTGCGCTTCGAGGAATCGGCCCGGCAGATCGCGGAGAACGCGCGCTACATCGCCGGCGGCGTGAACAGCAATTTCCGGCTCGGCATGTCGCCCGGACCGCTCGTCTTCGAGCGCGGCGAGGGCGCCTATCTCATCGACGCCGACGGCAACAGGATCATCGATTATTACTGCGGCATGGGCGCGACCGTGCTCGGCCATGCGCCGAAGCCGGTGATCGAGGCGGCACAGCGCCAGGCCGAGAAGGGTATCCTCTTCGCCGGCCAGATGCCGATCGAATACGAGGCCGCGAAGCTGATTTGCGAGCGCATCCCTTCGGCGGAGCGCTTGCGCTTCGGCTCGTCGGGTTCGGAGGTGGCGCAGGCCGCGATCCGGCTGGCGCGGGCCGCCACGGGCAAGCGCATCATCGTCAAGTTCGAGGGCCATTATCATGGCTGGTTCGACAACATCTTGTGGTCGACCGCGCCGGGGTTGAACGCCGCCGGTCCCGAGGGCGCGCCGACGCCGGTGATCGGCAGCAAGGGGCAGGATACCGCCGCGGGCGAGGGGCTCTCGATCCTCGGCTGGAACGATCTCGCGGCGCTGGAGGCCAGGCTCGCCAAGGGCGATGTCGCGGCCGTCCTGATGGAGCCGGCGATGTGCAATCAGGGCGCCATCGCTCCGGCGAAGGGCTATCTCGAAGGGGCGCTCGCGGCCTGCCGCAAGCACGGCGCGCTGCTGATCTTCGACGAGGTCATCACCGGCTTCCGGCTCGGCCGGGGAGGAGCGCAGGAGCGCTTCGGCGTGACGCCCGACCTGACGATCATGGCGAAGGCGATCGCCAACGGCTTCCCTGTCGCGGCGGTGGCCGGGCGCGCCGACCTGCTCGATCTCTTCGCCGATGGCGTGCTGCATGGCGGCACCTTCAACGCCCAGCCGATCGCGATGGCGGCGCTGGTCGCGACGCAGACCCTGCTGACGCCGGAGCATTACGAGCGCAGCTCCGTCCACGGGCAGCGCCTGCAGGACGGCATCCGCACCATCCTGGCGGAGGAGGGCATCAAGGCGCAGGTCGTCGGCTTTCCGCTGATGTTCCACGTCGCCTTCGGGCTCGATGCGCCGGCACGGAACTACAGGGACGTCGCGCGGGCCGACAAGGTCGCCTACAGCCGCTTCGCCCATGCGCTGCTGAAGCGCGGCGTGCGTGCTCTGGAGCGTGGCGCCTGGTTCGTCTCTTCCGAGCACGATGCCGAAGTGATCGACCGCACGCTGGACGCGGTTCGCGGAGCCGCGCGCGAGCTGATGGGCCGCACGGCGGCCTAGCTTCGGACCGAAACAGGGAAGCGGGTCCCCGCCCGGCGTCCGACAGGACGCAGGCGGTCCGGTCGTCAAGCCCCGTTCTTGATCAGCTCCTTGGCGATGATGGTGCGCTGGATCTGATTGGTGCCTTCGTAGATCTGGGTGATCTTGGCGTCGCGGTAGAGCCGCTCGACCTCGAAGCCGCGGATATAGCCGGAGCCGCCGAAGACCTGCACGGCATTGGCGGTCTGTGCCACGGCCATGTCGCTGGCGAAGCATTTCGCCATCGATGAGGCGGAGGTCGCGGGCTTCTCGTGGTCGATCAGCAACGCGGCACGCTCAACCAGTGCCCGGGCGGCGGCGATGTCCTTGGCCATGTCGGCCAGCATCCATTGCAGGCCTTGATTGTCGAGGATCGGCTTGCCGAACTGGCGCCGGTCGCGGGCATAGGCCAGCGCCGCCTCCAGCCCAGCCTGTGCGATGCCGACCGCCAGCGAGGCGATGCCGACGCGACCCTTTTCCAGTACGCTCATCATGATGTGGAAGCCGCGCCCCCTGGGGCCGAGCAGGGCTCCGGGCGATACGGTGACGCCATCGAAGTTGAGCGCGCCGACCTGGCTCGCGCGCTGGCCCATCTTGTGTTCCTTCGGTCCACGCGAGACGCCGGGCGCATGCAGATCGACCAGGAAGATGCTCATGCCGCGGTGGCCGGCCGACGGGTCGGTCGAGGCCAGCACGAAGCCGAGATCGGCGACCGGCGCGTTGTGAATCCAGAGCTTCCCGCCGTCGATGACGTAGCCTTCGGCGGTTTCGCGCGCCGTGGTGCGGACATTAGAGAGGTCGGAGCCTGCCTCCGGTTCGGTCAGGCAATAGGCGACGCGGGTCTTTCCGGCCAGGATATCCGGCAGGCGCCTGAGCTGTTCGGGCGTGCCGTAGCGGGTGAGCAGCGTGCCGATCAGCTCGACGAGCCCACATTGGTCCGCGACCGAGGAATAGCCGCGCGACAATTCCTCCATGACGATAGCATAGGCGTAGGTGTCGAGGCCGGCGCCGCCATGTTCCTCCGGCACGGTGAGGCCGAACAGGCCGAGCTGACCCATCTGGGCATAGATCTCGGCCGGGAAGGTTTCGTCGCGATCGAGATCGGCGGCGGAGGGCCTGACGACATCCTCGGCGAAGCGCCGGGCGGTCTCGCGGATCTGGTCGTAGATCTCGGTGTCGAGCAGCGGAGCGTGCATGGCGTTCTCTCCTCAGGCGACGCCGTTGAGGGCGCAGAGCTGCGCCATGCGCTTCGTCGCCAGCTCCGGGTCGAAGAAGAGACCGGACTGGTCGGCAAGCCGGAAGAGATCCGCATAGTGCAAGATGCCGCGCGCGGATTCGGCGCCGCCGACCATGCGGAAATGGCTTTGGAAGCCATTGAGCCAAGCCAGGAAGACGACGCCGCATTTGTAATGCTGCGTCGGGGCCTCGAAGAGCCGGCGCGAGAGCGCGACGGTCGGGTCGAGGATCGCGTGGAAACCGGCGCGGTCGCCCGCCTCGAGTTTGGCGAAGGCGGCGGCTGCGGCCGGCGCGATCGGGTCGAAGATGCCGAGCAGCCCGTGCGAGAAGCCCTTTTCGTCGCCGGCGATCAATTCGGCATAGTTGAAGTCGTCGCCGGTATACATGACGACGCCCTCCGGCAGGAGGCGGCGCATCTCGATTTCCTTGCCGGCGTCGAGCAGCGAGATTTTGATGCCGTCGATCTTGGCGGCGTGCTCGCGGATCAAGGTCAGCACCGTCTCCATCGCGGGCCTGAACGCGCTGCTGCCCCAGTAGCCAGCGAGCGCTGGATCGAACATCTCGCCGAGCCAGTGCAGGATCACCTTGCCGCAGCACTGGCGGATCAGGCGGCCATAGACGGAAAGGTAATCGTCCGGACGCTTGGCGACGCGGCAGAGCGCGCGGCTCGCCATCAGAATGATCTTGCCGCCGTGCTTCTCGACATGGCCGATCTGCTCCTCGTAGGCGCGAATGACGTCGTCGAGGCTGCGCGCGGCGTTGGGATCGAGCTGGTCGGTGCCGGCGCCGCAGGCGAGATCGGCGCCCGGTGTCGCCTTGGCCTCGGCCAGCGACCGGGCGATCAGCTCCGCGGCGTTCGGCCAGTCCAGCCCCATGCCGCGCTGGGAGGTGTCCATCGCCTCGGCGATCTTGAAGCCGAGGCCCCAGAGGTGGCGCCGGAAGGCGAGGGTGGCGTCCCAGTCGACGGCCGGTACGCGCCAGGGCTCCTGCAGCTTCAGCGGATCGGCGACGACATGGGCGGCAGCATAGACGGTGCGGACACCATTGGCCGGGGCGGTGCGGGGATAAGGCGAAGGGGGCGCCAGCCTGTAACGCTCGCTGCTGCCATCCGGACGGGGCAGGGTGATCTCGGCCATCGTTTCCTCCGAAACGCATTTATTGGAACGTTCCATTTTTGAAACGCGTTGCGAGCCTTATACAGAGCGTAAAAATCGATTGAAAGAGAGATATTGCTCGTTTCCTTTTTCGCTGATAATGGAACGTTCCAAGAAAGAACGGCGTTCAGAGAATGACGCCTTGCGCTTCAGGGACGAAACCATGCCGCAGCCGAAAGGCAGCAAGGGGAAGGTGACGATCATCGAGATCGCGGACGCGGCCGGCGTCTCGAAATCGACGGTCTCGCTCGTCCTCACCGGCCGCGGCGCGGTGAAGCCTGAGACCCGCCAGCACGTCCTGCAGACCATGGACCGGCTGGGCTATGTCTATAACCGCGGCGCCGCCAATCTCCGCAATGCGCAGTCGCGCATCGTCGGTCTCGTCCTCAACGACCTCTCGAACCCGTTCTTCGCCGAATTCGCCATCGGCGTTGAGAAGGTGCTGCAGATGGCGGGCTATGTCGCCTTCATGGCCAATACCGCCGAGAGCGTGGTACGGCAGGAGCAGGTGATGCGGATGATGCGCGAGCATGGCGCCGGCGGCATCATCCTCTGTCCGGCATTGGATACGCGCCCCGAGCATCTCGACTGGGTGAGGGCGGCCGATACCGCCCTGCTGGTGGCGATCCGCCGGTTGCCGGATGTGGCTGTGAGCCATGTCGTGCCCGAGAACCTGGTCGGCGCCAGCCGCGTCACCCGCCATCTCATCAATCTCGGCCATGAG
>JARYGW010000018.1:0-30138 GCA_033792295.1 Allobosea sp.
AGACCCCGCCCGAACTTATCCCCGGTGGCTGAGATCGCCGGAGATTGGGCTCCTTCCAGGAGCCCGCCATGCCGCGCCGTCAAAATCCCTCTCCATCACGCCGCGAACTTCGCGCCCTGCGGCTGCACCTGCTGCGTCTACGCAGCGAGCTCGGTCTGATTCGGCGCGATCATTGGCACCGAAAATGCAACCCGAACCAGCCGCGCGTGCCGGCTGGCAACACCGGGGGCGGCCAATCGACTAGCGGCACGGGCGGAGGCGGCAGCGCCGGTGACGAACACCCGGCCTTTCCCGACGGTCCAGCGAGCGATGGCGATGTCGGCTGGTCCTCGCTTGGCGAAGGCTGGACCGACGACGGCTCCGTCTTCGAGCAGACGGCCGGCGACCGCGACGGCAATACGATCCTGTCGGAATACGCCGCCTCGTACGCCGCCAGCTTCGATGAACGCCAGACTGTCACTCGCGCCAGTGGAGACACGATCACCTTCGAGACTACCGACAAGGTCCAGTCGATCTACTTCGGCGGCCCGAATGGCGATCTCGTCAGCCGCACGATCTGGACGCCGTCCGGCCCCGAGCCCGACGCGACGGTTCAACCGGCCTTCGCTCCGCTGATCGCTGCGCCAACCATTTTCCTCGGCGGCGCAATCCTCTTCAACTGGCAATCGCCGCTCAACGGGAGCGACGGTCAACAGGCCGTCATGGGCTTCAACGCTCACGACTATCGGCCGGGAGACAGCACGAGCGGAACGCTCGATTTGAGTTATGCGGGGCGCATCACACAGAAGGAGGCCGAACTGGCTTGCCGGCGCGGAGGTCCAATGGCGTCTGGACGATGCCGCCACTGCAGCCGGGGATGCAAACAACTATCCGTCCCCGCAAACATATGGAACCGCCGTTCATCGGCGGTTGAAGCTGCAGATTGATGATGTTCGCAATCCGAATTTCAAGGCAGAGCGCTCGTTCGTGAAGGAGTCGGCAGAACCAACCTCGGCGAGAGAAGTCGCGTATGGCTATCCCCGCTCGATCCGAATTGACGCCTACGAGGCTCGGGAAGACGGCACTTTGTGCATTTATGATGTGAAGACTGGTAAAGTGGCCTCGCGCTTCCCCGAGTGCGATCTCTGGCCGAGATGGGATATCGTGGCATCTCTACCTTCAGGCCGAGCCGCGTCATCGTGATTGAAGTCAGACCGACGAAATGACAACGAAACGGCAGATTGCGCGCCTGTTCAAGCACCTATGTCGGCGATACCCAGAGTTTGCAGCATGCGAAGATCCCTACGGCCACTACCTCGTCGTAAAGCCGATCCACCACGTGATTCGGTCTGTGACCCTCCTGGGGACGAGCGATGCCGACACTCCACGGCTTTACTATGGTCTGAGCTATAGCTGGAACCCTCAGTCATCCCTTCGAGCGTTCTGGTTCGAAGAATTTTTTTTCGAGCGCGGCGCTCCCAGTCGCTGGTCCGATCCCGGCTTCACAGAAGCTACCTGCGATTATATCGGCAAGCGCATCCTACCGGTACTGAAGAAGCTTAACGATGTTGTTGATATTTTGACGTTCAAACACAGCCTCACAGCGTTCCGGTTCAAACAGGCTCTATCCTATCCGCTCGACCGCGTTCATCTTGATACCGGCGCAGGTCGTCTCAAGGATGCGCTGGCAGGTTGCAGGTGGTTGAGCGAGCAACCGCGTCAAACCGCGATCTGGTCTGAGAGTGCCTGTGCACGCATCGTTGATGACATGATGCCGTTGCTTGAGGTCGTAGATCGGCCAGGATTGGCGGTATTGCTGCGAAACTGGGAGGAGGAAGCCGTTTCGCGACTAGGCTTAACCTCGCTCCACGAAACAACCCCATTCGCCTTCGAACTCTCGTCAGCTTCCTGATCCCTCACTCCGCCGCCAGCCGCGGCGGCATCTTGCGGCCCATCGCCTCCGCGGCCGCCTCGCCCGGCGTCGCATGCTCGGGATCGTGGATCGGCTCCCAGGCGCTTTCGTCCTCCGCCTTGCTGAAGAAGCGGCCGAACAGGCGCCCCGTCAGATGCGAGAGATCGTCCATCACCGCGTAGAAGGACGGCACGAAGACGAGCGAAAGCACCGTCGAGACCAGGAGCCCGCCGATCACCGCGATCGCCATCGGCGCGCGGAATTCGCCCCCATCGCCCACGCCATAGGCCGAGGGCATCATGCCCGCCGCCATGGCGATAGTCGTCATCAGGATCGGGCGCGCCCGCTTGCGGCCGGCTTCGAGCAGCGCCGTCATCCGGTCCTTGCCGCGGCCGACCTCCTCCACCGCGAAATCGACCAGCATGATCGCGTTCTTGGTGACGATGCCCATCAGCATCAGCAGGCCGATATAGACCGGCATCGAGACGGCATTGCCGGTCGCCAGCAGCGCGATCACCACGCCGCCGAAGGACAGCGGCAGCGACAGCAGGATCGTGATCGGCTGAAAGACCGAGCCGAAGAGCAGGATCAACACGGTCAGCACCAGCATCAGGCCGGTGGTCATCGCGGTGATGAAACCGTCCACGACCTCGCCCTGGATCTCGGCATCGCCGGTCGCGGCGATCCAGACGCCCGGCGGCAGACCGACTTGCTTGACGATCTCCTGGAATTTGTCCTGCGCCGTGCCGAGTTCGAAGCCGCGCTTGAGATCGGCGCCGATCTGCGCCCTGCGGACCCGGTCGTAGCGGTCGATCGAGCTCGGCCCTTCGCCGAAGCCGACATCCGCGACAGCCGTCAGCGGGATCGAAACGCCGCTGGCATTGGTCACGCGCAGCGCCGCGATGTTACGCATGTCGGTGCGCGCCGCCTCGTCGAGCTGGACGCGGATCGGCACCTGCCGATCGCCGGCGTTGAACTTGGCGAGGTTGGCGCCGACATCGCCGATGGTCGCGACGCGTACCGCCTCCGAGATCGCCTCGGGCGTGACGCCGAGATTGGCGGCCTCCTCCAGCTTCGGCGTGACGCGCAGCTCCGGCCGGCTCAGCGAGCCCGCGGTCGCGACGTTGAGATAGCCCGGCACCTCGCGCATCCGCGCCTCGATGCGCGCGACGGCCTCGTCCAGCGCATCGCCATCCTTCGACAGAATCGAGAAGGCCATCTCGCGCTCGCCGCGCTCGTTGACATACCAGGCGCGCACGTCGGGCACGCTGGCGAGCTTCTCGGCGATAGTGACCTTCAGCTCCTTCTGCTTGATGTCGCGCTCCGCCTTCGGCTTCAGCAGGATGAAGACGGCGGCGCGCCGTACCTCGCGCTGGCCGGTGGGCGAAGCGCCGCCGAGCACGAAGACGTCGCGCACTTCCGGAATGGTCTTGAGCGCATCGACAAGCTTGTCCGTGGTGACGCGGGTGTCCTCGAGCGTCGCCCCTGGCGGCAGCTCCACCGAGGCCACGACGCGCGAGGTATCCTCGTCCGGGATGAAGCCGGTCGGCAAGAGCTGGGTCGCCTGGATCGAGCCGAACAGGAAGAGGAAGCCGACGATCAGCGTCGCATAGGCCGTGTTGAACGGCAGGGTCCGCCAGCCGCCCGAACCATCGAAGCGCGGGAAGAATGGAATGCGCCGCTTCTTCAGCGTACTCTTGAGCAGCCCCACATAGCTGCCCATGATCCAGTCGTCCTTCGGATCGGCGTGCTTCACCGGGCGCATCAGATAGGCCGCCATCATCGGCGTGATCAGACGTGCGACCAGCAGCGAGAACAGCACGGCGACCGCGACGGTGAGGCCGAACTGCCGGAAATACTGCCCGGCGATGCCGCCCATGAAGGAAACCGGCGCGAAGATCGCGACGATCGTCAGCGTGATCGCGATGACGGCCAGCCCGATCTCGTCGGCCGCTTCCATCGCCGCGCGATAGGGTGATTTGCCCATCTTCATGTGCCGGACGATGTTCTCGATCTCGACGATCGCGTCGTCGACCAGGATGCCGGTGACCAGCGTGATGCCGAGCAAGCTGACGAGGTTGAGCGAGAAGCCCATCAGCTCCATCGCCCAGAAAGTCGGGATGGCCGAAAGCGGCAGCGCGATTGCGGTGATCAGCGTCGCGCGCCAGTTGCGCAGGAACAGGAAGACGACGATGACAGCGAGCGCGGCCCCTTCCAGCAGGGTTTCCATCGCCGCCTTGTAATTGCCGTGGGTATAGGCGACGGCATCGTCGATCGGTGTGATCTTGATATCCGGATAGCGCTTGTTGAGCTCGTCGATGCGCTGCTGAACGACGTCCTTCACCGATAGCTCGCTCGAGCCTTTCGAACGGAATACCGAGAAGGTGACGACCGGATTCTTGTTGAGTCGACCGAAGGCGCGCGGCTCGGAATTGGAATCCTCGACGCGGCCGAGATCTTTCAGTCTCACCTCGCGCCCGCCGGTCAGCGTGATCTTGGTCTCTGCCAGATCGGCCACCGTCTTGGCGCCGGCGAGCGTGCGGATCGCCTGTTCCTGCCCACCGACCTCACCGCGCCCACCGGCGAGATCGACATTGGTGGCGCGCACCTGCCTGTTGACCTCGCCCGCCGTGATGCCGAGCGCCAGCAGCCGGTCGGGATCGAGCGAGATCCGGATCTCGCGGTCGACGCCGCCATAGCGCTCGACACGTCCGACGCCCTTCAGCCCCTGCAACTCGCGCGCGACGACATCGTCGACGTGCCAGGAGAGCTGTTCGAGCGTCATGCCGGCCGAGGCCGCGCCATAGGTCAGGATCGACTGCCCCTCGACATCGATGCGCTGGATCACCGGCTCGTCGATGGTTCGCGGCAGATCGGCCCGGATCTTGGCGATGGCGTCCTTGACGTCGTTGACCGCGCGGTCGGTATTAGTCTCGAGCCGGAATTCGATCAGCGTCAGCGACTGGCCGTCGGTCAGCGTCGAGGTGACGTGCTTGACGCCGGGAATATTGGCGACCGAATCCTCGACGCGCTTGGTGACCTGGCTTTCGAGCTCGGCCGGCGCGGCACCGGACTGCGTCACCGCCACCGAGATCAGCGGAATGTCGATGTTCGGAAAGCGCGTCACCGGTAGCTTCGAGAAAGCGAGCAGCCCGAGCACGCAGAGCACGACGAAGAGCAAGATCGCCGGAACCGGCTTTCGGATCGACCAGGCGGAAAAATTGATGCGCATCGCCCGCCCCGTCAGTTGGTCGCGACGGGCGTGATGTGGTCGCCGTCACGCACGAAGGTGCCGGCTCGCGCCACGACCGTCTCGCCGGTAGCGAGCCCGCTCGCGATTTCGGCCCGACCGCCGCCGGAGAGGCCGAGCGTCACCTTGCGGGTTGCGATCTTGCCGTTCTGAACCGTCTGCACCGTGGGGCCGCTACGCGTATAGGTGATCGCCGAGAGCGGCAGGGTGACAGCCTGTTTGCGACCGGTCTCGATGGCGCCGCGCGCGAAAGAGCCGATTGCCACGGGCGGATTGTCGTCCAGCACCACGCGGACCCGGCCGAGCCGCGAGGCCTTGTCGACCTCGGGCGCGATCAGGCGGATCGTGCCCCTGAGCGCCTCCCTGGCGCCGGCGGGCGTGACGGCGACAGGCTGGCCGAGCTTCAATGCCGGAATGTCGACTTCCGCGACCTGCGCCTCCAGTTCGACGGCACCGTCAGCGATGATGCGGTACAGCGGCTCCGAAGTCGGCAGCATGCTCGCCGTTGCGCCGAGCTTGGCGGTGCGGCGGCTGATGGTTCCCGCCCGAGGCGCCTTGATCTCGGTGCGCGCCAACCTGACCTCGATATCCCGCCCCTGCGCCTTCGCCAGGGCCAGATCAGCGCTGGCGATGGCGAGCGCCTGGCGAGCGGAATTGGCGCGGGCCTGGGCCGACCGCGCGGCGGCCGCGCGCTGATCATAGGTCTCGATGCTGGCATTGCCGCTGTCGCGCAAGGCCTTCGTGCGATCGAAAGCGTTATTGGCCTGCACCAGATTAGCGTCAGCCTCTGCGATCTGGGCGTTGGCCTGCGCGATGGCCGCTTCGGATCGGGCGATCTGGGCGTCGTTCTGCGTCTTCTGCACATCGAGCGTCGTACGATCGAGCCGAATCAGAACCTGGTCCTGCGCAACCTTGTCGCCTTCCTCGGCCAGGACGGCGACGATCGAAAGCCCATCGACCTGTGGCGAGACCAGAACCTCTTCCCGCGCGATGATCGAGCCGGCGACGAGGACGCTCTGGACGATCTCGGTGGTCTTGGCGTGGGTGACGGTCACGGACGGCCCGGCCGACGACGCTTCCGCGGTCGACTGCGCCAAGGCCGGGGCCGGGGGCCCCGCCACCAAGACCATGGCCACCGGCAGCAGGACGCGCAGGAAGGGGGCGAAAAGGTTCATCGGAGCTGTCTCGGTTGCAACGGCAGGACGACGCGGCGCGGCGGGATCGGGCGTCACGATTGCGTCTCCATGGATTGCATCTGCGTTGCAGGGAGTGGCATGACGTGGGCGAGGGCGCGCATGCTCCTGAACAGGACATCGGCGCCGGCATCGGCGTCGAAACGGGGCTCGATGGCGCGGCGGCAAAAGAATCCGTCGGCCATCATCGAGATCGCCAGCAGGAAGCTCTGCTCGTCGAGATCCGCGGGGAGCTCACCGGTCTGCTTGGCTTCCGCGAGCGCGGCGATGAGCCCTCCGATCAGGGTCTCTTCGATCCCGGCGCACATCCGTGCCATCTCGTCGTTGCGTGCGGCCTCGGCCCAGATCTGCAGCGCGATCACCGCCTTCTCACGCGGCTGGCGCACGAGGTGCTTGCGGCCGATGTCCTCGAGCTGGTCGAGCAGCGGTCCCCGGCTCGGACAGAGAGCATCGAAATCCGCTGCGATCATGCTGCGATCGCGCTCCGCCATGCCGGCGATGATCGCATCCTTGGAGTTGAAGTAGCGGTAGAGATTGCCAGGGCTCATCCCCGCCTCCGCCGCCACATCCTGCATCGTCGCGGCATGGAAGCCGGCGCGCGCAAAGATGCGCTCTGCCGCGTCGAGAATGCGGATATGGCGCTCGGAGAGCGCTGCTTCGGATGGGGCAGCGAGATGAGGCGGCATCGGCAAGAAACAAAACTGAGAATGAACGTTCATTCTCATCGCAGCCGATTGTGGCGGGGTCAAGGAGAAGCCGCCCCGGTGGCGATCTTCCGCCAAGGCTTGGGGTGCCGAGAGCAGAGCCCCGTCTGGCCCTCACGACACCTTGGTGCATAAATTGCTTGCTTCGTTCCGTCTGGAACCTCATGTTGCCATGATCCGCCACGGTTTCCCGCACCCTCTTGCAATAGGCTGCGCGCAAGCGAGCCCGACGTCGGTGATGAACGACCACGCTTTTCCGCTCCGCCCGGCCCGTGATATCCGTGCCTCCGCCGCCACGCGGCAGGTTCCATCGCCTCCGAAGCCGGTACTGATCGTCCTTCATCAGGAGCATTCGACCCCCGGCCGCGTCGGCCGCCTGCTACAGGCCCGCGGCCACGCGCTCGACATCCGCAAGCCGCGCTTCGGCGACACGCTCCCCGAGACCATGCGCGATCATGCCGGCGCGGTGATCTTCGGTGGCCCGATGGGAGCCAATGATTCGGAAGATTTCATCAAGACCGAGATCGACTGGATCGGCACCTGCCTGAAGGAGGACGCTCCATTCCTCGGCATCTGCCTCGGCGCACAGATGCTCGCCCGGCATATGGGCGCCCGCGTCTATACCCATGACGGCGGACGGGCCGAGGTCGGCTACTATCCGCTCTCGATCACGGACGCTGGCGCGAGCCATGCCGATTCGGCCGGCTTCGTCTGGCCCAGCACTGTCTACCAGTGGCATCGCGATGGCTTCGATTGCCCTGATGGGGCCGAATGCCTCGCCACCGGCGGCGATTTCCCGACCCAGGCCATCCGCGCCGCCTCACGCGTCTATGGCATCCAGTTCCATCCCGAAGTCACGCCCGCGATGATGTATCGCTGGTCGGTTCGCGGCTATGAGCGGACGCTCATGCCCGGTGCCCAGCTCGGCCATACGCATGTACCGGGCTGGTTCCAGCATGATCCGGCGATCCGGCTCTGGCTCGACGCCTTCCTTGATCACTGGCTGAAGCAGCCGGCAGACACCGCCACGGAGCCCGCGTGACCCGCACCGCCTTGGTTCTCGGCGCCGGCATGGTCGGCGTCTCCTGTGCGCTCGCGCTCCAGAAGCGCGGCATCATCGTGACGCTGATCGACCGCAAGGTGCCCGGCCGCGAAACCTCCTACGGCAATGCCGGCGTGCTCGCGACCTCCTCGATCCTGCCGCTCAACAATCCCGCTCTCTACGCGAAGATCACCGGCTATCTCGGCAACCGCCATCCGGCGCTCAATCTGAGCTGGCGCCGCGCCCTGAGCCGGCCCGGCTGGCTGCTGCGCTTCCTTTGGGAGGCCCGCCCCTCGCGGGCCGCCGCCCACATCGCCGCCTTGCAGGCGTTGACCGCAAGCACAGTCGCCCGTCACCGCGCCCTGATGACGGAGGCGGGCGTCGCCCATCGCCTGCGCGAGAATGGCACGCTCAAGCTCTGGCGCACGGAGGCTGGTCATGCGGCAGCGCAGGGCGAGCACGATTTCCTGCGCCGCCACGGCATCGATTCGCAGGTTCTCGACCGACAGGGCATCTCGGCTCTCGAGCCGAGCCTGAACCCGATCTTCCCGGCCGGCCTCCTGATCCCCTCGGTCGGCTCGGTCGATTCACCCGGCGCCGTCACCGCCGCCTACGCCGCCCTCTTCGCCGAGCGCGGCGGGCGCATCGAACAGGCCGAGATCGCCGGACTCGCCCGGCAGGGCGCAGGCTGGCGCGCGAATACCACGAAAAGCGCCTTCGAAGCCGATATCGCCGTGGTCGCACTCGGCCCCTGGAGCGGCGACCTGCTCAAGCCGCTCGGCCTCGATCCCTGGCTCGACGTCGAGCGCGGTTATCACCGCCACCTGAAGCCACAACCCGGCTCCAGCCTGTCGCGACCGGTCTACGATGCCGACGGCGCCTACTACATGGCGCCGATGGAACAGGGTTACCGCATCACCAGCGGCGTCGATCTCTCGTTTCGCGATGCGCCCGACGCCCATCGCCAGATCGACAGCGTGACGGCCGCCGCCCGCGAGGCATTTCCACTTGGCGGTGTTGTCGGCGATACTTGGCGGGGCGCGCGACCGACCCTGCCGGATTCGCTGCCGATGATCGGCGAAGCGCCGCGCAATTCCGGCCTCTGGCTCGCCTTCGGCAACCAGCACATCGGTTTCTCGACCGGCCCGATCACCGGCGAGATGATCGCCGCCATGGTCTGCGGGGAGACACCGCCGGTCGACCCGACACCGTTCCGGCCAGGGCGCTATATTTCCTGACGGCAAGCCTGACCGGCAAAGAAAAACGCCAGCCCAAGGGCTGGCGTTGATGCAAACACCGGGAGCGTGCCGCTCAGACCTGACGCGCCACCATCATCTTCTTGACTTCCGCGATCGCCTTGGCCGGGTTCAGGCCCTTCGGGCAGGCGTTGGCGCAGTTCATGATGGTATGGCAGCGATAGAGCCGGAACGGGTCCTCGAGATTGTCGAGGCGCTCGCCCGTCGCCTCGTCGCGCGAGTCGATCAGCCAGCGATAGGCTTGCAGCAGCGCGGCCGGGCCGAGATAGCGGTCGCCGTTCCACCAGTAGCTCGGGCACGAAGTCGAGCAGCAGGCGCAGAGGATGCACTCATAGAGCCCGTCGAGCTTCTCGCGGTCATCCTTGGCCTGGCGCCATTCCTTCTCGGGAGCCGGCGTCGTCGTTTGCAGCCAGGGCTCGATCGAGGCATGCTGGGCGTAGAAGCGGGTGAGGTCCGGGACGAGGTCCTTGACCACCGGCATATGCGGCAGCGGGTAGATCGCAACCTTGCCGGCGTTCTTGCCGGCACCACCGCATTCGTCGATGCCGGTGGTGCAGGCGAGACCGTTCTTGCCGTCCATGTTCATGGCACAGGAACCGCAGATGCCCTCTCGGCAGGAACGGCGGAAGGTCAGCGTCGGGTCGACCTTGTTCTTGATCCAGATCAGCGCATCGAGAACCATCGGCCCGCAATCGTCGCGATCGACATAATAGGTGTCGGTGCGCGGATTGGCGGTGTCGTCCGGGCTCCAGCGATAGATCTTGAACTCGGTCAGCTTCTTGGCATTGGCCGGCTTAGGCCAGGCCTTGCCCTCGGTCAGGCGGGAGTTCTTCGGAAGATTGAATTCGGCCATCGTGCCTACTCGGTTCTATGCGGGTCTTTGTCTCTAAAGAACGGCTCTTGGGGTATCTCGCAGCCCGTCAGGATCAGGCTGTCCCTACCGAAGATCGGAACGCATCGCTGCCAGGAACGCTTAGGATCGGGCGGTTCGCCGTGGGCAAACTGCCCAAGTTCGAGTGCCGCTCCGCGCCAACGATAAGGCCATTGACCATCCCAGCCATCGCACGCGCCCTTTTTCCCATCGCGACCTCGGCCACAGGCAGTTGCCCAAGTTTCGAGCACTCCACCTTGACGAAAGCACCACGTACCCGTCCACCATTCCTTCCCGTCGGGAATTTGATCCCGGGAATAGGGTGCTGTCTGCGTCCAGCAGCCAAGTAACTTTCGCTGCTGCGAAGCAGCGAACGCACTTGAACCATAGGCTGCGACGAAAACCGCAAGAGCAACTCCTGAAAGCGCCTGAAAAGCTAGTTGCATTCGGGCGACTGTCCTCAGTACACCCGCGCCTTGGGCTTGATGTACTCGATATCGTTGGACATCGTGTAGGTGTGCACCGGCCGGTCGTCGAGCGTGACCGTGCGCTTCTCGTCGTCGATCCAGGACAGGGTGTGCTTCATCCAGTCCTTGTCGTCGCGATTGGGGTAGTCCTCGCGGGCATGCGCGCCGCGGCTCTCCGGACGCTGCAGCGCCGAATCCATGGTCACGACCGCCTGAGTGATCAGGTTGTCGAACTCCAGCGTCTCGACGAGATCGGAGTTCCAGATCAGCGAGCGGTCCTTGGTACCGACATCGGTAATGCCGGCCCAGACCTCATGGATGAGCTTGGAACCTTCTTCCAGCGTCTCGCCGGTGCGGTAGACGGCGCAGTTGTTCTGCATCGTCCGCTGCATGCGGTCGCGCAGCACGGCTGTCGGCGTGCCGCCCGAAGCGTTGCGGTATCTGTCCAGGCGGGTCAGTGCGAGATCGGCCGAATTCTTCGGCAGCTCCGGCTGCTTTTCGCCGGCGCTCACAGTCTCGGCGCAGCGTAGCCCGGCCGCCCGGCCGAAGACGACGAGGTCGATCAGCGAGTTGGAGCCGAGGCGGTTGGCGCCATGCACCGAGACGCAGGCCGCCTCGCCGATCGCCATCAGGCCGGGCACCACGGTGTCCGGATCGCCGCCGACCTTGGTCAGCACCTCGCCGTGGAAGTTCGTCGGAATGCCGCCCATGTTGTAGTGCACCGTGGGCAGCACCGGGATCGGCTCGCGCGTCACGTCGACGCCGGCGAAGATCTTGGCGCTCTCCGAGATGCCCGGCAGGCGCTCGTGCAGGATCTTCGGATCCAGATGGTCGAGATGCAGGTAGATGTGATCCTTGTTCTTGCCCACGCCGCGGCCGGCCCGAATCTCCATCGTCATCGAGCGCGAGACGACGTCGCGCGAGGCGAGGTCCTTGGCGGAAGGCGCATAGCGCTCCATGAAGCGCTCGCCCTCGGAGTTCGTCAGGTAGCCGCCCTCGCCGCGCGCACCCTCGGTGATGAGGCAACCCGCGCCATAGATGCCGGTCGGGTGGAACTGCACGAATTCCATGTCCTGTAGCGGCAGGCCGGCGCGCAGCACCATGCCGCCGCCGTCGCCGGTGCAGGTATGGGCCGATGTCGCCGAGAAATAGGCGCGGCCATAGCCGCCGGTCGCCAGGATCGTCTGCTGCGAGCGGAAGCGATGCAGCGTGCCGTCATCGAGCTTGAGCGCGATCACACCGCGGCAATGGCCGTCCTCGTCCATGATCAGGTCGATGGCGAAGTACTCGATGAAGAACTCGGTGTTGTAGCGTAGCGCCTGGCCATAGAGCGTGTGCAGCATGGCGTGGCCGGTACGATCGGCGGCGGCGCAGGTGCGCTGGGCCGGCGGGCCCTCGCCGAATTCGGTGGTCATGCCGCCGAAGGGACGCTGGTAGATCTTGCCGTCCTCGGTGCGCGAGAAGGGCACGCCCCAGTGCTCGAGCTCATAGACGGCGGCCGGCGCATTGCGCACCAGATATTCGATGGCATCCTGGTCGCCGAGCCAGTCCGACCCCTTGACGGTGTCGTACATGTGCCACTGCCAGGTGTCCTTGCCCATATTGCCGAGCGAGGCTGCGACGCCGCCCTGGGCCGCGACGGTGTGCGAGCGGGTCGGGAAGACCTTGGTGATGCAGGCCGTGCGCAGCCCGGCCTGCGAGCAGCCGACCGTGGCGCGAAGGCCAGCGCCGCCGGCGCCGACGACGACCACATCGAAGGTGTGGTCCGTGATCGCATAGGCCTGGCCGGTATAGGCCGGGACCTGGCGTGCTCTGGTGATCGCCATCGGATCAGCCTCCAAAAGACAGCTTCAGCACCGCGTAGACGCTGGCCGCGCCCACAGCGATGGCGAAGAAGGTGTTGGCCATGACGGCGAGGACCTTCGGCCCCTCCTCATGGATGTAGTCCTCGATGACGACCTGCATGCCGAGCCGCATATGGATGCAGGCCGAGAGGATGAAGAGCAGCATCAGGATCGCGACGAGCGGATTCGTCAGCAGCGCCATCGCCGCCGGATAGGGCCGGCCGACCAGCGCGATGACGATGAAGATGAAGATCACCGTCAGGATGAGGTTCGAGACGGCGGTGACGCGCTGCAGCCAGAAATGGCCGGTGCCGGATTTGGCCGAACCCAGGCCGCGGACGCGGCCGAGCGGAGTGCGCATCGAGGAATTGGATTGCATGGGGAATCTCCTCAGCGCGTCGCCAACACGACGATCCAGATCAGGACCGTGAGCGCCGCCGAGATGGCGACGGAGAACTTGGCCATGGCCATCCGCGTCTGCGGCTCATAGCCCTTGCCCATGTCCCAGACGAAATGACGCAAGCCCCCGACCATGTGGAGCATCAGCGAGAAGCTGTAGAGGAAGAGCACCAGCCGGCCGGGGATAGAGCCGGCGATCCACTGCGCCGTGTCGAAGGCGGCAGGGCCGGAAGCAGCCGCGACCAGCCAGGCGGCGATCAGCACCGTGCCGAGATAAAGACCGGTCCCGGTGACGCGGTGGGCGATGGACGTCGCCATCGTCCAGGACCAGCGATAAATCTGCAGATGCGGCGAAAGCGGGCGAGCCGCCGGCTTGACCTCGGCCAATATCATTCTCCGATCAAGCGGCCCGCCCGAAAACGACGGACCCATTTGGGATCATTCTAGAGTGACTGGTTCTCTAACGAAACCGTCCCGGCGCTGCAATGCGGCATGCGCAGAACAAAGTTACAGATTCTGAAATTCGTCATTTCGTTGCGAAAAGCTTACCGCGGCAGCAGCGCCCAATAATCAAAATCCAGAATCACGCCAGGCTCGTATTGCTCACCTTCTTTCAACGGATAGCTGGCGCAGGGCAAGTCCTTGGTCGCGACGAGCCGGAGCCGGAGCGCACCGACATCGCTGCGCCCGGGAATCTCGGCGCATGCCAGCACCTCGCTCCAAGCATAGACGGTATCACCCGCGAAAAGCGGCGCAACATGACGCCCGCCATTGATCGCGGCGATATGGAAGGCATTGCCCAGTCCGTTGAACGAAAGGGCGCGGGCAAGGCTGATGACATGGCCGCCATAGATCAGGCGCTTGCCAAAGCGGGTGCCCTGCGCGGCATGGGCGTCGAAATGGACTCGCGCCGTATTCTGGTAGAGCCGCGTCGCGAACTGATGCTCGGCCTCCTCGACGGTCATGCCGTCGACATGGTCGATGCGTTCACCCACGGCATAATCGCCCCATCGGAAGCGCGAGCCGGCCAGCGCATCGTCATAGGCGGTGAGGTCGATCGCGGGGCAGCTTCCGCCGAGTTCTTCAGCCCGCACGGCCTTGGCCAGCCCCGGCACCTGTTCGGCATGGGTGGGGGTGCCCGATTGGCGCTTGCGCACCAGCACCCAGCGCGCATAGCTCAGCACGATGTCGCCATGCTGGTTCCGCCCGATCGAGCGGACATAGACGACACCGGCATCGCCGGCCGATGTCTGCTTCAGCCCGATGACCTCGGACGTCGTCGAGAGCGTATCCCCAACGAAAACCGGCTTGAGGAAGCGCCCGTCGGCATAGCCGAGATTGGCGACGGCATTGAGCGATACGTCCGGCACGGTCTTGCCGAAGACGATATGAAAGACGAGCAGATCGTCGACAGGCGCGCCTGGATATCCAATGGCACGAGCGAAGGCCTCCGACGACTGCACGGCAAAACGCGGACCGTAGAGAGCGGTGTAAAGGGCGACATCGCCGGCCGTCACGGTGCGCGGCGTCGCATGGACGATGACGTCACCGAGGTGGAAATCCTCGAAGAAGCGGCCGGAACTGGTCTTCATCGTCGCGCCGGGCATCCGTCATCTCCTGATCGGAGGCGATATTGCGCCGCAACGAAGAGTAACGTCCAGCCCCGACGAAAGCAGGGGCGCCCAGGAAAAGCGCAGATCCGTCAGCCCGCGATCGCCGCGAGCTTCGCCAGATCGACATTGGCCCCGCAGACCAGCACGCCAAGCCGCTCGTCCTTGGCGGGCGTGTAGGCGCCGCTGGTCAGCGCGCCGAAGGCTGCCGCCCCGCCGGGTTCGACCGCGAGGCGGAAATCGCGCCAGAGTGCAGCCTGGGCCTGCGTGATCGCCGTGTCGGACACCAGCGCGATATGGTCGACCACATCCTTGCAGACGTCGTAGACGAGCTGGCCGACATTGCGCGCGCCGAGCGAGTCCGCGGCAACCGAATCGACCTTGACCTCGACCGGCCCCTTCGCGTCGAACGCCGCCTGCAGCGCACGCGACCCCTCGGGTTCGACGCCCACGACCTTGACCTTGCTGCCGGCGAACCAGCTCGCAATGCCCGAGATCAGCCCACCGCCGCCGACCGCCACGAGGACAGTATCGAGATCGGGTTCCTGCAGGGCCCATTCACGACCGAGCGTGCCCTGTCCGGTGATCGTCTCCTTCGCCGCGAAGGGGTGGATCTTGAGGGCGCCGGTCTCGGCGACGAAGCGATCGCAGGCCGTCTGTGCGTCATCATATTGCGCGCCGCCGACCACGACCTCGGCACCGAAACGGCGGATCGCCTCGATTTTGGCTGCCGGCGAAATCTCCGGGACGAAGATCGTCGCCTTCACTCCGCGCTTCATCGCGGCATAGGCCACCGCCGCGCCGTGATTGCCGCCCGAGGCCGCCGAAACGCCCGCCGCCGGGACCGTGAGCGAGAGCAGGTTGTTGAAGGCGCCGCGCGTCTTGAACGAGCCGGCATGCTGCAGGCATTCGAGCTTGAGCGAAATGTCCCCCTGTGATTCGAGAGCCCCGGCGCCCAACCGCATCACGGGCGTGACACGGGCGTGGCCGGCGATGCGAGCCGCAGCCTCCTCGATCATCGGACGGGTGACGGGGCGTTCGCTCATGGCTCGATCCTGTGCAGGCTGAGGCGCGGACGAAAAAGTCCAGATCGCGATGGGAAGACCGTGGCTATCGCGTCCGGGTCGATCGGGGAAGGGCCTTCCGCGCCCGGCGGCGATGTGCCGGGCGACGATCAGCGCCGCCAGCGCGTCGAGCAGATCATCCGCAGCCGCACCACGCGGTGGCCGCGCCCTGACCGTTTCCGCCGTGAGGCCCGCCTCCTGAAGGAGGACCTGGCGCTCGGCCATGCCGAGCGGATTGACCACGCTCTTGATTTTCTTCGGGTGCGTGAGCGGCTCGCTTTTCATCGTCCGGAAGGCCAACTCCGGATGAACCTCGAAGACGCGTTCGCGCCATTCTGCCTCTGCGCGCAGCAAGGCGTCGATCTCCCGAATCTTCGGGAAAAGGTGGAAGCCTTGCTTGGACACCTTCCGGGGCGGCTCGGAATGAGCGAGCGCCAATGCGCAAGCCTCCCGGTAATCGCGCGCCTCGACGGCGCAGCGCGCCGGAATCGCGAAAACCGAGGATTGCCTGTCTCCGAGCAGCGCACGCACGGCCTGCTCCGGCCCTCGACCGGAGCCTATCACGCGATCCGGTAGACCGATCGGCATATCGACGGCGATGAGATCGGGCACGGTCTCGCCTGCGAGCAGGTCTGCGAACCGTGGCACGACGCGGATAACCGGCGCGTCAGGCCTCTCCGCCAAGGCCAGGGCTGCGATCCAGCCCGCCTTGCAGCCATCGACGCCTGCGACCACCGTCATCGCCGCCGTTCCTTTCGCCTTTCGCAGTGCTGGCAACAGCGCTGCGTTCGGTTACGCTGCGCCGCAGCAAACCCTGTCAGGAGCCAGCATGACGACGATCCGCCCCCGCCGCAGCGCCCTCTACATGCCGGGTTCGAACAGCCGGGCCCTTGAAAAAGCCCGTGAGATCGCGGCCGACGTCCTGATTCTCGATCTGGAGGATGCCGTCGCTCCCGACGTCAAGGCAACGGCGCGCGAGCAAGTCTGCGCCGCGGTGCAGGCCGGCGGTTACGGCCGCCGCGAGCTGGTGATCCGCGTCAACGGTGTCGGCACGCCCTGGTTCGCGGAAGACCTCGCCGCCGCCACGGAAGCGAAGCCGCAGGCGATCCTGATCCCGAAGGTCTCAGGCCCGGAAACGCTGCACGAGATCGCCGGCCAGCTGGCCGGCCTGTGGGCCGATCCCGCCATTGCGGTCTGGGCGATGATCGAGACCCCCCTCGCCATCCTCGACGTCGAGCGCATTGCGCGCGCGGCACGCGATCCCGCCACGCGGCTCGCCTGCTTCGTCCTGGGCACCAACGATCTTGCCAAGGAAACCCGCGCTCGCTTCGTACCGGGCCGCGCCACGATGCTGCCTTGGCTGACCAGCGCCTTGCTGGCCGCTCGCGCCCATGGCATCGACATCCTTGACGGCGTCTACAACGATATCAAGGACGAGGCCGGCTTCCGCGCCGAATGCGAACAGGCTCGCGACCTCGGCTTCGACGGCAAGACCCTGATCCATCCTTCGCAGGTCGGGCCGGCCAACATCGCCTTCGCACCGGACGAGGCCGAGCTGGCGCGGGCGCAGGCGATCATCGCCGCCTTCGACCTGCCCGAGAACGCGGGCAAGGGCGCAATCCAGCTCGACGGCCGCATGGTCGAGCTGCTCCATGCCGAGATGGCCCGCCGCACCGTGGAGCTGGCAGAAGCGATAGATCATCGCGCGCCCTATCGGACGCCATAACGATGATCGATCTCATGGGTATCGCATCGGATGGTTCCGAAAAGGGGAGTCCACTTTTCGGTCCGATGCTGTAGGGGCGTGAAACGAAAGAGGGCCGCGTCAGACGCGGCCCTCGACAACGTTCGGGCTTGGGTCCGACTTAGCCCTTCTTCGCGGCTTTTGCCCGCTCCATCGCCTCGACGATCAGCTTCTTGGCCATGGCGGCATCGCCCCAGCCCTTGAGCTTCACCCATTTGCCGGGCTCGAGATCCTTGTAGTGCTCGAAGAAGTGCTGGATCTGGTCGAGCGTGATCTTGGGCAGATCGGTGTAGTTGTGGACGTTCTCATAGCGCTTCGTCAGCTTCGGCACCGGCACCGCGATGATCTTCTCGTCGCCGCCGCCCTCGTCCTCCATCAACATCACGCCGATCGGCCTGACCGCGATATACGAGCCGGGCACCAGCGGGCGCGTATTGGCCACGAGGACGTCGCAGGGATCGCCGTCTTCCGAGAGCGTATGCGGAATGAAACCGTAATTCCCCGGATAGCGCATCGGCGTGTAGAGGAAACGGTCGACGAAAAGCGTGCCGGCATCCTTGTCCATCTCGTACTTGATCGGCTCGCCGCCGATCGCCACCTCGATCAGGACGTTGACTTCTTCAGGCGGGTTCTTGCCGATGGAGATGGCGTCGATGCGCATGGGAGGAACCTGTCACTTGGGAATTTTGCCGGGCCTTATGCAAGTTCGCGGCGAAAAGTCCAACCCCTTCCGGCATCGCATGTCGTCAGACGATTTGCGCATGGACGCTGCCGCTGCTATCCGGCGCCTCATGAACAGCCCCGAGACCAGGTCGTGCTGAGCCGCCTGCGCCCCGACGAAGAACGCTATGCCCGCCGCATGGCCCGCATCGCCCGCTGGGACCGGCCGATCGAAGGGCGCGGCCAGCGGCTGCGCGCCTGGGCCAACATGCTGCTTGTCGACCATGGCATCTTCCGGCTCGCCTATCTCAATGCCCACCGCGTCACGCCGCGGCTCTGGCGGTCAGCCCAGCCGGCGCCCGGCCAGATCGCGGCCTTCGCGCGCAAGGGCGTGAGGACGATCGTCAACCTGCGTGGTGGACGCGAGCACGGTTCCTGGCCGTTGCAGAAGGAAGCCTGCGAACGCCACGGCATCACATTGGTCGATTTCGTGCTGCGCTCGCGCGGCGCGCCCGACCGGGAAACCATCCTCGGTGCCAAGGTCTTCTTCGCGACGCTCGAGGAACCGGCGCTGGTCCACTGCAAATCCGGCGCGGACCGTGCAGGCTTCTTTTCGGCACTCTATCTGCTGGTCCGCGAGAACCGGCCACTGGACGAGGCGGTGGGCCAACTCTCGCTGCGCTATGGCCATTTCCGCTTCGCCAAGACCGGCATCCTCGACGCTTTCTTCGAGGCCTACCGCCGCGAGGGCGAAGCCAAGGGCATCGCCTTTCTCGACTGGGTCGCGCGAATCTACGATCCCGAACGCCTCGAACGGGAGTTCAAGCCGGGCCTCTTGTCTTCTCTGATCGCCGACAGGCTGATCCGGCGGGAGTAGCGCTTAAGGCTTGGCGCCCATGGCGACGAAGTCCCGGCTCACGGCCCCGTCCGCATCGCCGAGATGCAGCCAGATGAAGACGACATGCAGCAATGTCCGGACCACGGACACGACACCGATCGCATAGAGCAGGGCCGGTGTCAGCGTGCCGTACCAGAGCATCACGCCGATCATGGCCGCGAGTGCAAGCGCATTGATCAGGACCTGCCACAGAGGCTGGCGCGACAAGGTCGCAACCTCCTGCAGCGGCCCTACCAGCGCGATCCCGCAGTAGAACAGGCTCATCATCGCGATCACCTCGCCGACGCCCGCCCATTGCGTGCCATCGAGAAAGCCGTCGACCAGATGGCCGACCACGGCGGCCCCCGCGAACAGCGCAACCGAGGCGCAAATGAGCCCCAGCGCCATCACCCTGATCCAGAAGCGCCGGCGAACACCGGCATAGCTGCGCAGACGGTTCAGAGCGAGCGGAATCGAGACCGTCCCGAACATCTGGGCCGGCATGTCGAGCAGCCGCATCGACAGGGCGACATGCGCCGCAAGCAGCACGTTGTTGGCATAAGGCAGCGCCAGGATCGGCGCGATGCTGAAGCCATAGGCCAGCAGGGCCGAGGGTAACAGCGCCCGCGGCGCGTCACGCCAGCGATAAGCCGCAGCAACCAGGCTGTTGAGCCCCCACAGATGCGGCTGCACCAGGGGCAACAAGGCCGCCCGGCGCCTGCGCAGAAGATACAGGGCCGCAAGCAGATGGCCGCAGGCATCGGCCATGAAGAGCGCCAGCGCCTTGGGGCCGAAGATTCCGATCAGCATCAGCATGATCACCGGCTGGACCACGGCCTGCACGACATTGCTGTTGCCGATGGCGCGGAAATCGCCCTCCGCCGTCGCTTCCGACCAGATCAGGCGCAGAACCGCCCGCCCGGCCAGCGAAACCAGGAAGAAGAAGGCCACGGCGGGAGCGACCCATCCCGTCAGCACGAGCCCGATCAGCACGAGCGCCGACAGCGCCAGGAACATCGCCCCGACGACGACCGCAAGGCGAAAGGCGAGGCCGAGCCGGACCGGGTCGCTGCTCCGGAAGAACACCGCTTCGAGCCGCAGCAGCGAAGCCGTCGAGACGAAATTGACCGCGGCAGAGAACACTGCGAAGGCTGCGAACACGCTGGGTGGACAGAGTGACGCCGCAACGATCAGCCCCCACACCGAGATCAGCCTGGCCTGGACGAAACGCAGCCCGAGCAGGATTGCGGAACCGAAGCTGGAGCGCAGGATCGGGGCCCGCTCCGCCACGAAACGGCGCCCGGCCGCGAAAGCGAGGGAGGGCCGGCTCGGCGGGAAGGTTGCCCGCTCCATGACGACGTGCGCTGCCATATAGACATCCACTGCTGGAACATCTGGCAAGCCGAATTCGTCGTCAGCCGCGCGTCTGCCCTGACGGACTCGATCGGACGGCATCACGAGCACACGGCTCTCAGGCGGCAAGGCTGCGCCGTTATGGTTAATGATCCGTTAACTGCTTCCATCATTGGCGGTCGTTGCGAGTCCACGCCCGCAACAGGCATGAGGCGCGTTTCACATCATGCCCGATCTGCGACTCAGACGAAACGTGTCTTCAGCCCCTCGAACCGCTCTAGCTGATCTGGCAGCAAAGCGCGACTGGCATCTCGTCGCACGAAGATCTTGAACATCACCTCGCCGGCGGCATTGAAGAACTGCACCGAGCAGGCGCGTCGGCCCTGCGCAGTGGCGCGGTCGACGAGGTAGATCGCTCGGCAATTGTCGGCCTTGATATGTCCGCCGATCGGACTGTCGCCATGGATGTTATAATAGCCGTGGCCAAAGCTTCCGACCGGCAGTGAGCCTTCGCACTCCAGCACGATGTCGGGCGTATGCATCAGGAACAGCACCGTGCCCCAGCTGGCCAGCTCCTGCCACAGCGTCTCGAAGCGCTCGGGCGCGATGAGCAGCCGCTGCTCCGCCGGCAACAGTTCCAGGACTGCTCGCGTCGAGACGCCCGCCTCGCGTGCGATGCCCTCGATCGGCCCGTCGGGTCTGGCCGCAAGCAATGCGCGAGCATGCGCGAGAGAATCGCGGCTCGCTATCTCAGCCGTCGTCATGGCCCGATCCTCACTCGGCCGCCTGGCGCGGTAGATGCGGGTTGACCTCGCTCAGCACGGTCTCGAAGCCCTCGAACTCCGGATGGCCGAGATACATCGGCTTCGGCCGCGGCTGGCCGGCATTGCGATGCGATTCCCGGAACTGCTCCGACTTCGTCCAGGCGACGAAATCCTCCTTCGAGACCCAGCTCGTATGCGAGGAATAGAGCGTGTGGTCGTCCTTTTCCGGCCCCTTCAACAGGTGGAAGGAGAGGAAGCCCGGCATCTCGTCGAGCCGGCTCTTGCGCGAGGACCAGACCGTCTCGAAGGCGGCCTCCTCGCCCTTGACGACCTTGAAGCGATTCATGGCGATGAACATCGGAAGATCCTGCACTGAAAGGCCATGACTGGCCGGATGAGACGGCGCCGGCGAACGGCAGGCAACACGGATCACGCCCTCTCCACATCTGCCGGAGCAGCAAGGAGCCGGACGGAACCATTGGCGCAGCTGCGGGACGAAACCGATACCGCCTCGTGCGTTGCCCTTGACCGCTTGTAGTAAAGCCGAATATCTGCGTCAATAACGGTCGAGAACACACTTGTTTTGAACGATTAAAAACTAGAGTTTACTTGACTGGAACAGTTTTAAACTGACCGCACCGACAGCTCGTCGTCTGCGGCAGCGAATAGACCTGGGGCTCACCCAGGAGGAGTCGCATCCATGTCCGGCAAGCTGGCCCCGATGGCCCCCACCTGCTCCCGACAGCCAAGCCGCCGCGCAGTCATGGCTACCCTCGGCCTCGCAGCCTTGGCGGGAGGCGGAGGCGGATTGACTTGGGCCGGGACGGCCCTGGCGCAAAGTGCGGACAGGATCGTCGTCGCCGGCGGCGTGATCACCGAGGTGCTTTACGCACTCGGGCTTCAGGACCGCATCGTCGGCATCGATTCGACCAGCCAATTCCCGCCGGAAGCGCTCAAGCAAAAGCCCGACATCGGCTATGTCCGCGCGCTCTCGGCCGAAGGCGTCCTGTCGCTGAAGCCCTCGCTGATCATGTTGATCGACGGCGCCGGCCCGCCCGATGCCGTCTCGTTGTTGAACGAATCCGGTGTGAAGATCGCGCACATCGCCGATGGCCTGACGCCGGAAGGCGTCGCCGGCAAGATCGCCGCGATCGGCGCTGCAGTGGGTGCCGGCGAGCCTGCCCAACGTCTTGCAGCGCAAACGACCGCAAGCTTCGACGAACTGGCCGGCCTGCGCGCCAAGCTGGAGACGAGGAAGCGTGTGCTTTTCGTGCTTTCCCTGCAGAACGGGCGCGTTCTCGTCGGCGGCCGCAACAGTTCGGCCGACGCGATCATTTCCCTGGCCGGCGGCGTCAACGTTGCGAGCGGTGTCGAGGGCTACAAGCCGATGACTGAAGAGGCGATCGCCGCGGCCGCGCCCGAGATGGTGCTGATGATGCGCAACAGCAGCGCCCATAACATCACGCCGGAAGAGCTCTTCGCCATGCCCGCCTTCACGCAGACACCAGCCGCCGCGACGAAGCGCCTCGTCCACATGGATGGCCTCTATCTGCTTGGTTTCGGACCGCGCACGCCGATGGCGGCGCGCGACCTCATGGCGGCGATCTATCCGGAAGCCGCCATTCCGCCCTTGAAGACGGCCTCTGCCCCGTGACGCTCGTAGTGTCTGCTCCTGCGAAGGCCTCCCATGCCCTGACCAGCCTGGTCGCCGGCAGGCGCCGCATCGGGCTCATTGCGGTCATCGGCCTCGCCGGAGCCTGTCTGCTGGTGGCGATCGTCGCCGTCGGCCAGGGCGCCATCTCGATCCCGGCGAGCCGCGTCGCGGACATCCTGGTGGCGAAACTGACCGGCAATGATACCCTGCTGGACGGCCGCGACGTTCTCGTGGTCCTCAACATCCGCCTGCCGCGCGTGCTGCTCGGCCTGCTCGTCGGTGCGGGCCTCGCTGTCTCGGGCGCTCTGATGCAAGGCCTCTTCCGCAATCCGCTGGCCGATCCCGGCCTCGTCGGCGTCTCGAGCGGCGCCGGGCTCGCAGCCGCTGCCACCATCGTGCTCGGCGATCGCTTCCTCACCGGCACGATGATGATGAAGCTGCCTTTCGCCGCCCTGCCGGCCGGTGCCTTCTGCGGAGGCCTCGCCTCCACGCTGGCGCTCTATCTCATCGCCACGCGCGGCGGGCGGACCTCTGTCGCCACGATGCTGCTCGCCGGCGTCGCGCTCGGCGCGCTTGCGGGCGCATTGACCGGACTGCTCGCCTTCATGTCGGACGACCGGCAACTGCGCGACCTGACTTTCTGGTCCCTGGGCAGCCTTGGCGGGGCAAGCTGGACCAAGCTAAGCGTCGTCGCACCGATCATCCTGCCACTGCTCCTGCTGATGCCGTTGCTGGCACGAGGATTGAACGGATTGATGCTGGGCGAAGCGGAAGCCTACCACCTCGGCATCCCCGTCCAGCGCATCAAGGCGCTGACGATTCTTTTGGTCGCGCTCGCGGTCGGCGCCAGCGTCGCCACCGCCGGCCTCATCGGCTTCGTCGGCATCGTCGTGCCACATCTGATTCGGCTCTCGATCGGCCCCGACCACCGGTTGCTGCTGCCGCTTTCGGCGCTCGGCGGCGCGATGCTGCTCGTCGGTGCCGATATTGCCGCGCGCCTGATCGTAGCTCCGGCCGAGCTGCCGATCGGCATCGTCACCGCCACGATCGGCGCGCCCTTCTTCCTCTGGCTGCTGCTGCGCCGCACGAGCCTCATCGATGTCTGAACCGACGCCGATCCTTTCCAGTCATGGCGTGAGCTTCCTCACAGGCGGGCGCCGGCTCGTCGCGGAGGCGAGCCTGAACCTCGGCGGCGGCACGACCACGATCCTGATCGGCCCGAACGGGGCCGGCAAATCGACCTTGCTGAAGCTCCTGACCGGTGAGATCAAGCCGGCCAGCGGGGACATCCGCATCGCCGGCGAGCCGCTTGCTGCTGTCCCGGCCTGGCGCCTGGCCTGCCTGCGCTCGGTCATGGCGCAGCATGCGCGCCTCATCTTTCCCTTCAGCGTCTACGAGGTCGCCAGCCTCGGCGTCGATGGAATCGGCCGGGCGCTGCCGCGCCCGCGGCGCGAGGCCATCGTGGCGGAGGCCCTCGCCGCAGCCGGCGTGCTCGATCTCGCCGGGCGACGCTACCAGACACTCTCCGGCGGCGAGCAGCAGCGCGTGCAGTTCGCCCGTGTGCTCTGCCAGCTCGAGGCCGGGCGCAGCGTCGCCGAGCGACAGATCCTCTTCCTCGACGAGCCGATCGCGAGCCTCGATCTCTGCCACCAGCTTGCCTTGCTCGACATGGCCCGCAGCATCGCGGCGCGCGGCGTCGCCGTGCTGGTCGTACTCCACGATCTCAACCTGGCCGTGACCTATGCCGACCATCTCGTCGTGATGGATCAGGGACGGATCATCGCACAGGGCCCGCCGGCACGCACGCTGGACGATGCCTTGCTGCGCCAGGTCTTCAAGGTCGACCTCACATTGAGCCGTGCCCCGGCTCCGGGCCTGCCTTTCCTGTTGCCGCAGCAGCACCGCGGGCGCCCGGCAACCTGAACGGCCTGATTCACTGCTCATTCATGGTGAATCGGCAAACGACCCGCCTTCACCATATCGCTCAACCGTCGGTTCATCGCCGCGAGGCATGGCTTGCCCCTGGTTTCAACGGGAGAATACGCCATGCCGAGACAGGCTGCGGCCACCGGCCTCGCCCTCGCTGGGCTCGCCTTCCTCGCGCTCATGCCGACAGTCACACCTGCCGCAGCGCGCGAAGTCGTCGAGATATCCGATACTCGCTATTATCCCGGCACCATCGTGATCCGGACCAACGAACGCAGGCTTTACTACGTCGTCGCGCCGGGTGAGGCCATTCGCTACACCATCGCGGTCGGCAAGGCCGGCAAGCAGTGGCGGGGCGTCAAATATGTCGAGGAGATGCAGGTCGATCCGGCCTGGGCGCCGCCGGCTGAAGTCAAGCGCGACAATCCCCGCCTGCCCGACGTGATTCCCGGCGGCTCACCACGCAATCCAATGGGCGCGCGCGTGATCGGCCTCGGCCCTGGCGGCGAATACGCCATCCACGGCACCAATATGCCGAGAACGATCGGCACCGCCGCCTCCTATGGCTGCTTCCGCATGCACAACAACGACGTGATCGACCTCTACACTCGGGTGCAGATGGGCACGCCGGTCGTCGTCCTGCCTTAAGGCCGGCTCACAGTGGGACCGACGAAAGCAGCGGCTTTCCGGCGAAGAAGGCTTGCAGGTTGCCGAACATCACCTCCTGCTGCGCAGCCTGCGCCGATTGCGAGGCGGCCGCGATGTGAGGGGTCAGCACGGCATTGTCGAGCGCCTTGAGCCGGTCGGAGACGTGTGGCTCATTCTCGTAGACGTCGATGCCGGCACCGGCGATCGCGCCCGTCTCGAGTGCCGTGCACAAGGCATCCTCATCGACCGCAATGCCGCGCGAGATGTTGACGAGATGCCCGCGTGGTCCCAGCGCCTTCAGGACCGCCGCATTGATGGCATGGCGGTTCTCGGCGCTGGCACGGGCCGAAACGACAAGGATGTCGGCCCATTCGGCGAGGTCCAGCAGACTCCCATGATAGAGATAGGGCACGTCGCCGCGCCGGCTGCGGTTGTGGTAGCCGATCTCCATCTCGAAGGCCTCGGCCCGGCGCGCAATCCGGTTGCCGATAGCTCCCAGCCCGTAGATGCCGAGTCTGCGCCCGGCCAACCCCGGCACCGCCGGCATCCGCTCGACGGAATTACCCTTCCAGCGATCGGCGCGGACGAAGCGATCCGCTTGCGGAATCTGGCGAGCCGTGGCAAGCACAAGCCCCATGGCGAACTCGGCCACGCTGGAGGCATTCGCCTCCCCGGCGTTGCCGAGGGCGATGCCGCGTGCCTTGGCATGAGCCCGGTCGACGCCTTCGACACCGGTGCCGTAGCAGCAGATCAGCCTGAGCTTGGGCAATGCTTCGATGAGGGCTGCATTGGTACTCAGGCTGCCCATGGTCAGAAGCGCCTCTGCGGCCTCAGCGCCGGCCGGAAGCGCATCCGGCGTCGAATGCTCCATCGGGCCGAGCAGGACATAGCTTTCACGCAGCCGCGCCACGAGCGCATCCGGCAGCCGCGGCACCATCAGGAGAGTAGGCTTCATCGATCGACTCCAAGCCGGTAATGCAACATCACCATGGCATCCGCTCAAGGTCGCCGGCGACAGGGCGGTCATATGCAAGATGCAGGACTTCCCCGCGCGAACTGGCCAAAAGGCCGAAGATCTGCATGCGCCATTTCCCTCGCTTGCGGCAAAAAAGCACGTTAACCTTCATCGCGCGACACGAAGCACGCCCGGCAAATGCCGGGCCAACAAGGGGCTACCCGATGGATCATCTTGCCGACGTGAAGAAGTATGCCAAGAAGCCGCTGAACGAAGCCGCCTTTGCCGGGATGACGAAGTCCTATGCCCTCGTCATGAGCAAACCTGACACCCGTTACGTCGCCTGCTCCGACCCTGCCGAGCTCGATCGTGTCCGCGAGAATTTCCTGAAGAAGAAGCTCGGCCTGAAATCCGGCGACCTCGACGGTTCGGTCAAGTCCGTCTGCGAGCAGATGAAGGATGACCGGACCAAATCCCGCCTGACCTTCTATTACCTGCTGGCCGAGCATCACGGAAAGCTCGACCTCTTCGTCAAGAAGTAGGGCGCCCCGCCTCTCCCGGCCACACCGGGACCTCCCTCTAGGCAAAGCGATGCGGCCGGCCCAGATGCCGGCCAGAATGCCTGCCGATTTCTCAATCGCGATAGAGGTCTGCGCGCGTCAGCGGCAGGCCTGACGGTCCCTTGCGCCGCTTCGAGACCAGCGTCTGGTTGATCAACGCGCCACCGCGCTCGAAGGCGAGCGAGCAGCCAGCGAGATAGAGCAGCCACATCCGCGTCCGCTCCGGTCCGATCTCGGCCTCCGCCTTGTCCTTGTTGGCGTTGAGCCTTTCCCACCATAGCCGCGTCGTGCGCTGGTAGTGCTCGCGCCAGCCCTCGACGTCGTGCACCTCGAAGCCATAGCGCTCGAGATTGGCGATCGACATGCCGAGATGGTCGAGCTCGCCGCCTGGGAAGATGTAGCGCACCAGCGCCCGGTACTCCGCCGGCATCTTGTTGAAGGCCTTCTCGGTCTTCTTGGCCCGGCGCGAGATGGTGTGGTGCAGATAGAGCCCCCGCGGCCGCAGCAGCCGGTTCACCGTGGTGAAGTAGCTCGGATAGTTGCGGATGCCGACCTGCTCGAACATGCCGATCGAGGAGATCTTGTCGAACTCGCCTTCCATCAGCGTGTAGTCGCGCAGATGGAGCGTGACCTTGCCCTGCAAACCCCAGCGCTCGACCTTCTCCTGCGCATATTTGAGCTGCTCCTCGGCCAGCGTCACGCCATGCGCCTCGACGCCGTAGTAGCGCGCGGCATGACAGACCAGCGCCCCCCAGCCACAGCCGATGTCAAGGAAGCGGTCGCCGGGCTTCAGGCGCAGCTTCTTGCAGATCATGTCCAGCTTGTCCTGCTGGGCGCGGCCTATGTCGCCGTGGTCCTCGGTGAAATAGGCGCAGGTGTAGACCATCTCCTCATCGAGGAAGAGCCGATAGAAATCGTTCGAGACATCGTAGTGATAGGCGACGTTCGCCTTGTTGGTCGCCGGGTCGCCGTCGCGGACGATCTCGTCGCCACGCCGGTGCTGCACGGCATCCGCCGCCTTGCCCGGTGCGAAGATGAAGCGGCGCACCACATCGAACACCGCGCTCTTCGGGATGTCGCGCGCGAGCTTGCCGACCTTGCCCTCGGGCCTCGCGGCGGCGAGGTCGAAGATCGAGCCGTTGATGATCGAGATACGGTCGGAGATATGCAGGTTGAGCAGCGTGTCGAGCTTGGGTTTGCGCAACAATGCCGCGAGCACGCCGGGATCAGCGATGGCGATGCCCAGTCCATCCTGCGGCCAGTCGGCCGGAACCATGCTGCCGTCCCAGAGGCGAAACCCGAGCTTCAGGCCGAGCTTGTCATGCGCCTCGGCGAGAAGGCGGCGCAGGGCCGCGAGGCGCTTGTCGTTGCTGTCCATACAGAAGAATCCGAAGTTGGCCGGCTGCTCTTTGGACGCAACGCCGTGAGTTGGCAATGTTTCAGGTGGCAGGTCGCCACATCGATGCAGCTTCGTTCCCTCAGAAATCGCTGGCGATGCCCTTCACTTCCCAGTCGTCATAGCGCACCGGCTCTAGTCCACCGCGCCCGTTGACCTCGCGCCGACCCGCCACCTCCGCCGCATGGGCGTCAATCGCCGCGCGGCGCGCCTGCGCCTCCGCCAAAGCACGCTTGGCGGCAGGCGACAATGTCTTCTCCGTCGCTACGGCTGGAGTGGCATCGCTGGCTTTTTCAGGCATCGCGGCACCTCTCTCTCGCCCCGGACTTGCAGGATCGGGCTCATGCCCACCACATAGGGCAGGAAACCGGCATTCGCGAGGGCAATCCGCCCATTTTTCCGGCCGGCCAACGAAGAGGACCGAATGAACTACGTCAGGACCGGCATGCTGATGGCGGGTTTGACCGCGCTGTTCCTCGCGGTCGGGTATATGCTGGGCGGAAGCAGCGGCATGCTGATCGCACTGATCTTCGCGGCCGGCACCAATCTCTTCAGCTACTGGAATTCCGATCGTCTGGCGCTCGCGGCGTATAATGCCCGGCAGGTCGACGAGCGTAGCGCGCCTGAGCTCTATGGCATGGTGCGCGACCTCGCCGCCCGCGCCAACATGCCGATGCCGCGCGTCTACCTGATCCATGAGGACCAGCCCAACGCCTTCGCCACCGGCCGCAATCCCGAGAACGCCGCCGTCGCGGCGACGACCGGCATTCTGCGCACGCTGACCTATGAAGAGCTGGCCGGCGTGATGGCGCATGAACTGGCGCACATCAAGAATCACGACACGCTGACGATGACGATCACCGCGACCTTCGCCGGCGCGATCTCCTCGCTCGTCACCTTCGGCATGTTCTTCGGCTCGCGCGACAATCGCCCGAACTTCATCATCCAGATTCTGCTTTCGATCCTCGCCCCGATGGCCGCGGCCCTGATCCAGATGGCGATCTCGCGCTCGCGCGAATACGAGGCCGACCGGCTCGGAGGCCAGATCGTCGGCAATCCCGTCTGGCTCGCCGATGCGCTCGCCAAGATCGCCGCTGGCGTCCAGCACATTCCCAGCGAGACAGCCGAGGCCAAGCCTGCTACGGCGCACATGTTCATCATCAATCCCTTGACCGGCGGCGGCATGGATAACCTCTTCTCGACCCACCCCGACACCGGCAACCGCATCGCCGCGCTGATGGAGCAGGCCCGGTCCATGGGCATCGGCCGCAGCGCCGCTGCTCCCAGCTTCACGGGCCAGGCCGGCGGCAGCCCCTGGGGCAGTCAGCCGCGCCAGCGCGGCCCCTGGGGCTGAGCCATGGCCGAGCCCATTCCCCAGCACCGCCCCTCGCAGGAGCCGGCGCCGACTGAACGCACGGATGCGCCGGGCCTGCCGGCACGGCGCCTTGCCGCCGTCGTCATCGACGAGGTGCTGCGCGCCCGCGTCGCGCTCGACGAAACCTTCGAGCGTCTGCTGCCGGAAGCGAAGCTCGACGCCGCCGATGCGGGGCTCGCGCGCGCCATCACGGTGACCGCCTTCCGCCGGCTCGGCACGATCCGGCAGGCGATCGACGAACGGCTCGAGCGCGGCAGCCCGCGGCACTCCGGCCTCTTCGAGCCGATCCTGGTCGCGGCTGCCGCCCAGATCCTCTTCCTCGACGTGCCGGACCATGCCGCCGTCGACCTCGCGATCCGGCATCTGCACGAGGACCCGCGTTCCGCCCGCTATGTCGCGCTGGGCAACGCCCTGCTGCGTCGGCTGGCGCGCGAGCGCGACGCCATCCTGGCTGAGGCCGCGGCCGAGCCTTTCGGCGACACGCCGGACTGGCTCATCGAGAGCTGGTGCGAGGCCTATGGCGAGGACGCGGCCGCTGCCATCGCCATGATTCACCGCGAGGAGCCGCCGCTTGACCTCACCGTCAAGACCGAGCCTGCCCGCTGGGCCGAGGCGCTCGACGGCATCGTGTTGCC
>JARYGW010000190.1:0-6981 GCA_033792295.1 Allobosea sp.
GTCCGATGCTTTAGGCACGCTTCAGCCACAATTGTAATTATGTTGCACCGCATGATGATCCCGGCCTCCATCCTCGCCACGCTGCGCATCGCCACGTTCGCCCCCGTCCTGTCGCTGGCGGGCCCGACCGATCTGGCAGCGCAGTCGCCGGGTGCGGTCTATGTCCGGCGTGACGAATGCGTCGAGGCGGGCAAGCTTACGGCCGAGCAGTGCGAGTTCGCCTATCGCAATGCGCGGGCCGAGTTCCTGCAGAAGTCGCCGCGCTACGCCTCGCGCGCAGCTTGCGAGCGCAATCACAAGCGCTGCGGCGCTCAGATGATTTCGGCTGGCGGCTGGGAAGCCTTCGGCAAGAGCGGCGCGACCTATGTGCCGCGGTTCGTCGGCATCAGGGTGACGGGCGAGGGTGCCGGCGCCCGTGCTCTGCCGGTGGTCGAAGGCAAGATGGCGGTCGCCTTCGCAGGACGGCCGGTTTCGGAGCTGCAGGACAAGGTCACCGGGCAGCGGGGCGTGGTCGGGTTTGTCAGCAATGTCGGGCGCGGAGCGCACCGGCATGCGGGGCAATCGGCGGGTGCCGCCGCCAAGAGCGGCGACCGCGACGACACCGTGCGTGTGCCGATGAAGGAGGAGCCGATCGGGGCGAACGTTCCGCCGGGGCTCTATGTCGATCCCGACGGGATCGAATGGTACAAGCCGACCCGTCCACATTGACGGCGCTTCTACCGGAAGCTTGGTGCGGACGGCGGGGATCGAACCCGCATAGCCAAAGGCTGAGAGATTTTAAGTCTCTTGCGTCTACCAGTTTCGCCACGTCCGCGCGCGTCGAGCGGTAGCGGGCCGGGACGTGCGATGCAAGCGCGCCGAAAGGCAGCTAGCGTCGCCGGAAGATCAGGCTGAGATTGTTCGCCGGCATCTCGACGATCTCGGGAGCGGCGAAGCCGTTGGCTTCGGCTAGGTCGGTGACAACGCCGAGGTCACGCAGGCCCCATTCCGGATTGCGGCTGCGCAGGCTCTCGTCGAAGGCGGCGTTGCCGGGTTCCAGAGGGCGGCCCGGCCGGCGGAACGGGCCATAGAGATAGAGCACGGCGCCGCTTGCAAGCATCGCTCCGGCTTTCTCGAAAAGGCCCTCGGCCGCAGCCCAGGGCGCGATGTGGATCATGTTGATGCAGAGGATCGCCGCCGGGACGAGCGCGGGCCGGGCGTCGCCGCTGGCATCGAGTTCGAGCGGCGGGCGAATATTGGCGAGCCCGGTTTCGGCGGTCCAGGCGACGATGCTGGCGCGCGCTTCCGGGCTCGGATCGCTCGGCTGGAAGGTCAGCGTCGGCAGCGCCTGCGCAAAATGCAGCGCATGCTCGCCCGAGCCGCTGGCGATCTCGAGGACGAGGCCTTCTGCGGGAAGGACGCGCCGCAGCACTGCGAGGATCGCGTCGCGGTTGCGCTGGGCCGAGGGCGCATGCAGCTTCGCGTCTCCGTCCGGACGGGCGATCTCCGAGGGATTCCAGAAGCCAGGCTTGGCTGTCGTCATGATGTCGCCGGGAAATCTTGGGCCGCCCCCATCGCTTTGGGGACGCGATACGCTATAAGGGAGCCGGAAGCGAGCCGCCAGATGTCGTGGCTTTGCAGTTTGCAGGCTGGTTTTGTTAACCGAAATCCTGATCGTCGTGGTGCTGACCGTCATCAACGGTCTGCTCTCCATGTCGGAACTCGCCGTCGTCTCCTCGAGGCCGGCTCGGCTCAAGGTTCTCAGCGATCAGGGTAACAGGGGCGCGACAACCGCGATGCGCCTTGCCGACGATCCGGGCCGCTTCCTCTCGACCGTTCAGATCGGCATCACGCTTGTCGGCGTGCTGTCCGGCGCCTTCTCCGGAGCCACGCTCGGTACACGCCTCTCGGAATGGCTCAGCACGCAGGGCTTCTCGCAATCGGTTTCCGATACGCTCGGCGTCGGCATCGTCGTCGTCGCCATCACCTATCTCTCGCTCATTCTGGGTGAGCTCGTGCCGAAGCAGATCGCGCTGCGCGATCCCGAGCGCGTCGCGGCCCGCGTCGCACCGGCGATGTCGCTGCTCTCCAAGATCGGCGCGCCGGTGGTCTTCCTGCTCGATATCTCAGGCAAGACGGTCCTCGCCCTGCTCGGCCAGAAGGGCGAATCCGAGGAGAAGGTCACGGAGGAAGAGGTCCGCACGATCATCGCCGAGGCGGAGACGGCCGGCGTGCTGGAGCGTGACGAGCGCGAGATGATCTCTGGCGTCATGCGCCTCGCCGACCGTTCGGCGCGCGCCTTGATGACGCCGCGCCGCGAGGTCGAAGTGATCGATCTCTCCGACGATCTCGCCGATATTCGCACGCAATTGCGCGAGACCCGCCGTTCCCGCCTGCCGGTGCAGGATGGCGAGGCGGATTCGATCGTCGGGGTGGTCTTGGTCAAGGACCTGATCGACTTCCTGTCGCAGGGGGGCACGATGGACGCATTGCGCCCGCATGTGCAGGAAGCGCCGATCGTCATGGATACGGCCGACTCGCTGCATGTGCTGCGCGAAATCCGTGCCAGCCGTGTGCATATGGCGCTGGTCTTCGACGAATACGGTCATTTCGAGGGCATCATCACGCCCGGCGACGTGCTCGAGGCGATCATCGGCGCTTTCCAGGAGGAAGAGGAGAGCGAACCCGCGGTCGTCGCCCGGCCGGACGGCTCCTATCTCGTCGCCGGCTGGATGCAGGCGGATGAGTTCTCGTCGGAATTCGGCATCCCGATGCCGCGCGATGCCGATTTCCAGACGGTCGCCGGCTTTATCCTGGCAGAGATGAACCGCCTGCCCAATGTCGGCGAGACCTTCGACAAGGATCACTGGCGTTTCGAGATCGTCGACCTCGACGGGCGGCGCATCGACAAGATTCTGCTCAGCCCGATCGAATAGGCCAACGCCTAGATCATCGTTGGTGTATCGATCATCGTTGGTGTATCGGATTTTGCCGGAAAGTGAATTCCACTTTTCGGTCCGATGCTCCAGCCGTCAGCGGCGCGGCGGCTCGCCGGGCTCGATGATGCGGTATTCGGCGTCGATGATCTCGATCCGGTCCACTGCGGGGCGCTGGCCCGCGAAGGGATCGATCGGGCGGTCGAAGCCGGCGGCCTTCAGCTTGGCCTTGAGCCGCCAGACGGCAATGGCGCCGGCGATCGCGACGACCGGGATCAGGATGAGGGCAAGGCTCGCGGCCACCAGGAACAGGGTGACGCCGATCACGAAGCTCGCCGTCATGACGAGCCAGGTCACCCAGCGCGGCGCCGCCGTGGCGCGTCCGTTGAGCCGATCTTGAAGATTGACGCGGATCATGTCGTTTTCATTCCTTCCCGGGTCCAGAGATAGGAACGAAATGCGGCGTTGACGAGATGGGGACTGCGACTCTTGTACTCAGGCCGCGTCGCGCCAGTCGTAGAGCCAGTCATAGCGGCTGCGCATCCCCTCCGGCCCGAGGCGCTTCAGAACCAGATCGCGCCCGATGCTCCAGGGCCAGCCGAAATGGAAATTGCGGCCGTTCTCGCGGCTCGTCGCCTGCACGCGGGCGCAGCGCTGGGCCCGGGCTGCGGCGTAAGCCGCCATCGCCGCGGGTACGCCGGCCGCGCCCTCCCGCGCCAGATGGTCCGCCAGCAGGCGCGCCAGCACGCCGGCATCCTCGATGGCGAGCGAGGCGCCCTGCGCGAGGAAGGGCAGGACCGGATGGGCGGCGTCGCCGAGCAGCGCGATCCGCCCCTTCGCCATCACGGCCGGCTTGCGGTCGAACAGCGACCAGACCTGCCACCCGTCGGCCGCGCCGGCGAGCTGGCGCAGCGCCGGGGAGCCGGCGGCGAGATGCTCCGTCAGCACGGCATTGTCGCCCTCCCGGGTCCAGCCCTCGCGCGCTTCCGGCGCCTGGCGCAGGACGACGAGGTTGATCTGCCGGCCGCTCGATACGGGATAGTGGACGGCATGGCGCCGGGGGCCGAGATGCAGCGTGACGCGCGGCTTTTCGCCGGCGAGGCTCGCGGCGGAGGTCGTTGGAACCATGGTGCGCCAGGCCTCGAAACCGGTGAACTCCGGTCCCGCTGTATCGCCCGTCAGAGTGCGGACGCGGGACCACAACCCGTCGGCGCCGATCAGGCCGAGGCCGTGCAGGCTTTCGCTGCCATTCTGGCCGGCGAGCGTCGCGATGACGCCTGCATCGTCCTGCCGGATCTCTTCCACGCCGCGTCCGACGATGAAACGGATGTTCGGCATGGCCCGTGCGGCATCGAGCAGGATGGTGTGCAGGTCGATGCGGCTCAGCAGGCGGAAGGGCGTCGGATGCCGCGTCGGATCGGCGGGCATCTCGACGATCGGCCTGCCGTCGCGCCAGCGCCGGACGATCAGCCCGTTGGAGGAGACGCCGACGCGCTTCAGCGGCAGGGCGAGATCGAGCGCATCGAGCACCCGGCCGGAATTCGGGGTGATCTGCAGGCCTGCTCCGGTCTCGCCGAAGCCGGTGCGCTTCTCGATGACGGTCGAGGCGATGCCGCGCCGGGCCAGCGACAGGGCTGCGGTGAGCCCGCCGATACCGGCGCCGGCGATGAGCAGATGAGGAGCAGTCACGGCAAAGCCTTCGATGAATCGACAACCGCAGGACTTTCAGGCAGCGCAGGTGCCCCTCAGAACCTGCGCGGCGAGCCGGCAGCCGGTCGGGCTGCGGGGATCAGGCCGCCTTGGCCGAGTCGTGATACTCGCATTCCGGCGGGTTCGAGGCGCCACCCTTGAGCGTGGCGTCGTATTTGAACAGCGTCGAGCAATAGGGGCAGATGATCTCGGCATCGGAGCCCATGTCGAGGAAGACATGCGGATGGTCGAAGGGCGGCTTGGCGCCAATGCACATGAACTCGCGCGCGCCGATATGGATGACGGCGACGCCGGGATCGTTCTGGAAATGCGGAATGCCGGTCGCGGCCATGGCTCTTCGCTCTTCAAAGCTGGAATTCGCGCGCAACCTATCCCGACACGCAGCGAGATTCCAGAGGCTGTTGGGCACCGGCACCGGAGCGATTTGTCTCAGCGGCGTGCTCGGCAGACCGGGGCTCCCTCACGGCCCGCGCAGGCAGGCCTGCGCCAGGCGGGTCATGCGGGCGCTTTCCTCGGATGAGAGCGTGTTGGCGAGCGCCTTCTGCCAGAGATTCTCGCGCTTGAGCCCGTCCACGGTGCAGGAGCAGATCTCCTGGCAGGCCTGGCCGGAGAGCGACGGACCGGTGCAGCTGCGCTGGCACTCGCCGCGAAAGGCTCGCTCGTCCGGCGAAAGCGGGGTGACGACCTGGGTCGCCAGCATGATGAGGCCGATGAAGAGCGGCTGATGGACGAGGTAGACGAGCAGGCTGTGGCGCCCGCCCCAGCAGATGATTCGGGCTGGCCGCGAGCCCGGGCGCCAGCCCGCCGCGGCCGTCCCGTCGAGGCGTGGCAGGACGAGGCGCGCGAGCACGATGCCGGTGAGGACGCAGCCGAACCACGGGAAGACCGGCACGAAATCCGCCGTCTGGATCGGTGCATGCGAGAAGCCGAGCCAGACCGCCCAGGGCTGGTCGAGCAGCGGAAGGTCGACGAAGGCCGGCAGGGCAAAGGCGATGACCGCCGCGAGGACGACGAGGACGATCGGCAGCCGCAGGAACGGTAGGGCGAGCACGCTCGCCAGCGCGACATGGTGCAGAATGCCGAAGAAGATGAAGTTGTCGCGCACCGCGAAGAAGGTGCCGATCGTCACCGCGGCGGCGGCGGCCACGACCATGGCGAGCCGCTTCAGGAAGGCGGAACGGTTCAGGCCCTTGCGCGTCGCCAGCACGAGGCTGAATCCGACGATGACGAGGAAGGAGCCGGCGATGCAGCGCGCGAACAGCCGCCAGCCCGGCTCGAAGGCGATGTCGGTCTCGATCAGCCCGAAATTCGAGAGATCATAGGCGAAATGGAAGACGAACATCGCCAGCAGCGCGATGCCGCGGGCGAGGTCGACGAGCTGGATGCGACCGCTCGAAGTGGCTGGGGCCGGGATCGGTGTGGAGGCGGCGGCTGCGGCGGGTTCGGTCATGGCCGTCGTTCATAAGCAAGCCGCGTCGGCGCGGCTACCCAAAGCCGCATCGGCATGGCAGGGAGAGCAGCTCAGACAGACGGATATCCACGACAGGACCCATGCAGAGCTTTTCCTCCGACGGCGTGAGGATCGCCTATATCGACCTCGCGCCCACCGGCGAGACGCCGCGGCACCAGACCGTGGTGCTGGTCCACGGCTTCGCCTCCAGCCATGTCATCAACTGGGTCAACACCCAGTGGACCAAGTCGCTGACCCATGCCGGCTACCGCGTCGTCGCGCTCGACGATCGCGGCCATGGCGAGAGCGAGAAGCTCTACGACCCGGCCGCCTATTCCTCGCAGATCATGGCCGAGGATGTCCGCAGGCTGATGGACCATCTCGACATACCGCGCGCGGCGGTGATGGGCTATTCGATGGGCGCGCGCATCTCCGCGCATCTGGCGCTGGCGCATCCGCAGCGGCTCGATGCGCTGCTGCTCGGCGGGCTCGGCATCCATCTGGTCGAGGGCGTCGGCCTGCCGATCGGCATCGCCGATGCGATGGAGGCGCCGTCTCTCGCTGTGCTGACCGACCCGATGCAGCGCATGTTCCGCGCTTTCGCCGAGCAGACGAAGAGCGATCTGAGGGCGCTTGCCGCCTGCATCCGCGGCTCGCGCCAGACGCTGAGCGCCGAGCAGGTCGGCCGGATCGCGGTGCCGACCCTGATCAGCGTCGGCACCAAGGACGACGTTTCCGGTTCCGGCCCCGCGCTGGCGAAGCTCATTCCCGGCGCGGAATCCTTCGCGATCGAGGGGCGCGACCATAATCTCGCAGTCGGCGACAAGAGCCACAAGCAGGCGGTCCTCGACTTTCTCGCGCGTTTGTGAGAATCTCCGGACCGAATTGAGGCAGTCTGGAAAAAGC
>JARYGW010000190.1:6991-11377 GCA_033792295.1 Allobosea sp.
CGCCAATGTGTTGTCGACGTTCCTTGGAAAACTGAATCCGCTGCCTCGCTTTTCGATTCAATTGCGTCCGGCTTGAGTCTTTGATGCCGCCACCGGCTTGCGGCTAGTCTCTCCTCCTGCCGACCACCCTTTCCGGAGAACGATCATGCCGTCAGGGCGCTCCGCCGTGGAAGCTCGCGATCCCGCAACCGGCCTCGACCGGCTGGATCCCGTCTGGTCTCGCCTGCGAGCCGAGGCCGAGGCCGCCGTCGCCGCCGAGCCAGCGCTCGGCACGCTCATCGTCGCCTCGGTGCTCAACCAGCCGAGCTTCGAATGCGCCGTGGCGCATCGCGTCGCGGTCAGGCTCGGCCATCAGGCGGTGACATCCGATCTCATCGAGCAGGCCTTTGCCGAGGCCATGGCCGATGACGAAACGATCGGCCCCGGCATGCGCGCCGACGTCATGGCGGTGCTCGACCGCGATCCGGCCTGCTACCGCGTGCTCGAGCCGGTGCTCTACTTCAAGGGCTTCCACGCGCTGCAGTGCCACCGGCTGGCGCATTGGTTGTGGAAGCGGGACCGGCGCGATTTCGCGCTCTATCTGCAGTCGCGCGCCTCTGAAATCTTCCAGACCGACATCAACCCGGCCGCCCGGATCGGCAAGGGCATCTTCCTCGACCACGCGACCGGCCTCGTCGTCGGCGAGACCGCGGTGATCGAGGACGATGTCTCGATGCTGCACAGCGTCACGCTCGGTGGCACGGGCAAGCAGGGCGGCGATCGCCATCCCAAGATCCGCAAGGGCGTGCTGATCGGCGCCGGCGCGAAGATCCTCGGCAATATCGAGGTCGGCCAGTGCAGCCGCGTCGCCGCGGGTTCCGTCGTGCTGGCTTCGGTGCCGCGCAACAAGACCGTGGCGGGCGTGCCGGCCAAGGTCGTGGGTGAGGCCGGCTGTGCGGAGCCGTCGCGCTCGATGGACCAGATTCTCGAAGCCGGCTGCGGCGCCTATATCTGATCGGCGTGCGCCGACGCAGCAAGCCATTCCATCACCTCGATCCGGAGCGCATGCGCGCCGGCGTTGGTGGCGGGCGTCAGGGTGAGCCTGTCCGGCGTTGGAACGGCTCGGTCGAAAGGCGCGGTCAACCGGCCGGCAGCGAGGTAGGACGCGACGAGGCTCATCCGTCCCATGAGGATGCCGGAGCCGGAGAGCGCGGCATCCAGAGCCAGACTGTAGAGCGAGAAGGCCGGGCCGCGAGCCGGATCGACCTTCGCCTCCGGCGCTGCGGCGGCGAGCCAGCGCGCCCAGTCACCGCGCCAGACGGCATCGTGCAGCAGCGTCCACCGGGCGAGATCGGCTGGCGATGCCAGCTTTTCGGCCAGCGCCGGGGCGCAGACGGGCAGGATCGCGTCGGGGCCGATGCGCAGCGCGGATGGTTCCGCCACGATGTCCCGATAGAACAGCGACAGATCGTAGGCATCGCGGAGAGAATCCGGCGGCTCCTCCATCGCCGAGACGGAGATCTGCAGTTCCGGAAAGGCGTGCTGCAGGCGGCCGAGGCGCGGCGACAGCCAGAGCTGGGCGATGCAGGGCAGGGCGGCGATGGCGAGCGGCCGGTGCGGCTCGCCATCGCGCAGCGTCTGTACCGCCTGGCCGAGCAGGTCGAAGCCGCGCGTCAGTTTCGGCAGCGCCTCGCGCGCCGCATCGGTGAGAGCGACACCTTGCGGCATCCGCCTGAAGAGCCGGAAGCCCAGCGTCGCCTCGAGCTGCCGGATATGCTGTGTGACGGCGCCCGCCGTCACGGCGAGTTCCTCGGCCGTCTTGGCGAAGCTTTCCAGCCGGGCCGCGGCCTCGAAGGCGCGCAGCGCATTGAGCGGCGGCAGGCGCGGGCGCGGCGGCTTGACGGGCAAGGTCGGACTCCGGGCCGAGGTTGAGATTTACTCAGGCTCCCGCGCAGCAATACTCATTTGCGCGCAGCCGGGCAAACCGTTGTTATAGCAAGGTTCTGACGGGACAGTTCTGGAGGGAAGCGATGACGGCACTGGGACGGCGCGATTGGGTGCCGCAGGCGAGCGAGGATTACGTCCAGCGGATCGCCGGCGAGACGGCGGGCCAGCCGCTCGACGCGATCGCGCAGAGGGTCGCGGCGCTGACCGCCGAGAACCGCGCCATCCATGAGCGCGACTGCGTCAACCTCAACCCCGCCACCAATGTCATGAATCCCAAGGCCGAGGCACTGCTCTCGGCCGGGATCGGGGCGCGCCCCTCGCTCGGCTATCCCGGCGACAAATACGAGATGGGGCTGGAGGCGATCGAGCAGATCGAGGTGATCGCGGCCGAGCTTGCCGCGGAGGTCTTCGGCGCAAAATATGCCGAGATTCGCGTGCCGTCCGGCGCCATCGCCAATCTCTACGCCTTCATGGTGGCGGGGAAGGCCGGCGACTGCATCATCGCGCCGCCGCCCGAGATCGGTGGCCATGTCACCCATCATGGCGCGGGTGCGGCCGGGCTCTACGGCATCGTCACCCACCCGGCGCCGATCGATCCGGTGCACTACACCGTCGATGTCGAGAGGCTCAGAGCCGATGCGCTGCGCCTACGGCCGAAGCTGATCTCGATCGGCGGCAGCCTCAATCTCTTCCCGCATCCGATCCGCGAGATCCGCGCCATCGCCGACGAGATCGGTGCGCTAGTGCTGTTCGATGCGGCGCATATGTCCGGCATGATCGCCGGCCATGGCTGGCAGCAGCCGCTGGAGGAGGGCGCTCACCTGATGACGATGAGTACCTATAAGAGCCTCGGCGGCCCGCCGTCCGGCCTGATCCTGACCAATGACGCCGGGATTGCGAAGAGGCTCGACGCCATCGCCTATCCGGGACTGACCGCCAATTTCGACGCGGCGAAATCGGCGGCGCTCGCCGTCTCGCTGCTCGACTGGAAGGCCTATGGACGCGCCTATGCGCAGGAGATGGCGAAGACGGCGAAGGCGCTGGCCGAAGCGCTCGGTGAACGGCAGGTGCCGGTCTTCGCCCGCGACCGGGGCATGACCACCTCGCACCAGTTCGCGATCGAGGCGGCTTCCTATGGCGGCGGGCAGGCGGCGGCGAAGAAGCTGCGCGCCGTCAACATTCTGTCTTGCGGTATCGGCTTGCCGCTGCCGGCCGTGGAGGGTGACGTGAACGGGCTCAGGCTCGGCACGCCCGAGATCGTGCGTTTCGGCATGACGGCGGCCGACATGCCGGAGCTGGCGGGCTATATCGCCGAGGGGCTGAGCGGTTCGCGCCCGGCCGAGGCGGTGGCGAAGGACGTGGCCGCCTTCCGCAGCCGCTTCCGCACGCTGCATTTTATGCGCTGAGCGTTGCTGCCCGCCAACTCAGCGCGGCAAGCTGGCCGCGTCGATCCAGAAGACCTCGCCCTCGCTCTCCTCGGTATCGAGCCAGGTGAAGGGCAGGTCGAATTCGGTTTCGAGCGCCTCGCGCCCGGTACCGACCTCGCAGACCAGCGCGCCGCCCGGGTTCAGGTGGCTGCGTGCCTCAGCCAGGATACGGCGCGTGATGTCGAGCCCGTCGGCGCCGGCGATATGCGCCATCTGCGGTTCGCTGCCGTACTCCGGCGGGAAGGCCGCGACCTCTTCCGCGGTGACATAGGGCGGGTTGGCGATGATGAGATCGTAGCGCTGCCCTTTCAGCGGCGCGAACAGGTCGCCCTCGAAGAGATGGACGCGGTCTTCGAGATCGTAGTCCGCGACGTTGAGGCGGGCGACCGCGAGCGCGGCCGGCGAAAGCTCGACGGCGTCGACCTCGGCATGCGGGAAGCGCCCGGCGGCGATGATGGCGAGGCAGGCGGAGCCGGTGCAGAGGTCGAGCACGCGGCCGATCGCCTCCGGCTCCGGCACGAGGCCGAGCCCTTCCGTTTCGAGGACTCCGCGCATCAGTATCTCGCCGATATAGGAGCGCGGGACGATGACGCGCTCGTCGACCCGGAAGCCGAGACCATGGATATAGGCGCGTCCGACGAGATAGGCGGCGGGCTTGCGTGTGGTCACCCGCTTGTCGATGAGGTCGAGCAGGTGCGCGCGCTCCTCATGGGTCAGCCGCGCCTCGAGCCAGGGATTGATGTCGTCCACCGGCAGCTTCAGCGCCTCCAGCAGCAGGAAAGCGGCCTCGTCGAGCGCGTTGGTGGTACCGTGGCCGAAGCTCAGGCCCGCCGCATTGAAGCGCGAGACGGCGAAGCGCAGCAGGTCACGCACGGTGAGGAGGTCGTCGAGAGCGGTCATGGTGTCCGGGCGGTTTGAGCTTGCCGCCTCTTACAGGGCCATGGGGGGAGACGCCAAGCCATCCGCTTCAGGATGCGTCTGCCGGGGCGAAGAAGCAGAGCAGGTCGCCGGTATCGTCGATGCAGATATGCCA
>JARYGW010000191.1:0-11362 GCA_033792295.1 Allobosea sp.
GATGGCGAGCCGCTGCCTCTGCCCGCCTGAGAGCGTCACGCCGCGCTCGCCGACGATCGGGTCATAGCCCTGTGGCAGCTCCCGGACGAAGCCGTCTGCGGCCGCCAGTCGTGCGGCCTGCTCGACCTCGGCCTGCGTGGCGTCCGGCCGGCCATAGGCGATGTTGTCCCGAACCGAGACACCGAACACCGTCGGCTCCTGCGGCACCAATGCGAAGCGTTCGCGCCACACCTCCGGATCAGCCTCCGGCCCGGCCACGCCGTCGACCATGACGCGCCCGCCCTGCGGGTCGTAGAAGCGCAGCGCCAGTTGCAGCACCGTGCTCTTGCCCGCTCCCGAAGGGCCGACCAGCGCGATGCGCTCACCCGGCCTGATCGAGAAACTCAGATGATGCAACGCCGCGGCATCCCGCCCCGGATAGCTGAACGAGACGTCCTCGAAGGCGAGTTCGCCGAGCGAGGGGTCCGGCATCGGCTTTGGATGTGGCGGCGCGGCAATGGCAGGCTTCATCGCCAGGATCTCGCCAAGGCGGCCGGAAGCGCCGGCCGCAGCGCTGATATCGCCATAGACCTCCGAAAGCTGGCCGAGCGAGCTGGCCGCCAGCACCGCATAGAGGATGAATTGCGACAGCCGCCCGCCGGTCATCCGTCCGTCGAAGACCTCGGTCGCCCCGGTCCAGAGCACGCAGACGACGCTGGCCGAGACCAGGAAGATCGCGACGCCCGAGAGCAGCGCTCGCGAGGCGGTCGCCCCGCGCGAAGCGGCGTAAGCCTCATCGGAAGCGGCCTCGAACCGCGCCGCTGTCTGCCGCGCCGCGCCGAAGGACTGCATGGTGCGAACGGCGCCTACGGCTTCCGCTGCGAAGGCCGAGGCATCGGCCAGCCGGTCCTGTGCCGCCCGCGCCCGACGCCTGACCGAACGGCCGGACATCACCAGGGGAATCACGATCAGCGGAATGACGCCGATGACGATGGCAGAGAGCCGCGGACTCGTCGCCACCATCAGGCCGAGCGCGCCAAGCGCCATGATGGCGTTGCGCAGCGCGATCGAGGCGGTGGAGGCGAAGGTCGACTTGATCTGCGTCGTATCGGCGGTGAGCCGCGAGACGAGATCGCCCGCCTTGCTCGAATCGAAGAAGGCGGGCTCGAGCCGCGTCAGATGCCGGAAAACGTCGGCGCGCAGCGAGGCGACGATGCGCTCGCCGACCGTCATCACCAGATAGAATCGCGCCGAACTTGCCAGCGCCAGCACGGCGACGACGCCGATCAGCAGGATGAAATAGCTGTTCGCGAGCTGCCTCTCCCCGCCGGCGAAGCCGACATCGATGACCCGCCGCACCGCGACCGGCAGCACCAGCGTCGCCAGCGAGGCGACGACGAGCGCGACCAGCGCCGCGGCGATCCGCCGCTTCTGCGCGCGGGCATAGGGCCAGAAAGTGGCGAGCGAACGGAAATCGGGCCGTGCCTTGCTGGTCTTGCCCTCGGTTTCGGCCACGCGCTGAAACTCCTGCGATCACGCGCATGCGGGCGCGTCATTTGGAAGGATAGCAATCTTCAACACCGCTCAAAGCCGATCGGGCGCGCCTTGGCAAATGCCGCATCGCCGCAGGCGGCTTCCGCCTCGTCAAACTTGCACTGCGCCTGCGTCTGCGATATGTGCACGCGACTTCACGACAGGCTCATCCGAATTCTTTCGACGGGCCGGGCAGGCCCGCCTGCTTGTCGACACGCCCGTTTTATGAGTTTCGAGGATTTCGCCATGGCCAAGACCGGCATCCACCCCGACTACCACACCATCAAGGTCGTCATGACCGATGGCACCGAGTACATGACGCGTTCGACCTACGGCAAGGAAGGCGACACGCTGAACCTCGACATCGACCCCAAGACCCATCCGGCCTGGACCGGCGGCTCGCAGCAGCTGATGGATCGCGGCGGCCGCGTCTCGCGCTTCAACTCCCGCTTCGGCGGCCTGGGCGCGATCGGCAAGAAGTGAGTCGAGGCGGCCGCAAGGCCGCTTCCTCTCGAGAATGCGAAAACCCGGCTGCGAGGCCGGGTTTTTTGTTGTCCGGATCGTGGAACGGCCGGCCGGGGCTTAACGCCCCAGGCCGAGCCGCGCTTGCAGGCTGGCAAGCTGATCCTGCACGGGGTTCGCATTGGCCGGCAGCGGCGCGCTGCCCGACATCTGCTCTTCGAGATGGCGGATGCGCGCCTGCAGCCGCAGCGAATGGGCCATCAGCTCGCGCAGGCGTTCCGGCAACCGGGCGACGACATGCTCGGCCGGCGGGATCATCGGATCGCCGATCTTCACCTTGCTGTGCTCGGTCCGCGCCTGCTCGGCCGTCATCTCGCCCTCCGCCACGGCCCGCTGAACCAGGAGCCAGGAGGCGATCTGCATCAGCCGCGTCGTCAGGCGCATGCTCTCGGTGGCATAGGTCAGCGCGACCTCGCGCGGCAACGCCGCCGATTCCTTGCGTCCTTCGCCATCGAGATAGGCCGCGGTCTGCTCGACCAGCCCCATGCCCTCGCGGAACAGCGTCATGAAGGCCTCGGACCGAACGAAGCCGCGCGCAAAGGAGATGGCTCCCTCCTGCGACTGCGGTTCGAGCAACTGGGCGTCGTTCATGCGGTGTCTCCCATCGGCACAATCGCGTGCGCCTCTGAAACGCCACGCGAACTATGCCTCCGACATCGCAAGGATAGCGCCGTTAACGATGTTGGGTGTCGGTAGGATGTCGTTAACCTTAACGGAGGTAGAAGGCTGTGGCGAGAACAAGGCGGCCCAGCCCCCTCCTCCACAGCCGAGACAAAAAAAAGAGCCGCCAAGGGCGGCTCGTTGAGGTCAACAGGGAGGCGTCAAACAGAGTAGGCAGGAGCCACTCGACATCCAGACAAACTGGATGCTCAGATTCATACTTTGGAATCTTTAATGCCCCCTTAACAGGGCGCCTTCCCTCGCGCCTTTTCAGGCAGGCCGACGAAAAAAGGCGTCGGCTGCGGCGCGCGAGGCACTCTTGCCCGCTCGCGCCGCGGCCAGCCGCTCGATTTCGGCCTTCAGCAAGGCGATCCTCTCCTCGATCTCTTCCAGCGACAGCATCGACAGATCCTGTCCGACCTCATGCACGTTCTTTGGCTTCGGGCGGTCATCCTCCGGGAATAGCGACATCGCAGCCTCGCATCTCATCAAACACGACGGGGCAGGCTAAACATCTCTGACCCGCATAGCCAAGCTGCGCCGCAACATGTCGCGCGAGGAGAAGCCATGACCGCCATTCCCCAGACGATGACCGCGATCGGCATCAGCACACCCGGCGGCCCCGAGGTGCTGAAGCCGGAGACCCGCCCCGTCCCGCAGCCAGGCGCAGGCGAAATCCTGGTCGCGGTCGCCGCCGCCGGGGTCAACCGGCCCGACGTTCTGCAGCGCCAGGGCGGGTACAATCCGCCGCCGGGCGCCTCCGATATTCCCGGCCTCGAGATCGCCGGCACCGTCGTCGCGCTCGGCGAGGGCGCGAAGCGCTTCGCGATCGGGGACAAGGTCTGTGGCCTCGTCGCCGGCGGCGGCTATGCCCAATACACCGTCGTGCATGAGAGCAATGCGCTGCCGGCGCCGAAAGGGTTGTCTCCGACCGAAGCCGGCGCCATCCCCGAGACCTATTTCACCGTCTGGACCAATGTCTTTCAGCGCGGGCGGCTGCAGACCGGCGAGAGCTTCCTCGTCCATGGCGGCTCTTCCGGCATCGGTACCACGGCGATCCAGCTCGCCAAGGCCTTCGGCGCGACGGTGCTCGCGACCGCAGGCTCCGATGAGAAATGCCGCGCCTGCCGCGAACTCGGCGCCGACCATGCCATCAACTACCGCGCAGAGGACTTCGTCGCGGCAGCTAAGGCGGCCACGGACGGGAGGGGCGTAAACCTGATCCTCGACATGGTCGGCGGCGACTATATCGACCGCAACTACGAGGCTGCCGCGGATCAGGGCCGCATCGTCCAGATCGCTTTCCTCAACGGTCCCAAGGCGACGGTCAATTTCAGCCGCCTCATGCTGAAGCGTCTGACCCATACCGGCTCGACCCTGCGCCCTCGCACCGTCGCCGAGAAGGCCGCCATCGCCGCCGAACTACAGGAGAAGGTGTGGCCATTGCTGGAGGCCGGGCGCTGCAAGCCGCAGATCAACGCGACCTTCCCGCTGGTCGAGGCAGCCGAAGCGCACCGTCTGATGGAGTCGAGCGCCCATATCGGCAAGATCGTGCTGACGGTGTGACCGTCTTCCCGGGCGAACGACGGGGGCCCGGGACGACTGCCTGAATCTCTGGTGGAAATGCCCCGACATGGATCCCGGATCGGCGCCGTTTCACGGCTTGTCCGGGATGTCAGGGAACATCGATCCGCCTCACGCTTTTCATGGACACTGGCCACGCCCTCGCCTATAAGGCGCGCCATCCTGCTCATCGTCGATGATTTGGATGGCCGGCCGGGAGGCCGGTCGGCGCATGAGAGCTTTTGTCCGCGACCCTGCCCTGCCGAGCCTTTCGACGGCGCCAGGGCATTTCAGGAGACGCCCGTGTCACAAACCCCGCTGATGCCCAAGGCCACCGCGGTCTGGCTGGTCGAGAACACCTCGCTGACCTTCGAGCAGATCGCCGAGTTCTGCAAGCTGCACCCGCTCGAAGTGCGCGGCATTGCCGACGGCGAGGTGGCGGCCGGCATCAAGGGCCTCGACCCGATCACCTCCGGCCAGCTCACCCGCGAGGAGCTCGAGCGCGCCGCCAAGAATCCGAACCACCACCTGCGCCTCGCCGAGCGCAAGGTGAAGGTGCCGGAGATCAAGCGCACCAAGGGCCCGCGCTACACCCCGGTCTCGAAGCGCCAGGATCGGCCGAACGCCATTCTCTGGCTGCTGCGCAACCATCCCGAGCTCAAGGACGCGCAGATTATCCGCTTGATCGGCACGACCAAGTCGACCATCGCGCAGATCCGCGAACGCACCCACTGGAACGCCCAGCAGCTCACGCCGATCGATCCGGTCAGCCTCGGCCTGTGCTCGCAGATCGATCTCGATTTCGAGGTCGCCCGCGCCGCCAAGGATCGCCCGGCCGCCCTGGCCGAAGCCGGCTCGACCCTGCTCTCGGCCGAGGAGACCACCGCTCCCGAGGCGCCACACGCCGAGACCCAGCCCTTCGCCGACATGAGCCGGCCGAAGCGCGAAGAGGAAGCGGAGATCGATGTCGATTCCGTCTTCGCCAAGCTCAAGCAGCTCAAGCGGCCGGCCGACGAGGACGACGAGGGCTGAGGCCCGCTCGCGACATCATGCTCGGGCTTGGCCCGAGCATCTCTTTCCAAAACGTCTCGGGTCGGCGCGCCACGCCGCCCCAGAATGACGCCGGGGCCTTTTATCCGAGCCCCCGCCCCTTCAGCGCTGTGCCAATCTCGTCGAGCACGCCGACATCCTCGATCGTCGCCGGCACGGCGTAGTCCTCCCCATCGGCGATCTTCTTCATCGTCGCCCTGAGGATCTTGCCCGAGCGCGTCTTCGGCAACCGATTGACCGTCAGAGCGAGCTTGAAGGCCGCCACCGGGCCGATCCGCTCGCGCACCAGCGCGACCAGCTCCTTCTCGACCTCAACCGGAGATTGCGTCACGCCGGACTTCAGCACGACGAAACCGCAAGGCTGCTCGCCCTTGAGCGGATCATGGATGCCGACCACGGCGCATTCCGCCACCGCCGGATGCGCCGCCAGCACCTCCTCCATACCACCGGTCGAGAGCCGGTGTCCGGCGACGTTGATGATATCGTCGGTGCGGCCCATGATGAAGACATAGCCGTCCGCGTCGATGAAGCCGGCATCCGAGGTGTTGTAATAGCCGGGGTAGGACGCGAGATACGCTTCCTTGAAGCGCTCGTCGTCGTTCCAGAGCGTCGGTAGCGCCCCGGGCGGCAGCGGCAGCTTCAGCACGATGGCGCCCATCGTGCCGGGCTTCACCGGATGGCCGCCCTCGTCAAGGCACTGCACGTCCCAGCCCGGCAGCGGGACTGTGGGCGAGCCGTGCTTCACCGGCAGCAGGCCGAGCCCCATCGGATTGCCGACGATCGGCGAGCCGCTCTCGGTCTGCCACCAATGGTCGATCACCGGCACCTTCAGCAGATCTTCGGCCCATTTCAGCGTCTCGGGGTCGGCCCGCTCGCCGGCGAGGAACAGGGCCCTGAAGCGCGAGAGATCATACTCCGCGAGATGACGGCCCTCGGGATCCTCCTTGCGGATGGCACGGAAGGCTGTCGGAGCGGTGAACAGCACCTTGACGCCATGCTCGGCGATGACCCGCCAGAAGGCGCCGGGATCGGGCGTTCCGACCGGCTTACCCTCGTAAAGCACGCTGGTCGCGCCCTGGATCAGCGGCGCATAGACGATGTAGCCGTGGCCGACGACCCAGCCGACATCGGAGGCAGTGAACATCACCTCGCCCGGCTTCACGTCGAAGAGCTGGTCCATCGTCGCCTTGAGCACGACCATGTGGCCACCATTGTCGCGCACCACGCCTTTCGGCCGGCCTGTCGTGCCTGAGGTGTAGAGGATGTAGAGCGGGTCGGTCGCCGCGACCTCGACGCACTCCGCCTCGCGTCCCGCAGCCCTCGCCGCCGCCATCAGCGTGCGCCAGTTCCTGTCGCGGGTCACATGCATCGAGGCGTCGGCCTGCGGCCGCTGCAGGATCACGCAGGCTTCGGGCTTGTGCCTCGCCATCTCGATCGCGCCGTCGAGCAGCGGCTTGTATTCGACCACGCGCGTCGGCTCGATGCCGCAGGTCGCGCTCAGGATCACCTTGGGCTCGGCGTCGTCGATGCGCGTCGCCAGCTCCTTGGCCGCGAAGCCGCCGAACACCACCGAATGCACCGCGCCGATGCGGGCGCAGGCCAGCATGGCGAAGACGGCCTCCGGCACCATCGGCATGTAGACGATGACGCGGTCGCCCTTGCCGACACCGAGATCCTGCAGCACGGCGGCCAGCGTCGCGACCTCGTCGAGCATCTGCGCATAGGTATATTGGGCCTTCGCTCCGGTGACAGGGCTGTCGTAGATCAGCGCGACCTGCTCGCCGCGTCCGTCGCGGACATGACGGTCGAGCGCGTTGAAGCAGGTGTTGCAGGTCGCATCGGGAAACCAGCGGCCATAGATCCCGGCCGCCGCGTCGAAAGCCCGCTTGGGCGGCTTGATCCAGTCGATGCTCCCGGCGACCTCCAGCCAGTAGGAGTCCGGATCGGCCTGCCAGCGGGCATAGATTTCGCGATAGGCCGAGGGTGAGGCCGCGGGGGCCGCATGAGGGGCATTCATCGGAAGCGTTCCTCTTCGCCGGGTTTCGTCCTAAAGCCTCGCGGGCGGGCCGGCGGTTCGCGAGGCGGTTTTGCCGGGAACCCTGCGCATTCCGCCCGCCTGACGCAAGCATCGCGATCTCAGACTTTCGCCCACCCGCCCCTTCCGCAGAATCCGGCCCGATGACGTTCGACACCGCCTTCTTCGCCGCCATGGTGCCGGCCGTCATCCTGATGGGGCTGTCGAAGGGCGGCTTTGCGGGTTTGGGGCTGCTGTCGCTGCCGCTGATGGCGCTGGTCGTCTCGCCCGTGGCGGCGGCTGCGATCATGCTGCCGCTGCTGATTGCGCAGGATGTGGTGACCGTCTGGTCCTATCGCCGCGAATTCGACCTTCGCAACCTCGCAACGCTGGCGCCTGGAGCGATCATCGGCGTGCTGGCCGGCTATCTTCTGGCCGCGAAGGTTTCGGATGCCGCGGTCGGGCTCGCCGTCGGCCTGATCTCGATCGGCTTTGCGCTGCGCCGCATGCTGAGCGACGGCAAGAGCGCGGCCGTTATCACCCGGGCGCGCTGGGGCGCGGGCAGCCTCTGGGGCTTCGTCTGCGGCTTCACCAGCATGGTCGCCCATGCCGGCGGCCCGCCCTTCCAGATCTACGTCATGCCGCAGAAGCTGCCGCCGGCCGTCTTCGTCGGCACCGGCGCGATCTTCTTCGCCGCGATGAACCTGGTGAAGGTCATCCCCTATGTCGCGCTCGGCCAGTTCAGCACCCAGAACCTGACCGCCTCGGCGACGCTCCTGCCGGTGGCCGTCGCCGCGACCTTCGCCGGCGTCTGGCTGGTGCGGCGTGTGCCGGCCGAGCGCTTCTACACCTATATCTACTGGCTGCTGCTGCTCGTCGGGCTGAAGCTCGTCTTCGATGGCCTGCGCGGACTGCACCTCTTCGCTTGAGCAATGGCCGCGCGATTGCGCCGCATCGGAAGAAAGGATGGATTTACCTGCGCAGGCGCCGGCCGCTAAGGCTGCGCTCACGTTCCGGCAGAAGGCGCAACCATGACCCTTTCGGCTTACGATACCGATCTCGATCGCAACCCGGCCAATCACCAGCCGCTGACGCCGCTGACCTTCCTTGAGCGCGCCGCCGCCATCTTCCCGAACCACACCGCGATCGTCCACGGCCCGCTGCGGCGCTCCTATGCCGAATTCTATGCCCGCGTACGCCGCCTCGCCTCGGCACTGGCCCGGCATGGCATCGGCAAGAACGACACTGTCGCCGCGATGCTGCCGAACACGCCGGCAATGCTCGAATGCCATTACGGTGTGCCGATGGCCGGCGCGGTCCTCAATACGCTCAACACGCGGCTCGACGCCGCGATCATCGCCTTCTCGCTCGATCATGGCGAGGCCAAGGTGCTGATCACCGACCGCGAATTCTCGAAGACGATCAAGGAGGCGCTGGCGCTCTGCAAGGCGAAGCCGCTGGTCATCGACTATGACGACCCGGTCTATGACGGGCAGGGCGAACGCCTCGGCGGCATCGAATACGAGGACTTCCTCGCGAGCGGCGACCCCGATTTCGACTGGCAGATGCCCGGTGACGAATGGGATGCCATCGCGTTGAACTACACCTCCGGCACGACCGGCGATCCCAAGGGCGTGGTCTATCACCACCGCGGTGCCAACCTGCTCGCCACCTCCAACGTCATCACCGGCAATCTCGGCCGCCATCCGGTCTATCTCTGGACGCTGCCGATGTTCCACTGCAACGGCTGGTGCTTCCCCTGGACGATCTCGATCGTCGCCGGCACCCATGTCTGCCTGCGCCAGGTCCGCGCCCAGGCGATGTACGATGCGCTCGCAGACCATGGCGTGACACATCTCTGCGGCGCGCCGATCGTGATGTCGACCTTGCTCAACGCTTCCGCGGAGGAGCGCCGCGACTTCCCGCAGAAGGTATCCTTCTTCACCGCCGCGGCTCCCCCGCCCGAGGCCGTGCTCGCCGGTATGAAGCAGGCCGGTTTCGAGGTGACCCATCTCTACGGTCTGACCGAGTGCTACGGCCCTTCCGTCGTCAACGAGTGGAACGACGACTGGGATCGGCTCTCCCCCGTGGAGCAGGCGGCCAAGAAGGCGCGCCAGGGCGTGCGCTACCCGGCGCTCGAAGGCCTCGACGTGCTCAATCCCGAGACGATGCAGCCCGTCCCGCGCGACGGCCAGTCCCTCGGCGAGGTGATGATGCGCGGCAATGTCGTGATGAAGGGCTACCTGAAGAATCCGAGATCGACCGGCGCCGCCTTCGCCGGAGGCTGGTTCCACACCGGTGATCTCGGCGTGCGCTATCCGGATGGGTACATCCAGCTCAAGGACCGCTCGAAGGACATCATCATCTCCGGCGGTGAGAACATCTCGTCCATCGAGGTCGAGGACGCTCTCTACAAGCATCCGGCGGTGCAGGCAGCAGCCGTCGTGGCGAAGCCCGACGACAAATGGGGCGAAAGCCCCTGTGCCTTCGTCGAACTGAAACCGGGCACGCTCGCAAACGAAGCCGAGCTCATCGCCTGGTGCAAGGAGCATCTGGCTTCGTTCAAATGCCCGCGCACCGTGGTCCTCACCGAGATTCCGAAGACCTCGACAGGCAAGATCCAGAAGTTCCGCCTGCGCGAAATGGCGCGAACCCTCTAGATCATCGCGCGTCCTAATCGGACGCGATAACGACGATCTACCTCATGCATATAGCATCGGATCATTCCGAAAAGTGGAGTCCACTTTTCGGTCCGATGCTATAGCCCGCGCCATCGTCACAAAATCGCGCGACCTGAGGGGCTGCTCAGCCCCTCGCGCCGCTGAGGTTGCCACCGGGCGTATAGCGATCGACGGCGTCGGGCAGGACCTTGGAGAGCCGAGCCAGCAGATCCTCGCGCGAGAGGCCGGTCTGCTTCGCGATGGCGTCGAGCACCTCCGGCCCGAGCGCCTGCTCGAGATCGCCGGGCGCCACATCCTGATTCGGGCCGGTGCCGACCCAGGAATTGGCCTTGTCGCCCTGCCCGGACTGGTTGAAGCGATCGACCAGCTCGCCAAGGCCGCTGTTCAGGATCGCGCCCGCGCCACCGGCGCCGAGCAGGCCGCCCAGGCTGCCGAGAAGGCCGCCTCCGCCCTGCTGCTGGCTCGGAACCGCAGTCGGCTGGCCGGCGCCAGGCTGCGGAGCATCCTGGCCGCCGCTCACATTGTTGCGGAACCAGTCCGCGATCTGGTCGCGATGCTGGTAGCCGGCGACGGCGAGAAGCCCGAGCAGGGCTGTCATCGACGGAAAACCGCTGCTGTTGCCATCATTGCTCACGACAGGCACTCCTTCTTCGTGGTCGATCGAGAAAGCATTTTCGAGCGAAGTGGATACCGGTTCGCGTGAAGAAAATGCGACAAGACAAAATCCGGTGTCAGACGGAACTGCGACGTCCACTGATCATCGCCCAAACCAACAGGACGATGACGGCGCCGACGATTGCGCCCACCAGCCCCGCCCCTTGACCGGGGGCGTACCAGCCAAGGGACTGGCCGAGATAAGTCGCCACGAAGGCACCGATGATGCCGAGGATCGTCGTCAGGACGAAACCGGACGGCTCGTTGGAGCCGGGAGTGATGAATTTCGCGATGATGCCGGCGATGAAGCCGATGATGATGGTCCAGATGATGCCCATATCCGCCTTCCCGTGCTGAAGCGCCCCGTTTCAACGGAACCACTGGGGAAAGGTTCCACGAGTCCAAAAAAAGAACCAGCCCCCGAGAGGGCCGGTTCGATTCCGCATCGGATAATGCGCCGTGGACTGACGCTGTCTTCTCGTTCAGTGCAAGGTTGGCGACGGCATCGTCTGCCGTACACGCTGGATCTCATCCTTTAGTTGCAACTTCTTCCGCTTCAGCTCGGCGACGCTGAGGTCGCTCGAGGAGGGGCTCGCCACGGCTTGAGCCAGCGCATCCTCAAGTTGGCGATGCTTGCGCTCGAGTTCGGCAAGACGGGTCTGCAACGACATCTGGATCCTCCTGATGAGCAGTTGACCGGTCCAGT